>JAUXVD010000008.1:346071-692143 GCA_030684575.1 Nitrospirota bacterium | reverse complement strand
ATGCATGCCCTCACGGAAGAACTTCCGTTCGTCCGACGACCAAAAGTTTTCCACGACGAGAACGGGATTCTTGTGAAATGAAAATGACGATAAATCAGCTAACGATGTGGACCTTGGTATTGTTGCTCCCTGAAAAGACACCACATTCCTCCTGAACAACATGATCGGACAGCGTCCAGAGTCGCCATCATATCGCACATTGTCATTCGATTGACTCGTCAGCCAGGCTGAAAAAAAAGGGGCTGCTATCTCAACGATAACAGCCCCCAATGCGATTCGCGAGATAGATTAGTAGCGATCGCGCTTGCCGCCGCCGGCACCGCCTCGGCCACCACCACCGCCGCCACCAAATCCGCCGCCACCGCCCGTACGGGGCTCCTGGGGACGCGCTTCATTGACGGTTAAGGTCCGGCCACCCATTTCCGCACCGTTCAGTGCGGCAACGGCTGCCTGGGCTTCCCCATCAGAAGACATCTCGACGAAGCCGAAGCCTCGTGACTGTCCCGTAAACTTATCCGTAATGATCCGCGCTGACGCGACGGAACCATGCCGCCCGAACAGGTCACTCAACTCCTGCTCGGTCGCTGAATAGGGCAACCCACCGACGTAGATCTTTGAACCCATCTGGGGTTCCTCCTTTGAGTATGATGATATTGTCTTAGGCTCGAGGGACGGGGGAAGGAGCGGGCCAAAGACGCAAAGGACGTGGCGACTTAGGTCTGACTTCCGACGAGATTCTCGGGCAAGGCAACATCGATGCTGCAGGCCTGTTTCTTTCGCGCCACCTCACCGCCAGGCCCCTGCGAAAAGGTGGTCTAGGCTAGCACAGCCCTCATAAAAATGGCAATCCGCTCCCTTGCAGGATGCAACCCCATGGCCTTCTCACTCTCCAATACGTACCAGCAGGCCCCGTTCCCGGCACAGCTCGAACATCCAATGGAACCCCGCAATGACCAGACCGAGAAGCACCAGATTCAAGCCGGTTGCCCATGCGAGATGGGCGATCGGTGAGACGGAGGCATTCAGCACCGCGCGCATGCCTTCAAAGACATGGGCAGCCGGGTTCATCCAGGCAATGGCCTGCAGCCAACCTGGAAGCACCTCCATCGGATAGAACACGCAGGAGATGGGCTGGAACAGGAAGACCATGCTCCATGCTAAGACTTCCGCTTCCTGGCCGAACCGCATAATGAGGGCCGTGGTCAGCACCCCGATAATCCATCCTGTCATCACGAGGTTCAACACGAACGGAACGAGCCACATCCCGATCACAAAGATATTGTAGGAGTAGAACAAACCCGCACAGACGACCATGACCACAGACACCGCGACCACCTTTAAGATACTCATCACCATCGTCGCGGCCAGGAACTCGCTCGGCTTGAGCGGACTGGCAAACAAGTTCATGAGATTTCTCGACCAAATCTCTTCCAGAAACGAAATCGTAATCCCCTGCTGCGCGCGAAACAGCACATCCCAGAGGATCAAGGCTCCCAAAAAGAACGTGACCGCCCCAGGAATCTCTCCTTGGAACTTCATGAGATAGACCGTAATGAACCCCCAGATGACCAGGTCAAGAAACGGCCAATAGAAAATTTCCATCATGCGCGGCAAGCTGCGCCGATACAGGTACAAATACCTCGCCACCAACGCATGAATTCGATGGATCTTCATTTCATCCTCTTCCCCATCTCCACTCCAAATAGTTTGGCGCATCTCGCGGGCGGGCGGAAGCGTTCCCCACTGCGCGCATCGAACGATGCACTTTCTTATCGTGCGCGTTCTGCGAGCACAGGGAACGTCTCCGCCTGCCCGCGCTCCTACTCTTCCCGCGCCAACTTCACAAACACTTCTTCCAGATCCGCCTGTCCAAACCGCGCCACAATCTCCTGCGCCGTCCCCTCCGCCACAATTTTCCCCTTCTGGAGAAAGATGATCCGATCCGTCATCTCTTCCATCTCATGCATGTTGTGCGAGGTATAGAGCACACTCAGCCCGGACGATCGCCGCTCTTCCTTGAGAAAGCTTCGAATCTTTTGTGCGATATCGGGGTCGAGACTGGCAGTCGGTTCATCGAGGAACAGAATCTTCGGCTCTGTCAAAAAAGCCTTGGCGAGTCCAAGACGAGTGCTTTGACCGGAGGACAGCTTGCGCGTGACTTTATGGCGAACATCTTCCATCTCAAACCGCTTCACGATGCCATCGACCCGCTGTTGGATCTGAGACAGACCGTACAGCCGCGCGATCACCCAGAGGTTTTCCTCGACCGTCAGCGCCTGCGGCATGGAGACATAGGTCGAAGAAAAATTCACCTGCTGCAGAATAGCCTCCCGGTCGGTCGACAGGTCGAGGCCGAACACCTGAATGGAACCGGCCGTCGGCGTCACCAACCCCAGCAGCATCTGAATCGTGGTGGTTTTCCCCGCCCCATTCGGGCCTAACAACCCGAGGATCTCTCCCGGCTTGATGTCGAAGGAGATATCGTTGACGGCAACGAACTGGTCGAACTGTTTCACCAGATGTTCGACGTGCAAGACGGGTTTAGACATACATAATCAACGAATTAGCAGGATGTTCAAACAGTTCGTCCAGAAAGGCCGCAGCAATCCACCAGCCACCTCGCTCACTTTTTCAGCATCCTATCAGTTGAAGAGCAATGCGTTGGCGATCTTCTCGGGAAGATGGCAGGTTTCACATTTCCGGCTCACGACCTTCCCCTCATGCTCCGTCTTTCCATCGTGACATCGGAAACAGTCCGAGAGGGCCCTGGTTCGCAAATACGAACCTTCCGGATGGTCCGGAAGCCAGGGTTTGGCATCGGACGAGAAATGCCCGCGCGGCATGACAATCGGATACCCCTTGATCGGCTTTTCATGCACCACAGAAGAATGGCACGTCGTGCAGCCCTCCCCCTGCCCGCGCGTGGCAAAAGCGGCGAGATGTTTGCGGTGGTTCATGATCAGACCGACCTCGTTGACCGGCGGCGGCAAATCGCGCGGGGCCACCTCAGATACCCGCAGAATGCTTCGATGACAACCCAAACACACCGAAGACTCGACTTTCGCCTGCAAATTGTGCGGATCGGTCGGACTGCCGAACAAATAGATCGCGACATCCTTCGTCCCGGCCCAGGCCTTATCGCGAAGCCAGCCTTCGATGCCAGGTCGCACGTGGCAGGCGACACAGGTCACCTCTCGATGCGAGGATTTCGCCCAGCTCTCATAGGATGGCGCGATGGTATGGCAACTGGCACAGAAAGTCGGTTGGTTTGTGACAGGAATGGCTACAGTGCCGAGCGCGATGGCGCCGACGACAAGTACCAGCAGGATGGATGCTTTAGGCTTCCAGCTCATGCTCCAGAGGAGATTGCGATTTAGGAAATTGTTTCATGATCAACGCGGCCACGCCGACGACATCGTCCAGGCCGAATAACGGTACGGAAAGATCGATCTGGCGATCTGAGACCACTGCCAAGAGCCCGTCCGTAGACACAGGAATTTCACCGACTTGCTCACGGACGATGACGATCTTCGGATACCCTTCGTGTTTCCACCCTTCAGCGATAATCAGGTCATAGGTACAGTCAAGAAACCGATCCCGCACTTCCTCCACCGTCATCTGATCGGACACATCCGCAAACATCGCCATGCTGCCCTTGGAGAGCACCATCACGCTGCTGGCACCGGCGCGCTTATGGCGCCAGCTGTCTTTGCCTTCGGTATCGAGATCGAAGCCATGTCCGGCATGTTTCACCGTCGCGACTTTGTAACCGGCCCGAACCAATTCAGGAATCACGCGCTCGATCAGCGTGGTCTTTCCGCTGTTCGACCGACCGACAAATGAGACAATAGGTACGGCCATGGATATATCGTGCGGGTCAATCGTCAATAATCATGGGTCAACGGCGCGCTAACAGACATCTCGCCATCGGCTCGCGAGTGGTGACGATTGACCTCCTTTCTTTCTTAGCAACAGGACAGCTTGTGAGAGCCGGTCTGGGCATGCCCTGCATGGCTGGGCCAGGCTTCTCCGCCCAACAGTTGAACCGACACCAGATCGCCAGGACTGACTCGCTCTACCTCGACTGGGATATCGATCAAACAATTGGCCTTCACCATCGAGGTTAAAATTCCGGACCCCTGAGCGCCGGTCGTTCGGACCTTAAAGACGCCCTCTTCTTGCGTGAGCACTCCACGCAGAAAATGACGGCGATCCGTCCGCTTGGAAAATTTCTCCTGGAAGACCGCCTGCAGAACAGGCCGACCGTAGGTCAGGTGCCCGGTCATTTTGAGCATCGCCGGTCGCACCAGTTGCTCGAACGTCACCATGGAGGACACGGGGTTCCCCGGCAAGCCGAACGCCAACTTGCCCTGAATCTTGCCGAACGCAAGAGGCTGCCCAGGCCTGATCGCCAGCTTCCAGAAGTTCATTTCCGCGCCCAGTTCGTGGAAAACCGTCTTCGTGAAATCATAATCGCCCATCGATACGCCACCGGACAGCACCAGGATATCCGCCGTCAATCCATGTGAAATTTTTTCTTTGAGGGCGTCAGGCGTGTCTCTCGCGATCCCCAGCAGGAAGGGAATACCGCCCGCCTCTTGGACCGCAGCCGCAATCCCATAACTATTCGAGTTGATGATTTTTTCTTCACTGAACCGCTCATCCAAATCCGCCAACTCATCGCCGGTCGACAAAATCGCCACCCGGGGTCGTTGGTAGACGAAGACGAACGACTTGGCGAGGATCGCCAACATCCCTGCTTCACCGGGCCTGATCTGGGTCCCCTTGGCAATGATGCATTCACCCTTCTTCACGTCTTCGCCTTGCGGGCGAATGTTCGCGCCTTGTGCTTCCGGTTTGAAGACGCGAACGGAATCCGGTGTATGCTCCGTATCTTCAACCTTCAAGACAGTATCCGCTCCCTTCGGGATTGGAGCTCCAGTCATGATGCGAATTGCCTGCCCCGCACCGACAGTTTTTGACGGCATCTTGCCGGCCGGCACGTCCTCGATCACCGTAAGCGTGACTGTCTTCTGGATCGCATGTTCCTGCTTGATATCCTCCCACCGCACCGCGAACCCGTCCATCGCGCTATTGTTCCAGGGTGGATTATCCCGCTCCGCGACGATGTCCTCGCCAAGGACACGACCGAGGGCATCCAGGATCGAAATCTTCTCCAGGCCCAGCGTCGGCGTGGATGCCAGCACGATCCGTTGCGCCTCTTGCAGCTGCGTAAGCCCCTCTGTCGCGTCTGTAGCCTTCACGGTCTCTCCTTCATCAATGCGCCTGCCGAGGAGCGATCTTCATCAACGACCCGCTCTTCTTGCAGAACGCTTCGACCTTGTTGGCAATGTCGTGATAACACTCGGCTGTCGCGGAGTCTGAATTGAACATCGCAAACGGTTCACCGGCGTCGGATTGGATCACGACATCGGGATCGAGTGGAATGCGCCCGAGAAACGGCACGCCCATATCCGCTGCGGCAGCTTCCCCGCCGCCTTTACGGAAGACATCGATGTGGTTGTGACAATGGGGGCATTCCAACCCGCTCATGTTCTCGACAATCCCGATGATCGGCACTTCGCTGTCTTTGCAGAAGGTCACCGACTTGCGGGAGTCCAGTAAGGCCACTTCCTGCGGTGTCGTAATGATCACGGCCCCGCTGACATTGCCGAGCAAATCGATCGTCGTCACCGATTCATTGCCCGTCCCTGGGGGCAGGTCGACAAACAAAAAATTCAGATCCTGCCACTCGACGCCGCCTAAGAGCTGGTTGATGAACTCGTATTTGTACGCATCGCGCCAGATGATCGGATCGTCCGAATTCTGCAGCAAGAACGACATCGAAGCGATTTTCAGGTTATAGGCCTGAAAGGGAATGATCCCGCCAGAACTGCTGATCTTGAGCTTCTGTCCTTCGGCCCCCACCATCTTCGGGATGTTCGGTCCATGGATGTCCATATCGCAGATCCCGACATGCCATCCCTTGAGCGCAAGACTCACGGCGAGGTTGGTCGTGCAGGTGCTCTTCCCGACGCCACCCTTGTTGCTCATGACGAGCACTTTGTATTCGATGCGCTCCATCCGCTTGGCCACCAGCCAGCGACTGTGCCCTTCCTTGTCCTTCTGGCAGGTTTCATTTTCGTCGCAGATCGCACAGGCCCACATATAGATGCAGGCGTCGCTGTCGCCGGAACTAGGAGGTTGAATGACGTTCAATTCACGAGCCATGTATGTTCCTTCTGTAAAACGTTACGCCCGATCTGCGTGTCCCGTTATCGCTGGCGCCCTGTCGGCACACCGACATAGTCGCCCTCTCCCACGCTGGAGAGTCCAGTCGCTTTCGCGTTTTCCGCCGTTGCAGTCACCACAACCGGCACCGCCGACTCTTCCGGCTTCTTTTTGTTGAAGAATCCCGCGCTCACAATACCGACTTCGTAGAACACATACAGTGGCAGGGCCATCAGACATTGATTGAACGGATCGGGTGTCGGGGTGAGGATGGCAGCGAAAATGAATGACCCCAGAAACGCCCACTTCCGATATCGCTTGAGAAACGGCGCATCGACCCACCCGAGTTTTGCCATGAGGGTAATGACGAGCGGCACCTCGAAAATCAGCCCGAATACCATCAGGAACCACAAGGCAAATCCGACGTACTGCGCAATAGAAATTTGGGGAATAAAACCGGCGTTGACGCCATAGGACAGCAAAAAGTTCAGTGCGAACGGCAAGACGAAGAAAAATGAAAAACCGACCCCCACGTAAAACGCCAGGGCGCTCAGCAGCACAAATGGCGCAACAAATCGCCGCTCCTGGGCATGGAGGCCCGGCACGACGAATTGCCACACTTCCAAGAGAATATACGGGGTCGCCGCAACAAGCGCAAAGAGCCCGGCCACCTTCACGTTTTGCCACAGGGCTTCAGCCGGCGCGAGAAAGACGAATGGAACGGTCGGCAGATCGGTCGGCACCCACGAGAGGGACCCGAGCACAAACATGTTCTGGAGGGGGATGCGAAGCCACTGCACCAACGTATCGGCATAAAAAAATGTGCCGACAAACACCAACGCCGTGATGATCACCGCGCGTGTCAGCCGGACCTGGAGCTCCACAAGGTGCTCCATCACCGGCATCTTCTTATCTTCCAGCGGCTTAAAGATCGTGTCTTGCAGCCACTGGTTGAGCGAATTCAAACCGTCGGACATACGAGCCGTTCATCCGATGGCTGGCCGTACCCGCTCAAATATCGAGCGGGTACCGCCAGCCTCAGGCCTGTTACTTGGGATTGACTGCAACAAACAAGCTATTGCCCTGCCGACTCAACAACAGGACCGCTAACTCGTCTTTCTTCAATTTGCTCGAAGCTTTCTGGTAGTCATCAAGGGTCTTCACGACTTCGTGGTTCACTTCCTGAATCACGTCGCCGCGCTGCAGACCCGCCGCTTCCGCAGAGCCGCCAGCGTCGACCGACGTCACGACCACACCGGTCATCTTCGCCGGGATATTCAATTGACTCATCGTAGCGGCATCCAATGCCTGAACCCGAATAGAGGCCAGGACATTATCCGGCAGCTTGGCCGTCTCGACCGGCTCCTTGGGAGCCGAGGGCTCCTTCTTCGCCAACATTTCATCCGTCGGCCGCTCCGCCACCTTCACGGATATGGTCTGCTCCTTGCCATTTCGCAATACCGTGACCTGCGCATCCTTGCCGACCATCGTCCGGGCGACGAGGTTTCGCAACTGACTCACGTTTTGCACTTCTTTCCCGTTGAACGCGATCACCACATCGCCACGTTTCATACCCGCAGTATGGGACGGGCCGTTCTCATTCACATCGCTGATCAGGACCCCTTTGCGCTGCTCAGGCAACTTGAACGACTTGGCCAAGGCCGGCGTGATTTCTTGAATGGCGACGCCCATCCAGCCGCGCACAACTTTTCCGGTCTTCTGCAGGCTCTCGACGATGTCCAGGGCAATACTGCTGGGAATGGCAAATCCAATCCCCTCCGATCCGCCGGTCCTTGAAAAAATAGCCGTATTAATCCCCATGAGTTCGCCGTTCATATTGACCAAGGCCCCGCCGGAGTTGCCAGGATTAATCGCGGCGTCGGTCTGGATGAAGTCTTCGTAATCGGCAATACCGACATTGCCGCGGCCTAACGCACTAATGATACCCAGGGTCACGGTGGAACTCAGCCCAAACGGACTGCCTACGGCTAACACAATATCGCCGACCTGCAACTTGTCATAGTCCGCCCACTTTAACGATGGAAGATCCTTCGCATCGATTTTGACCACAGCCAAGTCCGTCTTCGGGTCGGTCCCCACCACCTTGGCGGTGAATTCACGTCGATCGCTGAGCGTGACAGTAATCTGCGTGGCGCCTTCGACAACGTGATTGTTGGTGACGATAAATCCGTTCGAGTCAAAAATGACACCGGATCCTGCGCTTTGATCGGGACGGCCATGCCCTCCACCAGGAGGCATCGGCGGAGGAGTTGGAAGTTCGCCCTCTGGCCCTTCTTCACCGGGAGGTCCGCCAAATGGACCTGGCGGCAACGGCGATTTCCGACCTCGCCCCTTGCCTTCTCCGCCCCCAGTCACCGCAATGTTCACCACGGCTGGAGTCACCTTCTTGACGATCTCTGCAAAACCCTGTGTCAGCCCGGCTGGAACCCCGGCGGCAAAGGCTGTCGGTTCATTCGGTAGGACAGTAAACGCGAAGGTGCTTGTAATTAAACCAAGACCTGCGACAAGACCCAGAACATCCCTTCCCTTACTCCGCATGACCATAACAGCGTTCCTCCAGAGGGTTAACCGACGCGACCGCATCAACTGAACGGTGCATTGTACACTATCCGTTCCGAGGGCTTCAAAGACTAATAGTCCCCTTCGGACTCTCCAGAAACAGAGCCCAAAGGGGACAAGAGGACTACCCGCAAGACGATCGAACAGCTCTACGAACTGGCTCTCCGAGCCACCGACTCGGCTTCCAATACCCCAAGCCACGAGTTCTGGAGCCTTACCACCAGCCGCTTCGCTGCCTGCTCGAAGGACACGACACGAAGGGTATTGGGAGCGCCCTCGTATGTCGGGGGCCAGATACGACGCTGATCCTGAGGGCGCAGATAGATGGCCGGATACCATTGGTCGATCCCCGGTGCGCTCGGACGGTCCAGCGTGGCCCAACCCCGGCCTTCGGCCTGTATCAACGTCTGGCTGTGCTTCAAGTCCAGCAGGACAAACTCCAATAACGACCAGTTATCTCGACGAAACCCAGGCTGTGCATGGGTCGTCCATCCAAGGAACAATGTGACGGGATATTCCTGCTCGGTACTCGAAACCACCACGACGGCCAGATAGTCGAGTCCACGTTGCCGGCCCAGCTCTGCGAACTGGGCCCAATCGCCATGAGATTGCGGCTTGATATGGTGACCGGGGATAATCTCTTTAATGACCACAGGAATGGCATGACCGAGATCTTGCTGGAGGCTCTCAGTCAGACGAGTCAGCGCTTCCTCCGGCAGATTCGGCGCCGCACCAGGATCTGCGGTATCCGACACGACGACCAGCCCCGCTTGCAACGGCCGCCGATCGATCTTGGCGAGAGCGTCGGCGCCGGCCTGGCGCTCTACCGACACATAATCCCCGATCCGTGCCGGCGGAATGGCGGAGGCACAAGACACGACGAATACGGCACTCACGATCAGACTCAACTGTGCAAACAAATTGCGCATCGCCCACCTCCTGGCTGTGAGAGGCTCGCCTGTCGATTCACACGACATATATACGTTCGCTCCCCCGCAATAGATCTGTCAAGCCCGAGCCATCCACTTGCAATCCTGCCCATGGCTCGGCTACCGTATTTTCTCACGCCTCTGCCTCTCGTCCGGGGACGCCGCAGCTCATCCCAACAAGGCTGGTTCCTGTGTCATTGCGAAACAACTCCGGCTCCATCGAGTGGTCGATCATCATTCCAGCCCATAACGAAGCGGCTCGCATCCTTCCCTATCTTCGAAGCATCACCTCGTACATGCAAGACCGAGGACGGCCCTATGAAGTCCTCGTGGTCGATGACGGTAGCACCGATACCACCGCCACTCTGGTTGAGACCGCGGCCTCTTCCCTGCCACACATTCAGTTAATCCAAGCTCCACAACGACAAGGAAAAGGGGCCGCCGTACGACGGGGGATGCAAGCCGCGACCGGACAACTCCAACTGTTTACCGATGCCGATGGGGCCACGCCGATTCAGGAACTCGCCCGGCTCGAACAGGCCCTGACACGCGGTGCCGACCTGGCTATCGGATCACGCGCATTGGCGTCCCGCTTGCCAGACTATGCAGTCCAGGCCCGCTTCACTCGAACCCTTTCTGGCAACCTGTTCAATTTCATCGTACAACAATGCGGCCTCAGAGGAATCACCGATACTCAATGCGGGTTCAAGCTATTCCGTCGACCGGTGGCCATCGACCTCTTTAGTGTCTCCTCGATCGATGGTTATGGTTTCGATCTCGAACTGCTCTACGTGGCGCAACAACGAGGATACCGTATCGCAGAAATACCGGTGAATTGGTCCGATCAGCCAGGCTCGAAAGTCCGCGTCCTCCGCGATGGCCTCGCCATGCTACGCGAATTGGCTGTGATCAGACGGAATTGGGCCAAGGGTTTCTATTCCTCTCAGGCGCAGAATTTCCATCCAGCAACAGTCGGCCACCTCGAACGCCCTCCTCAATAAAAAGGATTGCGCTCCCACACATCACTTGACGGTCTGTACATAAATCGACACTTTCCCATCTTGATATTCCCGTAGCCATGTCGGCTCGTCTGCAAGCGCCTCGTCCAACAGACTCTTTTTCCTCACGATCGCCCAATCGACCGAGTAGGCAGTCAGAACAGAAAGCCTCGGAGGGTCGGTCAGGCTCAGGGCCACGTAGTCTTGAAAAATCAGGCGATCCCCGCTTCGCCAGGCCGGCATACGCCCATCGATAAAGATTTTCTCTTCCGGTAACCACCAGAGCAGAAACCCTCCGTAGGCATAGTCGTTATACAGCCGCTGCCCTACCAGGTCCGGATGCTCGCGAACCCACTGCACCGCCTCAATCGGATAGGACGTGCTCTTGAAATACTCGGCGGGCTCAAGACCGGACTGCACCACCCGCTGAAGATGGTCCGGCCCCAACCAGACCATGAATAGCCCTCCTGCCAGCGTCCCCGCTAACACCCATCGCCTGGCACGAACGGAATCCGAACTGAGCCAGACTGGCAGCTGGCCAAATCCTTCGGCCAACAACTCGGCACAAAGCGGGAGACTGACTAAGAGAAAAAACGGAATGTTTCGCATATGACGCAATGAGAGAAACAAAAACACCAGCCAGACGGCCCATCGCACCGGCTCGATACGCCGATACCAGGCCGCCACCGCCAGCCCCAATCCAGCCAGATATAACGCGTAGCTGCGGCCCGCCAACGTACTCAAGGACAGTGGCTGCCATTCCTGCAAGTTATCGAGCATGAATTGGTTCGACAGGGAATCGATGATCTCTCCGTACAACCTCCATCCATAGGGGTTCACCAAAGTCCCCAAGGCCGCGACGCCCCCCACCACTATCAACGTTCCAATCGTGGGCCATGCGAGGGGCCTTTCATCAAGATGTAGGGCCAGACCAGGTGCCCAATGAAGAACTCCTTTGATCATTGCAAAACAGGCCGTCACCAGCCCCAGCAGAAACAGCCCGGCCGTAAACCCTCCGTGCAGATTGGCCCAGAGCAGAAATACCGGCGGAATCAGCCATGGCAAACGGGTTTCTCCGTTCAGAGTTCGCTGAAGAATCACCAGCAATACCGCGAGGCCCAGCAAGGTGACCATTTGGGTTCTCGCCCCGAGATACGGCAAGGCCACCCACAAAGATAGGGCACAGGCGAGCAGTCGCGCAGTTCTATTGCAAGGGGCAGAACAACTCGCAATCAGCCAAGCGCCTGACGTCACCGCGCTAAAGAAGAGAATCACCCCCAAGGCGCCGAACATCTGATAGATAGCCCCGACGATCAAATCGGTCAGCCAGGCATGTTCAACCCAGGGCCAGTCCGGCATCGTGTGGGAATAGGGATCGAGAGCCGGCAAGGTCCCGCCTTGCCAGAGGAGATCGAGGCCCGTCCTCAGATGCCATCCGAAATCAGGCTCTGTCAGAGGCTGCAGCGTCAAGTTCAGAATGATGAGCAGGAGGAAGGCATCGAAGGCCGGAAATAGGCGGTTACCCCTCACGCGTCACCCTTCACGGCTGTGGGGCGGCCGATCAACAGATTACCCAACACCAGCCACTCCACGTCCGTGCGGAGGAAGCAATCCACCGCCTCCTCCGGAGTGCAGACGATGGGTTCATTGACGTTGAACGAGGTATTCAGGAGTATAGGGATTCCCGTCCGACGACCAAACGCTTCCAGGAGCAACCGATAGCGCGGATTGGACATCGCATCCACCGTTTGAACCCGCGCCGAACCATCGACATGGACGACGGCAGGGATCAGGCCTTTCGCCGAGGGGAGGACCGGAACCGTCAACAGCATGAAGGGCGACGGCGCCGGCAGATCGAAATACTCCGAGGCCTTCTCCTCAAGGACCGATGGAGCAAAGGGTCGAAAGGGCTCCCGGAGTTTCACCTTGGCATTGATCAACTCCCGCATATCCTCCCGCCGTGGATCGGCCAGCAGACTGCGATTGCCCAGCCCGCGCGGCCCCCATTCCATCCGACCTTGGAACCAACAGACCAACCGGCCATTCTCCAGCTCACCCGCCACCTTCTCGCAGAGTTGATCGTCGGGAAGACGTTCGGCTGACAACCCGGCCTGTTCGAGCGCAGCCAGGCACTCCTGCTCGGTGAACTCCGGTCCCCAGGAAGCAGATCGCATGACCATGCGCTCGGTCAACGCTCCGCGCCGGTGAGTCAGCCACAGAGCCGCCCCCATGGCAGCCCCGGAATCCCCCGCCGCCGAAGGGATATAGATCTCGCGGAATCCAGCCTCCCGCCACAGGCGACTGTTGGCGACACAATTATAAGCCACGCCTCCGGCGAGACAGAGCCGATCGAGACCGGTCAGGCGTTGCAGATGACGGGCGAGATGGAGCACCGTCTCTTCCAGAACCATCTGTGCACTGGCGGCCAGATCTCGATGCCGCTGCGTAACCTCGTCCTCTGGCTGTCGATTGGGCCCCAACAGTCGAAGGATGGCGGGAGAAAACATCCGCTGCCGGGCCAGGTGAAAATCGAAGATCTTCGTATTCAACTCAAACCCGCCATCGGGGAGCAGACGGAGGACCTGTTCCCGAAGCGCCGCTGCAAACCGTGGCTCGCCGTACGCCGCCAAGCCCATCACAATATATTCATCATGATCCGGTTTAAAGCCTAGATACGCGGTCATGGCCGCATAGAACTGTCCTGCCGAATGGGGAAGCGATACCCGTTGTAGCACTTGAATATCGTGGCCGTCGGCCCGTGCCAGCATGGTGGTATGGGCTTCCGACGCCCCATCCACGATGAGCACGGCCGCGCGGTCAAACGGGGAGACAAGAACTGAGCTGGCAGCATGACAGAGATGATGGTCCAGAAAGACTGGTTCGGGGCAGGCGGTTCCGTCAATCAGCCGGGTAAGATAGCGACGAAGGAAGAAGAGCTCCTTCCACTCCTGAGTCAGCCGCTCTGTGCTCCGCTTGCCCTTCACCCAACAGAGTTGCGGCGACCGGATCATCGCCCCAAAAACCAGCGCTCCACGCCGACCGACTTGCCAATACTTCCACGGCACGGCTACCGCATCCACATCACACAACCGCACACCAGCCGTACGGAGACAATAGCGAATGGCCTGTACCGGCAGCGCCGTGACATGTTTCACCCGGACGAACCGTTCTTCTTCTGCCGCGGCAATGATTCTGCCATTCTCGACCAGCGCCGCAGCAGCATCCCGCATGTTCGAGAGCCCGAGTATCAGCATTGATGCATCGCCCTTCCCCTATTCAGGAGGGCAGAATAACTGAGCGTTCACAGCCTCGCAAGACCACCGGCGCCCTGTTGCATTCAGTCTGACATTTCGGTACGGTGCAGAGCTTGAATTCCTCTAGCCAAACCGGTCACGACAGGCACCACTCCCCAACTATGGTCATCGCACAATACTCACCGGCTCCACCTCGACGGCTCACGAAACAATGGGCCATTCTCCTCTGTCTCCTGATAACCGTGGGCGGACTATGGGGATGTGAGAAACTGACGTCGGGGTTTCGTCGAACCCCGTTGCCGGACATGGGTCCGCGTTTGGCAAACTCCGTCAAGCTGACTTTCGATCCCTCCCTCACCAACCTCAAGATGCAGTACACGGATGGATGCAATAGCCCACATGAGCTCAACGTGGGAGAGGAAACGGAATCTACCCTCATCGATGCTGCGGCCCAAAACTTTACGGCCGTCACCGTCACCGGGGGAGTGGCCGCGCCAACTCCACCCGACACCGAAATCCTGGTCACCCTCCAACGCTCAGGCCTCAAACTTTGGGCGGACAATGTCTATGACCGCGTGCCAGCCGACATGGTTCTCGAAGCGCTCTTGACCTTTAAGAATGCCACGGGAAAAGAGCTGGGACAACAAGCCATTTCGATCACGCACAACCAACGCCTCATTCTGGAACCAACCCAGCGCCGTTGCGACTACGGCAACATGGGGGAGTTCGTACATGACGCCGGGGTCGTCCTCGCGACGCAATTCATTCGAGCAGCCAGGACCCAAATGACCGGGGCTGCTGGCCAGGCACCCGCCACAATGGCAGCCTCACCAACCAGACCTGCGACACCAACAACGACTCTACCGACCAAAGGCATTCCTTCGGCACTTTCGTTTAAGGCCACCGTGCTGGACGAGAACAGTAATTTAGTTTTTGAGGGAGGCGAGCGGATTCGAGTCCGCATCGATCTCGTAAACGGAGGAGAGCTGGAGCTTCAGGGTGTCACGGCGACTGTAACGGGAACCGCCTCGTTGCTCGCCCAATTTCCGGCCACCACGCTGGCGGTCGGACGACTGCAACCGGGCCAATCCCGCTCGATCGAATTTGTGGCGACGTTGCCGCAAGCCGTCCAACAGCAGAAGGCCGAGCTCCAGGTGGCCGTGTCTGAATCAGGAGAGAAGACTCAACCGCCGCCTCAAACCCTGACCCTGTCGATTCAACCCACTGGCATCAAAGCCGACGACGTGGATCAGATCCCTGCTGTGACCGCCGGATTTCATCAACCCCATACCTATTTGCTCTCAATTGGGATCGGGTCCTATCGAGACCAGCAAGTCCCCTCTCGCAAGTTTGCCTCCTTGGATGCTGAAATGGTCTCAACCTATTTTCAATCCCTCGGCGGCTTACCGGCCTCCAATGTTCGACTGTTACAAGATTGGAAGGCGCTCCGTCCTGATATCGACGAAGCCCTGTTGGATTGGTTGCCGCCTCACATGAGCAAGGATGCGGTCGTCATTATCTATTTCGCCGGCCTGGCCTCGGTCTCTTCGACGGGAGACATATTCCTGGTGCCATACGATGGGACCGCGACAAGCACCTCACGAGCCTACCCACTCAAGGACTTGGAGGCAGCGCTCTCCCGCCTCAAAGCGAAGCACACGGTGTTTCTGTTTGATGGGATTGTCTCGCGCATGGGACCGGATAGCCGAACCAAGCCCGTCCTCCCCCAATGGAACCCCACTGGAAACTCAACGCTCCGTGTCATTGGAATCAGCGGGATCGGACGTGGGTTAGAAGACGACGAGCATCGGCATGGGCTCTTCACCTACTATCTGCTGCGGGCACTGCGCGGCGAGGCCGATACGAATCGGGATGGCGACGTGACGCTCGGCGAAACGGTGGCCTATCTCAGCCAAAAGGTATTGTGGGCCTCCAAGACCCACATGAGCCAGGAGCAACGCCCTGTGATTGCTCCACCCCTCCGCTCAACCGATCCGTCTGCTGCCCTGATATTGACCAAGCCAGCCTCGATCCAGGGAACGGTCGCTCGCTAGAAGCGGTCGTACGCCTTACCAGCCATCAGACCCAGACATGACTCGACATACTGTTCAGGGCGTCATGCTCACGGCCCATGCATGGCCACCACGCGTGAGATGCGGCGTTGCTCTTCCGCACAGGCTCGACGAAATAGGGATGGCGCGATCAGCGAAAAAAAAGGAGGGTGGAGGATTCGCTCCTCCACCCTCCTACACTACTCACGCTCCAGCGAAATTACTCGCCCTTGCAGAAGCTCCGCTCATAGTTGATGATCGTCCAGGCTTCTTCTTCGTTGATCGCGGCCGGGATCAGGGAGACCATCCCCGTGCCTGCACTGCCGTTCTTGATCACCCAGAAGAGTTCGCCATCTTTCCGCTTCTTGTGGAACTTGCAATTCGTGAAATCGCGGGGGCTCGGGTTCAAAATCGCACCGGCTGGGCCCTGGCCATTTCCTTCTTTGCCATGACAGTTGAAGCAGGTGCCCTTGCCCTCAAACAACGCCTTTCCTTTGGCGATACTCTCAGGAGTTACAGCCACCGGATTCTTCATCGCCTTTGCATCGCTCATCTGATCCGCCGGAACGCGGGGCTTCAGCGGCTCGCGCTCTTCAGCTCCGACCACTGAGACCGACAACATCATCAGCGCTGCGCTGATTCCCAGGAACTTAGCGAAATACCCCATCAGACGTCCTCCTTTGTGTTTAACCGCACGTGAACTCGGCCTCTGACTCAAAGATTCATGTAAAGTCTACAAAACGCCGGGGAATATAACAACGGCCTTCCACCCATGTCAAGCATTCCAGCTCGACACCGACCCCTTCCCGCTCCGAGAATTTTTCACGGCCTCGCGCCTCACTTCATACTCACGTTGATTCCACTGGCGATCGTTCGTTCTACCAGACACTACTCAAAGCTCGTGCCAGAGCACACATTCTATGATGCATGATATTCCAGCTAGTTAGGACAGGTGCGACCCCTAAAATCTTGGACGCTTAAAAATGGTGACACCATTGCGCCTCAGTCCCTACTGCGATGCCCCATCAATCGATGGAGTATGCCGAAGACTCGCAGCTTCTCGTCAGCTACGTCCGTCTCTCACTGAACCGAGATATGAATGGGATGAACCAATAAAAAAGGCAGCACCTTGAGGACCGTTAGCGCTTGACCACGATATCGCGAGCGACTTTACCACTCGGGCCGAATGGCTTTTGTGGCTTGCCATTGAGCTCGGCTTTCACTCCTCCAGCGTTACCCAACGTCAGGATAAACTGATCCTGCCCCTTCCATCGGCCCTTTTCACCTGGCCTAAGCAAGGCCTCTTGCGGGCTCCCCCCATCGATTTGGACCACGACCCAACTGAGTTCAGTCGCCTCAAGATCTAACACCAACTGTCCGTCCGTGACCCCGGTCCCTTCGAGAGAAATCCCTCCCAATGGCCCATCGCTTCCCAACGAGGAGGGGACAGGGGTGGTCGACTCGGGCATCGATGACGTCAAGGGCACGGCTCCAGCTACTGGTCCAACAGTACTTCCCATACCTGTCTTGGCTGGCACGAGAGGGGACTCCACGGATTTTGGCTTAGGAGCTGATGGAGGCACCACTTCTGCCTGCGGGCTTGGCGGCGGTACGGCCTGAGTTTCCTGAGACGGTTGGATGGTCCGCTTGGAGGAAGAAGCCGGAAGATCTGAGCTCGACCGACGAACCAAGAGCGACGACTGCTCACGGCTCAACAGAAAAATAAGCGTGAAAATCGCGATACCGATGGCAACTGCAACAGCCTTTCGATTCGATTGCCGCTTCCGCTCCTCCTCCGCCTGCCTGACTTTCAAACGCTCGCGCTCGATTTGCTTGTCGTAAAAGGCGCCAGCCGATTGCACGAATCGGTGGATCGCATCCTCCTCATCGAGGCCGAGAGACCTGGCATAGGACCGGACAAATCCTCGCGCAAACACCTGATCCGGCAGCTTGGCGAAATTCCCATCTTCCAACGCCTTCACAAAATCGGTTCGAATTCGCGTTTTGGCCGCGACCTCGTCGATCGTAAGCCCCTTGGTCTCTCGCACCTGTTTGAAAAATTCGCCAATCGATTCCATAGATATCTCTCTACGGCTTGAGCCGTGTCAGCAGTTCTTTCGCGGCTGCGGCATACTCGCCGCCCTTATCGAGTGTCGTCACCTTGATCAGCGCGTCTTTTGAACGTCGCTCGAATCCAAGCTTGTGATAGGCCCGTCCCAGCTCCAAATTTAGCAAGGCGGGGGGAACATTCGGCGGACTGACCACTAAGGCATCTTCGAACGCTTCCATCGCGCCTTGATAGTCACCCTCATGAGTCAGCGACCGACCGAGATGGAATCGGGCCAGATCCGGTGTCGTATAGACTGGATTGGCTAACGCCTGATGAAATGCTGCGATCGCGTCCCGCCATCGCCCCTGCTTCTGCAGAACCTGCCCGAGATACGTGTAGGCCTCTGAGTAATTCTCATCGAGCGCTGTCGCAGCCCTGAGCTCTTCTTCCGCTTGAGGCAATTTCCCCTGCAGCGCTAAAATATGGCCGAGCCCATATCGTGCTTCCTTATTGTCGGGATTGAGCTTCAACGCCTTTTGAAACGAGACATAGGCCTTCTGCTGATCGTATTCCAGGCTCGCAATACCTTCCTGGTAATAGCCTTTTGATTTCTGCATCGACTCGTCAGAAATTGCACAGCCTGGCAGCCATCCGATCACCAGACCCAAGGCGACCAGCGAACAGACCCGTACTCGAACCATGGGAACGATGGAAACCATATTCGTCACGAAATGTCCTCGAAATGGGTCAACTGCTTAAAGGCTCGAAAACGGTCTTGCACCTCTTTGTAGTCCAGGATTCGCAAACGGTCAAGACTAAAGGCTTCTACGGTAAATGACGCCATCACGCTCCCGAAGATAATGGCCTGTTTAAATGCCTCGACTGAACGATTGCCGGTCGCCGTCAGGTAGCCCAAAAATCCTCCGGCAAAGGTATCCCCGGCACCGGTTGGATCACGCACATCTTCAAGCGGGAAGGCCGGAGCCCCAAACATCTGCTTCTGATTGAACATCAAGACCCCATATTCTCCACGCTTGATGATGAGATGCTTGGGCCCGCGGGCCAGTATTTTCTGTGCAACCTTCACAAGATTCGTATGTTCGCCGAGTGCCCGAGCCTCCCCATCGTTGATGATGAGGATATCGACCTTCTCCAAGACCCGCCACAACGCGTCTCGCTTGCCGTTGATCCAGAAATTCATCGTATCGCACGCGACGAGGGGCGGGCGCGGAAGCTTCTGCAAGACATCCAACTGGAGCTCCGGATCGATATTGCCCAAGAATAAAAGATCCGGGGATCGGTAGGCCTCAGGGATCTTGGGACGAAACGTTTCGAAGACGTTGAGCTTCGTATCAAGCGTATGCGCTTCGTTCAGCTGATGTGTATATTCTCCTTTCCAGCGAAAGGTCTCTCCTGGCCGCTGCTCCAACCCCGTCACATCGATGCCACGGCTTTTGAGAAACGCCAGATGCTGCGGAGGAAAGTCTTCCCCCACAACAGCGATAAGATCTACGCTGGTAAAGTAACTGGCCGCAGTCGAAAAATAGGTGGCCGACCCTCCCAGCACCTCACTGACTTCTCCGAAGGGTGTCTTCACCGTATCCAGCGCGACCGACCCGACCACAAGCAACTTCCCCATAGCTCACCGAGTTCCTTTCTTCACTGGAACAGCCCGATCTATCAACAACGCCAGCTTCCGCCTGAGCGCGACCGGCATCCGATCCGGCGCCGTAATAATGGCATCCTGTAACGCGCGCTGACAGCGGCACGAGGTGACGGCGGCCACCGCAGGCATCACCGTCCGCAACAGTTGCTTGGCCAGCATGACATTCTGGCGAAGCGTCGCCAGGATGCCTTCGACAGTGACGGCCTCTTCCGTCTCATGCCAACAATCGTAATCGGTCGCCAAGGCCACCGTGGCATAACAGAGCTCTGCCTCGCGTGCCAGCTTGGCCTCAGGAAGATTCGTCATGCCGATGACGCTCGCACCCCATTGACGATACAGCCGGGACTCCCCTTTCGTCGAAAATTGCGGCCCTTCGATGCAGAGATAGACCCCTCCCTGATGCACCGTGGCGCCAACCGCGCGGGTCGCCTCCAGCAAGGCCGCACCAAGCGAGGCACAAACCGGATCGCCGAATGCCACATGCGCGACAATCCCTCCCTCGAAGAAGGTGGACACCCGCCGCTTGGTGAAATCGATGAATTGATCGGGCAACACCACGTCTCCCGGCTTGATCGACTCCTTCATGCTCCCAACGGCACTCACAGAAATCACCCGACTCACCCCGAGCGACTTCAGGGCATAGATATTCGCACGGTAGTTAATTTCGGACGGATTGATCCGATGGCCTCGGCCATGCCGTGAGAGAAATGCAATACGAATTCCGTCCAGCTCGCCGAGGACCACCTTATCGGAAGGAGCGCCGAAGGGGGTTTTCACTGCGAGCTCCTTCACCTTCCGAAGCCCTTCGATATCGTAGAGCCCGCTCCCCCCAATGATCCCGATGTCTGCACGCGTACCCAGTCCCTGTCGTCTCATGCCTGGCCCTCAAGTGTCAGAAGAAATCGCTCGACCTGCCCAATCACCAACTCAGCCGTGTGCGCGACAGAGTCAGAATTCTCGATCGCCAGCCACTGCACTCCCGGCTCCTTTCGAAACCAGGTCATTTGTCGCTTGGAAAAATGTCTCGTATCCCGCTTGAAGCGACGCACCATCTCCGCCGCATCGTACTCACCGGCCAAGTGTTCGGCCACCTGTCGATACCCCAAGCCCTTCATCGCCGAGCTCTCACGCTGATACCCCAGGGAGAGAAGGTGTGTCGTCTCTTCTATCAAACCATGAGCCAGTTGCCAATCGATTCGCTCCTCGATGCGCCGATACAGCACATCGCGGTCGCGATTCAGACCGATGATCAACGCACAAAATGGCCGTTCGGCAAATGCATGCTCCTGCTGAAACTCCGACATGCGACGTCCAGACAGTTGGTACACCTCCAACGCGCGAATGACTTTCGATTCATCCCGTGGATGCAGCCGAGCCGCCGCCACAGGATCAACGCCTATGAGTCGCGCGTAGAGGCGATCGAGCCCCTGCTCCTTTGCCTCCTGCCTCAAGGCCGCCCGCAGCATTGGATCGGCCGGTGGAGCATCGCACAAGCCCTTGAGAAGGGTCCGCACGTAGAGCCCTGTGCCACCCACCACTAAGGGAAGACGGTGATCCCGATAGAGACGATCTATCTCATCGACCGCCTGACCGCGATACAGTCCTGCATTAAACGGTTCATCGGGATTGACGAGATCGATCAGACGGTGAGGAACCTCCTGGCGCTCCTCCTGAGCCGGTTTGTCCGTCCCGATATCCATCCCGCGATAGACTTGCCGGGAATCTGCCGTGAGCACCTCCGTCTCGAACGCCTTCGCGACCTCGACCGCAACACGGCTCTTCCCCACAGCCGTCGGTCCAAGAATCACAACCACAGGCTTACACCAGACCTGTATGTCAGACAGCCGATGTATCGCCCGAGTCGGAGTAGCCATCATGTCCATCCGACCCGACCGAACAACTTGGCGAGTTCATCGGTCGAAAGGCGAAACGCGGTGCGGCGCCCATGCGGGCACGTCGTGATCAAGCCCTCTTCCATCCAATCCTGAATCAACTGTTGAATCTCGGGAAGCGCCATGGTTCGTCCGGCCCGCACCGCCCCATGACAGGCGAGAGACGCCAGCACGGGCTGTACTCGCAAGTCCAACGACGGAGCCTTGTCCCATTCGGTCACATCGTCGAGCAGATCCTGCACCAATGCCGGCACATCCACCTTGCCAAGGCCAACCGGCACGCCGCGAATCGCCACAGCCGTGGCACCAAACGGCTCAATCAAGAGGCCGAGCTTCTCCAGGTCATCACCCCGCTTCAGTAACAACGTGCTCTGGATGGCTGACAGCTCAATCGGCTCCGGAATCAAGAGCGGCTGCGACGGAATGTTCCGGCTTTGCCAGCCCCGCCACAGCCGTTGAAAAAGGACCCGCTCGTGCGCCGTATGTTGATCGATCACTTGGAGTTCTTCGCCCACCTGCGCCACGAGATAGGTCTGACGAATTTGCCCAAACGGGACGATATGAGGTTTCCCTGTCCGCTGATAATCGGCCACTGACTCATGGGCGAACGCCAACTGACTGCCCTCAATGCTGCCTGATCGAGGGACCGCGTCATTCGAAGGAGTTCTAAAATCCAGCGTAGCGCTTGATAGCGATGCCGCCTGATGAGAACCCTGAAAGGAGGGAGTTTCTCGCCCGACCGTGGAAACGAACTCCGTGGCCTTCTCCGACTGCCCTGTCGGCGTGAGACCCACTATGGCCGTCCGTTCGGCCCCCCCGAGTGCGTGACGGATGGACTGGCGCACCAACTGATGGAGCGATTCTGTGTCCGCAAAACGGACTTCCTTTTTCGTGGGATGTACGTTGACATCCAGTCGATCCGGCTCGATATCCAAAAAGAGGACGAACGTCGGGTGTGATCCCTTGGGAAGAAACGATCCATACCCGTCCATGACCGCATGAAAGACGGTTGCGTTACGGACCGGACGCCGGTTCACAAACAATTCCTGCGGCATCTTCGAGGACCGTGCATGAACAGGATCGACCATGACGCCGCGAATCGCGAGGCCCCCTGCCCGGCCCCTCACCTCAATGGTTCGGTCAAGAAACGCCGGGCGATAGACTTGGAGGATTCGATCCCGATCCGACGCCACCGCGGGGTAATTGAGGATCTCTTGGCCGTTATGGGTGAGACGAAAGTGCACCGACGGCCAGGCCAGACCTGCGAGCTGCACGACATGATTGATATGGGAAAACTCAGTTGTGGTCGTCTTGAGGAACTTCTTTCTCGCCGGTTGATTGAAAAACAGGTTGGAAACTTCGATCCTGGTGCCAGGTACGGCAGGCGCGTCGAGAATTGCGCTGCCCGCGCCTGCGATCAGGGTGAGCTGTGCGCCCACCGTATCCTGCCTAGTCGACGTCGTCACCAGCACGTGAGACACGGACGCGATGCTCGGAAGGGCCTCGCCGCGAAAGCCCATCGTCGTCACCGTAGCCAGATCCCGATCTGACCGGAGCTTGCTGGTGGCATGCCGCTCGAAGGCACGGGGAAGGTCCGCACGGCTGATGCCCTCTCCGTCATCCGTCACACGAATGAGGGCAAGTCCGCCATCTTTCACATCGATCGTGATATGCAGGCCGCCGGCATCGAGACTATTCTCCAGCAGCTCTTTGACGACGGCGGCAGGGCGCTCGACGACCTCGCCGGCCGCAATGCGGCTGATTACATCGTCTGGAAGAACCTGGATTTTAGCGGTGCAACTGGCCGCGGGCATGGGGCTAGGCTCCAGGGGACGCCGGCAACAAGGGAGCGCCGGCGAACGGTTTTGAGAACCGTCCGGTCATCGAATTTCTGCGAGCTTGCTCTTGGCCAACTTCGCCTCGTCCGACGTAGGAAACTCTTCGATGACGCGTTTGAGATGCTTCTTCGATTTCACGAGATCTCCGGTCTCGCCCGCCGCAAGTCCCGACTTAAAGAGCGCTGCCGGCACCTTCTCATTGCCCGGAAACTCTGTCGTAAGATACTCGAATGCTTGGATCGCGCGCACATAGTCTTTCTGCTGATAGGACGACTCGCCCAGCCAGTAATAACCGTTCGGCGTCAGCGACGTGCCGGGGAAGTCTTTCACAAATCGCTGAAAGCCCGCCACGGCAAGATCGTATTTCCCATTGAGATAATCGTTGTACGCCAGATTGAACGCCGACGTCGGGGTAATCGTCGGGACACCGGGCATCATCGTCGGCACATCCGATGCCGACGCGGGCTTCTGCGGTTTGGAGGGACGGACCGGCTCTCCTGGAGCCGGTTCCATCTTGGGCGCAGCCGGTGCACTCGGTATCTCCTCTGGTTTGGCAGCCATCCGGCTTTCTAACTTTTGGACCCGCGCAGACAACTCATCGATTTTCGGATCGCCCTTCGACTTGCCCGATTCGCTATCCTTCACCCGTTCCAGCGACTCCAACCGTCGTTGCAGAGCATCCAACCGTTTTTGATCCTGATCTTGCGACTTCGACACCGTCGACAAATTATCACGTAACTCGACAAAGTCAGCATGTTTCGCACAGCCACCGAGCCACAGCATCACCACCAACCCTACACACTGTATGTTCTTGCGCATCACGGTTATCGCGACTCCTTCAACTGGGATAGTTTATCGGACGCTTTACCTGCCTCCGGACTCCGTGGATACAACGTCACCACCTGTTTGAAGGCCGAAGAGGCGCGCTTCTTATCTTTCATCGCCAAGTACGCATAGCCCTTCTTCAAAATCGCTGCCGGGACTTTCTCGCTCTGGGGAAAATCCAGCTCGACACGATCGTACGAATCGATCGCCTGCCGATAATCCTTCTTGCCGTAATGCGACTCACCCAGCCAATACCGCGCGTTGGGAGAGAGATCCGAGCTTGGATAGTCACGTAAAAATGCGGCAAATCCCTGCCGGGCTCCATCGAGGTTCCCATCACGAAAGAGGGCCAGCAGCCGTTCGTACTCAAGCTTGTCGGCATGCTCCACGTTCTGGCTAACTTGTGGACGCGGCGACTCCTCGGATTCGCTTGTTGATGCCGCCGCCTCGGTCTGCACAGGAAGTGCCGCCGACGGCGCAACCGGCTCAACTGTTGCGGTATCGGACGACAGCATCGGCGCCGATCGAGGAGACGTCTTCGACGCTGGCTGACGAGCACCAGCCTTGTTTCCTCCACGCACATGTGTGTTCTGGGCCGCCTGATCGACGGCTGTGGAGAGGGCATCTAGACGGCGGTCCTGCTCATCGAAACGAGCTGCGAACTTCTGCGCAACAGACGCAACGCTCTTATTGACCTCGCCTAAGTGACTGGTCACGGATTTATTCATCTCGTTGATATGGGCAGTCGAGGCTTTATTCGTCTGCTCTTCTTGACCAACCCGCTCGCTCAATCCTGTCAACGAATCCCTGAACCCCGTCAAGGACTGACTGAACTGCGCGAACTTGGCGGCCAATTGGTCCTGGCGGTTTTGACTGTCCGCCGCAGCCTTGCGCTGCTCCTCAAGACGGGCATCCACATTCTTCATGAGTGCGCCGTTGGTCTTCTGCACCGCCTCGATCAATTCTTTTCGCAGAATCTCCATCTGCTTATTGACGTCGTCGAGGCGGCTGTTCATCTCGGTCCTGAACTGGTCACGATCCCCTTTGGTCTTCACATCCTGTGCATTCAGGCTTTCGCGAACCTGCGCATAGCGATTGGCGTTCTCTGTGTCCAGTTTCCCCGCCAGGTGTTCCAATTTCTTGGTTTGCTGTTCAAGTATCGCCGAACGTTGCTTCAAGTCCTCCTGCTTACCCTGGAGCTCCTGGGCCTGATGCAATGCCCGCTCCAATTCACCACGCAACTGCGGCAACTCCTGCTCCCGAAGCACCGAAATTTCCTGACTCTGTCGTGCACGGGTCTGCGCCGACTCATCGCTCGTCTGCTTGATGCTGCGCTGAAGACTCTTTTCTGTCTGCTTGAGATCCGCTTGTTGCGCAACGCAACCGGCAGACAGCAGCGCACAGATGAGACTGATCGTCGTCCAGGTTCCCCTTGTATCCGAATGGTTCCACATCGTTTCACCCACTATGATAAAGGAATTCCCTGCACTTGCTTCACGGACAACGGAGCCCTACCCATCACAACAACGAGCATACCGCTTACTTCCCGGCCTTTAACGCAAGATGTCCGCGCCGGTTCTGCTGATAACAGGCCTCCGTACGTTCATTGCAAGAAGGCCGCTCTTTCCCATACGACACCACGGACAAACGATTGGCGCCGACACCGAGTTCGACCAGATAATTCCGCGCCGCTTTCGCCCGTTTTTCCCCGAGGACGAGATTGTAGGCAGAGGTCCCGCGCTCGTCGCAATGCCCTTCGACCTTGACCTGCGCACTGGCATTGCTTTTCATCCATTCGGCGTCGCGGCCCAGCGCTTGGCGCCCATCCTCGGAAATGGTCCAGCTATCGTAGCCGAAAAATACATCTCGCAAGCCTGCTGCGGCCGAAGCCGCTTGCTCGGCACGGATCTCATCCATTTGCCGCCCGTCGCTGCCGGAAGGATCGGCTTTTGCCAACAACGTACCGCCACCGATTCGCTCTTCCGAAGGATTCTTGTTGATCCCATGAAGTCCTCCCCCACTGGACTGAAGACTCGTGTCCGGGAAACTGCCCACCCCGGACTTCGAGCTATCTGAACTTCCTGCACTTCCTCCCTTTGCCATGCCTTGAGTGGCCTGGGAATCACCGCCCGATTGCACAGACTTCTTGGAACAGCCCGACATACTCATCAACGCCAGGCTCGCCACGAGCGTCACGCCGCAGGCACACAACGTCTTCTTCATAAATCCTTCTCCTCTTTCTATATAAGTCATCTCAATCGTTGATATGCGTGTACTCACTTGCTGAAATCGTACGGGCCCTCTCACGATGCCGGGGACCAGGAAGGGGCGCTATTGTGCGTCCCCTCAAAGGTCAGCCGCTCGATATCCTTCCCATCGGCATTGATCATATAAATGTGGCTCTTGCCATCGGACGTCGAACTGAACACCAGATGCCGGCCATCCGGAGACCAGGAGGGTGAATCGTCGACGCCCGGTCCTGTCGTCAATTGCATCCGCTTCTGTCCGTCGGGCGAAATGAGGCAGAGCTTATACTCCCGACGAGCCCGGCAGACATAGGCAATCCAGTTGCCGCGCGGTGACCAGACCGGCGCCGCATTATAGTCGCCTTCAAACGTCAGACGACGCACGTTCGAACCGTCCGCCCCCATCAGGAACAACTGCGGCCCGCCCCCTCGATCCGACACAAACACCAGCTCTCTCCCGTTCGGAGACCAGGAGGGAGACAAGTCGCCGGACGGATTTGATGTCAGGCGCTGGATCGCTTTCGTCCTGGTATCCAACCGATAGAGTTCCGAATTGCCTTCGTGGCTGGAGGCAAACGCCAGAAAATTTCCATCAGGAGACAACGCCGGAGTGATATTCAGCCCCCCCAGGGAAATCACGGTCCATCGCTTACCCGTCGCCAACTCAATCATATCGATGTCCTGTGAATTCCGGTTGCGATAGGCCGTAAACACGAGAAACCGGCGATCCGGAGACCATCGCGGCATAAGATTCAGGAATCCATCGGCCGTCAACTGGCGTGTATCATATCCATCATAATCCATCACGAACAACTCTCGGGCAGACCCATGTTCGGCCACATAGGCAATCTTCGTCCGCGCAATACCAGGCTCGCCCGTGTACCGAAACACGAGCTCGTCGGCAAATCGATGCGCCATCAGCCGCACCACCGAGGGGGATCCTGCATACCGCTTGCCCCCCACGACTTCGTCGCTGCCGCTGTCATAGACGAAGCCTTCCATGTTCACGTCGGCATCTTTGTCCGCCTCCTTCAGGCCCGCTTTTCCCCAGACCAGCACCGAGACACCCTTCTCGGCTGCCTGCTTAAATACGGCCTTAGAGCCGGCTTCCGTCCCGTTACCGATAGCAGACGTCTTAATCCCAAGACTGGGCAGATCCAACAAATCAAAGACCAGGGAGCGTTTGACATCTTTCTTGAGGACTTCTTCGATCCGTCCCCCCAACCAATCGGGGCCGCCGGCATTTTGTATCCCCGCGACCGCCAGCGATATTTTCTGAAAGTCCGGGCGCGTGGCCTCCAGGAAGACATCTGCCGCGCCGGACTCCAGAATACCGATCGCACCGGCAATCAGCAGCAGCCCGCCGACCAACGCACTGATCAATTTCACTTGTGTCATCCGGCCGATTCTCCCACTCGAAAGACCATCTCGACATCCTTATAACTGTCTGTCATATCGGCAGGAAAAGCCGGCACCATACGCGGCTTCAGCACGGCCCGCTGGCCTGCCAGATCATAGTAGGCATTCCCTGACGACTGTTGCACAACCACGTCCTTGATCGTCCCATCCCGCTGGAGCCGAAACTTCACAACCATGGTATAGGCCTGTCCTGCCATATCGATCGGCGGCGGCTCCCAATGACTGCTGATGACAGCCTGCACGCGAGCCCAATAGGGATTCGACCCGGTCGTACCGGAAATCTTCAGCGCCGTATCCGGGGTCTTCACCGACGAAACTTTTGCCTCTTGCTGAGGAGCCGGTTTCACTTGCGCCTCGCTCGGCTTCACCTCTTTCAGGATATCCAGCTTCGCGGCAGGCTGAAACTGCTTAATCTTCTTCAACTCTTCTTCCAGTTCACGATTCAAATCGTCGCTGACTGAAGACCGCTGCAAAGGCTTGGCATCCGGGTCCGGCGCCACATCGGGAACACGTGGAATATCGAAGGCCTTCACCTTCGCCGCCTGCTGGGATTGAGCTGCTATTTTTTTTGCAGGGCTCAAATCGCCGAACTTCGGTGCATCCGGCGGGAGCTGAAGATCCCGGAGCAAATCCCTCCTTACCTCGCCCTTAGGAGGCGCAACGGAAGGGGCAGCTCGTGCGGTCATCGTCTTAACCAATGGCGCAGGGACCGGCTTCGGATCTGCAGTTTTCACTGACTCAACCGGCTTCGACGGCTCGGCCGGCCTCACAGGTGCCGGCAGACTGACCAGCGACACTTCCACCGACGTCAGCGGGCGCTCACCTTGTGATGGAAGTCTAAGCCCGGTGATCACAAGCAACAGCGCGACGTGCAGGCCGAACGACAACGCCAGCGTTCGCTTGAGGCGAGCGTTCATACCGGATTCGTCCTGGTCGAACCACAGACTCGACTGGACCGACGTCTGGGACGTCATAACAACCAGCCCCCTTACGCACGGTGCATCAATTCTTTCGCGGCGGCAGACGCGGGACTTGCGGCGCGGTCACATGCTCGGGACCGGCCGGCTCCGTCACCATCCCGATCTTCTCGATGCCGGCTTTTTTCACACCGTCCATCACTTGAACCACGATACCATAGGGCACATCGCGATCCGCCCTCAGATAGAGCGACACATCGGGGTGGTCCCGCTTCAACAGCTTCAATTTCTGTTCCAGCTGAGCCACGCCGACCGGATCTTTGTCGAGATAGAGCCGCTGGTCTTTTTCGATCGTGAGCACCGTACGCATTTCCGGCTTGATCGTATTCGTGGCAGAGGTCGGCAGCTTGATATCCATCCCTCGATACAGCATCGGCGCCGTGACCATGAAAATCACCAGCAGGACGAGGACCACGTCGACGAGAGGGATCACATTGATTTCGGCCAGAAACCGGCGGTGCCGAGACTCAAGGGTCATCCTTGAGCTCCGACCGGAGCAGGTTTCGACTTGGATGCAGTAGTCGCGAGGGAGGCCAACAGCTCGAGGGTTACCGAATCCAACCGGAATGCCGTATTGCGAATCCGGATAAGAAAGTAATTATAGGCGATAACGGCGGGAATGGCGGTGAACAGACCCGCTGCCGTCGCGACGAGGGCCTCCGCCACGCCAGGCGCGACAGCGGAAATACTGGCGGTTCCTTGCGTGCCGATCTCACGAAACGCATCGATGATTCCCATCACGGTCCCGAGGAGTCCGACAAATGGCGTAATATTTCCCGTTGTGGCAAGAAAGGGGAGATAGGTCTCAAGCCGCGAGAGCTGGCTTTGCCCGAGATGGGCTGCCGTCCGCTCGATTACATGCTGATCCACCGGTCCCGCACTGGAGCCGTTCCGCCCCTCGGCGCGCCCAGGTCCCACACGCTCCATCACACCTTCGAACACAGCAGCACTGGGACTCCCCTCGATTCGCCGAACTTGCCGATACAACTCATCGAGGTCGTGTGTTTTGGCTAAGAGCGCAAGAAACCGCCGATCCTCTCGATCGGCGATGCGGAAGGCTCGCCATTTAGAGAAAATTACAGCCCAGGAAATGACGGAAAATACGAGCAGGAGCAAGAGAACGATTTTTGACACCGAACCAAGCGAGCCGACCAGTCCGGATAGACCTGTCTGAAACATGCGGCGATAACCTTTCCCGACTCTAGGAAGTACTCACCCTCCTGCCTACGAAGTCCACACACTCACCGGAGAAAATTGGCGGGGCCGACGGGATTTGAACCCGCGACCTCCAGATTGACAATCTGGCGTCCTAACCAGCTGAACGACGGCCCCTCGAAACTCAACGTATAGCGGAAGATGTAAATGACAAGACGATATCTAGCGGTTGGTCCCGTCTGAAGTTCTTAATGCTTCGTATCGTATCTATCCTGTCCCCTTATCCCAGCAATTCCCTGGTAGGCGGAACAGGGATCGAACCTGCGACATCCACCGTGTAAAGGTGGCGCTCTGCCAACTGAGCTATCCGCCCGATTTTCTTAACAAGCTGGGCGGGATGCTACCAAGTCCACTTCCCCATGTCAACCGAATCTCGCACTCTTCTTGCATTTTTTAGCCATCACCAGCTCCACACCATACCATGAATCGAAGCTTCTCTCGGTTATCTTTTCTGTCCAGGCCTCCGGCTCGTCCGAGGAAAACAGGTGTCATGCACCCGCTTCAGACGTCCCCGTTCGACATGTGTATAAATCTGCGTGGTCACGATATTGGCATGGCCGAGCATGACCTGCACGGAACGAAGATCGGCCCCGCCTTCGAGCAGATGCGTGGCAAACGAATGCCGCAACATGTGCGGTGAAATCACCTGGGTGATCCCTGCTCGCTGCGCACGCCCTCGTAGTAGTTTCCAAAACCCTTGCCGCGTCAGCGGCCCCCCACGTCTTGAGACAAACAGATACCGCGAAGTCCGTTGCTTGAGGAGCTGCGGCCGCGCTGCCCCCACATACTCCTGCAGCAATTGCCTGGCCCCTTCTCCCATCGGCACCAAACGCTGCTTCGACCCCTTGCCCGTGACCCGGAGATAGCCGACATCAAGATTCACCTGTGCGACTTCAGCCGTCACCAATTCAGATACGCGCAGCCCTGTCGCATAGAGCAACTCCACCATCGCACGATCACGCCGGTCTTCAAGAGTAGGGATTGCGGCCAGATCCAATAACGCGGTGACATCCTGCTGCGTCAGAGTTTTGGGCAGACGCACGCCGCGAGTGATCGCGGGCAAACTGATGGCAGGACGGTCCTCAATCATTCGTTCCTGCACCAGAAACCGGAACCATCCGCGGATTGCCGACAGACAGCGGACGGAGGAGGCACGAGACAATCGGGCCTCCTGTAACGAACGAAGAAATCCCGTCAACATCGCCGGCGTAAGCGGTTGTAGCCCTACGGCGCCGGTGCGATGCACATACGCATGGAACTTACTCAGGTCGCGTCGGTAGGCTTCGATCGTGTTGACGGAGAGACCACCTTCTACTCGAAGATGGCGCAAATATCGCTCGACCAGCGGGGCCAACATCATCGGTTCGATGATAGCCAATCACGCGCATGAACACAACGAGCCATAGAGGACTTACCTTGACACCCCCACAAGGTTTCCGATAGTAGTCACCTGTGTGCTACAAGTCCGTTACCCCCTCTAGGAGCCCATGGCCCGCCCGTTGATCGCGACGCCCCCACAGCGCATCTCGCCCCTCTTGGCATGCCGGTGTCCGGCGCTCGCCCTTGCCTGCGTCCTACTCTGGCCAATAGGGTTCGCATTTAGCCCTGCGGTCCATGCCCAAACGGGAACACCGGCCACAGCGAGCCATCCGACCCTGACCCAAGCGAAACGCCTGATCGATACAGAACGGGCGGAGGAAGCCATCACCCTCCTTCGTCGTTTCCTGACGACCGCTCCGAAACCCGACCTGCTCGACGATACCTATCTCCTGCTCGGCGCAGCCCTCTATGGGTCGCAACAGTATGGTGAGGCCCTCAAATACTTGCAGCAACTACAGACGGAGTTTCCTGAGTCCGAGGTCTCAGACCGCGGCAAGATCCTGCAGGCCCGCACCCATGCGGCAATGGGCAACCTCGACCTGGCGCTCCCCATTCTGACCAGTCTCCGCACCCTCTCAAAAGATGACGTCACCAGACGCGAAGCCCTGCGCCTGAGTGGAGATTTCTACGCGCAAAAAAAAGACACCATCCATGCCATCCAGGCCTGGCTCGATGAAATGGCGTTGGGCACCGAGGACCAAGCGGAAGACGCGAGGACGCGTATCCGCGAGTTCGTCAACGAAACAACGGACCGCAAGCCTCTCGAACGAATCCGGGAAACCTTCCCTCGCAGCTTTCCCGGCGATCTCGCCTCGCTCCGCCTCATCGAGGTCTATATCGGCCGAGGCGAAGAACACCAGGCCGTCCGGCAAATCCAGCAATTTCTTTCCAGCTTCCCGACACACCCGCAGGCGGCCGGCACCTCAGAGCTGCTCACGACGCTCCAAGCCAAACTCATGGCCCATCAGTTCTTCATCGCCTCGGTGTTGCCGCTCTCGGGAAAACTCGCTCCCTTTGCCACCGAAACTCTCAACGGCATTCAGCTGGCCATGGAAGCGCATAAAGACAAGGCCGGCGTCCCTTCGATCGGTCTCATCGTCAAGGATTCTGAATCCGATCGCGCGTCATTTCTAGACGATTTTTCCGGACTCCTGAGCAACAATCGCCTCCTCGCCGTCATCGGCCCGCTCTTGTCCAAACATTTACCAGTCATGGCTGAACTGGCCGGACGAGCCCATACCCCGCTGATCACGCCGACAGCGACCGTCCCCAACGTCAGGCGGCTCGGCTCCTATGTCTTCAGCACCTCGCTCACGTATCAGCTCCAAGCCAAACGCATCGCGGCCTATGCCATCGGGGAACAAGGCTTCCGGCGATTCTGCATCCTGCATCCCGATACGGCCTACGGCCGCGAATTGGCCAGACTGTTCGCCCAAGAGGTACGCCAGCATGAAGGGGAGGTAATCGCCATCGAATCCTACAAAGAGGGCGAGGCCGACGTGAGTGCGCAGCTCAAGCGCATGAAAGCCGAAGATCTCAAACGGTATGGTTTGTCCGTGCCGGTGGATCAGACCAAGCTGACCGGAAAACTGACCAAGATGGACAGGAGGATTCTCTACACGCCAGGCTTCGATGCGGTCTTTATTCCTGGCCGTGCAGCCGACGCCGGGCTTATCGCGGCCCAGATCAACTTCCACGACATGAAAGTGCCCTTCCTCGGCACCAATGGATGGAACTCGCCGGACTTCGCCCGCACGGCCGATTCATCGATCGACGGTGCCGTGTTCGTCGACGGCTTCTTTGTGGATAGCCCCAACGCCGGGGTGCAGGATTTTGTCGAACGATACAAGAAACGATTTCAAACCAGCCCGACCCTCTTCGCCGCACAGGGCTATGACGCCGCAAAACTCGTGATCGACGCCATCCGAAAAGGCGCAACCTCCGGCGAAGCCGTCCGCGATCAACTGTTGACCCAACCGGACCTCGCGTCCCTCACAGGTCCAGCCGCGTTTGGACCGGACGGGACCTTGAATCGACCGCTCTTCCTCATGCAAGTCAAACGAGGCCGATTTCTTCAGGTAAACTGAGAAAGCCCTATCCGATGAATTCTTTACCGCAAATCCTCCACACGCTTTCGTACATGGGCCTCCCGCTCCTCCTTGCCATGGTCTTGCATGAATATGCCCATGGCTGGGTCGCCTATCGCTGCGGGGATTCAACCGCCAAACTCCAAGGCCGGCTCACGATGAATCCGCTGGCACATATCGACCCATTCGGCACTATCATCCTGCCGCTGATCTGCCTGGCCATACCGGGAGGCTTCTTCCTCGGGTGGGCCAAACCGGTCCCCGTCGACCCTCGCTGCATGCATCAACCACGTCGCGATATGGCACTCGTCGCAGCCGCAGGCCCGGCCATGAATCTCGCGCTGGCCATCGTGAGCGCCCTGCTCTTCGCCATCCTCCTGTCGATCGAGCCCACAGTCGGAGACTACTGGGCCGCGTCGGGAGAGGCCAGTTCGCCGGACACGTGGCGCGGCAAACTGCTACTGCCTATCGCCGTGATGGCAGTCTACTCCGTCTTGATTAACGTGCTCTTGATGCTCTTCAACTTGTTGCCGCTGCCGCCCCTGGATGGCGGAAGGATTCTCACCAGTCTGCTCCCGCCCACGGCAGCGATGGCCCTCATGCGCGCGGAGCCCTATGGCATGTTCATCCTGATGGGATTGATCATCTTGGATCCACAAATCCACCTGATCCATACCGTCACCGGCACCTTGACCAATAGTCTGTCCAACACGATTCTCTCCACCGCCGTCGGTCTCGGCACAGGAAATACACCATGACGTCACCCAAGAAACGAGTCCTCAGCGGCATGCAGCCGAGCGGGCTGCTCCATCTCGGCAACTATCTCGGCGCGTTGGAGAACTGGAAAGGCCTTCAGAACGACTACCAATGCTATTTCTTCGTCGCAGACTGGCATGCCCTCTCGTCGAACTATGCCGACACCAGTCGCATCCGTGAATTCGTCCGGGAGTTATTGATCGACTGGCTGGCCGCGGGCATCGATCCTGCGAAAGCGACGGTCTTCGTGCAATCGAGGATTCCGGAACATGCAGTGCTGCATCTTTTACTTTCGATGATGACGCCCGTCTCCTGGCTGGAGCGAAACCCGACCTACAAGGAAAAGCAGGAAGAGATTAAAGATCGCGACATGACCACCTACGGATTTCTCGGCTATCCGGTCCTGCAAGCCGCGGATATCCTCCTCTACAAGCCCGATTTCGTACCGGTAGGGAAAGACCAACTCCCGCATTTGGAACTCACCAGAGAGCTGGCCCGCCGCTTCAACGGCCTCTACAAACCGGTGTTCCCGGAACCCATGGAACAACTGACCAAGTATCCGAAAGTGCTCGGCACGGACGGCCGGAAGATGAGCAAGAGCTACGGCAACACGATCAATCTCTCCGACACCGAACCGGTCGTGCGCCAAAAACTCAAGACGATGGTCACCGATCCCGCTCGTGTCCGGCGCCATGACCCAGGAAACCCGGACCTCTGCCCCGTGTACGATTTTCACAAAATATTTTCATTGCCGATGATTCAGGAGCAGATTAATACGGAATGCCGGACCGCTGCCATCGGCTGCATCGACTGCAAGAAGCTTGTGGCCGATCGAGTCGTGGAACGGATGACGCCGATGTGGGACGCGCGGGCGGTCCTGAGCAAAGATCCCGCATATCTGAACGACATCGTGACCGAGGGCAGCCGCAAGGCCGGCGAAGTCGCCAAAGCAACCCTCCACGACGTGAACGAAGCGATGAACATTTCAATGGGGTGAACGATGCGGCACGGCAAACGGTGGCACGGTGGGCTCGTCCTCTGCGCCCTCATCGGAGGGCTCTCGGGCTGCGGAACCTGGATGCATTCCGACAAGCAGTCCGTCACCATTTTCACCAACCCGCCGGAAACCACCGTCGTTATCGACGACTATCTGCACCTCACCGCGCCAGGCACCGTCACGCTCAGCCGCAAAGGCAACCACCTCGCGCAGGTGAACAAGGAGGGCTATGAACCGACCTCGTTCAAAATCGATCGCACCTGGTCCTGGTGGGTCCTCGGCGACATCTTCGGCTGCTTTATTTTCTTTTCACCCATTTGCATCATGAACGACATCGACCAGGGCGGCTACTATACCTTCGACGACAAGATCTATCTGACGCTTGAACGCCGTGCAGAATCTGCGCCATCCACATCGAAATAGCCGACCGAGCTAGCCTAGTCTCTGCGCAAGGAGATTCAGCCACCGGCCCTTACGCTCGCAGTTCGTCACCACCCGCAATTCAAGAATTTCCCATCCGGCTCGGCGAATCGCACGAGCGAGTTCGTCCTTCTTCCAACGAGCGAAATAGCGACCGGGAACCCATCCATCCGTTACGATGCCGCTCTTCATGCCATAGGTCACCGTCGCGGCCAAGAAGCCGCCTGGACGAACATGCCTGCACAGATCGGTCAGGACCAGCCGTGCAACCGGTTTCGGAAGGTGCATCAGCGAAGCGGCAGCCCAGAGGCCATCGAACGACATGGCTTGAAATGGGAGCTGACGGAGATCGGCCAGGACCAACGGCAACGAAGGATCTCGGCATCGTCCCGCTGCGAGCAACGCCCTGGTACGATCCAACCCCACAACGCGGTACCCACGCTTCCGAAGCTCGCCTGCATCCTGCCCGCCCCCACAACCGAGATCCAGCAATCTCGCACCGACAGGCAGATGCGCCAGCCAATCGGCCAGTAACGGCGGTTGTCGATGCCGTCGTTTGCTCCACCGGGCAAGACAGTCCGTTGCGGACCGTTCATAGGCGGCGATCGTCTGCAAGACCAGTTGCGTTGTGCTATCGTGAGGCGAGCTGCGAAGATCCATTTATATCGCGAGGACACAGACGATGACTGCACTGCTGTTGGCTGTAATGCTCCTGGGAGTGAGTTGGAGCAGCGCATGGGCTGTCGACCCGCCCTGCGACAAATATCCCTCGACCAAGCAGACCACATGTGCAGCGGTCTGGAAAGAGTTGAACCAGGAGGACGGCCCCTCGATCTCACAGTTTGGACTGGCCCAACTGAAGCGGCGCGAGGAAGGCAAAATCAACGCCCAACAACACCTCGCGGAGAACATGACTTTCATCAAACAATCCACCCAGAAACGCCTCGAACGGCTTCGCATCAGGATGGAAAAAGAATAGTTCCTCACAAGTCTCTCGCCTTCGGTGAGCCGCAGATGCGGCCCAAGAAGAAAAGCTCTCCCGTAGAACGCTCAAAAATCCTGTCCAGCGAGGCCGCAGGTGAATCGAAACCGGAGGCGTACCCTCAGTGGCACGTTGAGGATTTCGATGAGCCGAGAACGAAGCTGGCAGGACTTTTCAGCGTTCTACTAAAGACGGAAAAACTGATTCGTCTCTTTTTCCACTCCGATCTCAGTTTCCGGTCCATGCCCCGTCACCACCCTCGTGGTGTCAGCCAGGGTATAGAGCCGTTCTCGAATCGATTGCTCGATGGCATCGAAATTCCCGCCCCAGAGATCAGTCCGCCCGATGCTGCCGCGGAAGAGCGTGTCGCCGGCGACAACCATGTTGTCGTTCGGGAAATGAAAACTCATGGAGCCGGGCGTGTGGCCCGGCGTATGGATGGCGACCGCAGACATCTGGCCGACCAACAGCTTCTCTTCATCCTTGATCCAATAATCCGGCAGCGGAACCGGCACATAGGCCACGCCGAACATCTGACATTGTATTTCAAGATTCTTCCAGAGCTCAAGATCGTCCTGATGCAGGCAGATCGCCGCCCCCGTCGCCTTCTTCATTTCTCCGGATGCGAGAAAATGGTCGAAATGGGCATGGGTGTGGAGAATATGCGTGACCGTTAGACCGAGCTGCTGCACCTCGCGCAAGATTCGTTCATGCGCGCCGCCGGGATCGACGACGATCGCCTGTTTCGTCACCGGATCGCCAATGATGGAGCAATTGCAGCCGAGAGGCGGGACGGAAAATGTTTTTCGGATCATCGGCGGAATCATCGTCGCATGCTCTCGTTCTCGCCCCTCAGGGCGCAAGGTTCGGTTCGCCTTCCGGCTCTTGCTCTTGCTCGTTCTCTTCCTCAATCTGGATGGTCCACGCGACGGCGGTATCGAACAACCTCCAGGTTTGTCCTTGACGGCGGAACCACACGAGAAATCCCGCTCCGGTGCCATCGGGGCGCAGGATTTCGACATACTGCAAGGCCTGATCGTTGCGGACGTTTCGCGCCACGCGAGAAAAGGCCAGGCGCTCCAACCGCGGCAAGGCTTGGACCGATCTGGCATGGGCCACTGTCACGGGACGGGCCAACGACACTTCAGGTTCTTCGATCTGATCCCCCGTGGCAAACCGATAGCCGACCCCAAAGTGAAATCGCCCTTCGAGCCGGCTGGATGCCCGATTGACCGAGATGAAAGCCCGGATCAAATCCGCCGGCAGTTCGCCCTCGAAATACTCCTGCTCCTGAAAGGCGCCGATCGTCGTCGGCTCCTCCTGATCCGGAGAGAGACGAAGCCTCGTCAGGCGCTCGATCACGACCAACTGCGTAGCTGACGTGAGAAACGTGCGCGTCACCACCTGATCGTAGAGCGCGTAGTCTTCAACTGGAATGCGATCCGATTCCGTGACCGCTCCCGACAGACCGAGCAGCACATCCGCGCAGAGCAGCACCATCACGAGCAGGACCAGGCGAGTCATCATGAATCGAGCATACCGTCCTGCAGGACACAGGGTCAATTCATGGATTCCGGCGTGGACAAGTCAGCGTGAAGCGTGGATAATCGGACCCATTCGTTGGAGGATCGTATTGTGCGAAACAAGCCGAAGTTGAACCAGTGGATGGTGTGGATCGGAACGATTGCGCTCTGTGTCGTGACCAGTGGGTGCAAGCCGGACGACTCGCCGTTCAAAGCCGACAATGAGTCGCTCCGCAAGCAACTGGCCAAGCAGGAGTCGGTGGTCACCTCGCTGCAGGACGGCAACAAAGTCATGCAGCAACAGATCGACCTGCTGAACCAGGAGTTACGCGACGCGAAGAAATCGACTGAGAGTGCCAGGGCCGAGGCCAAAGTCGCCGCCGACAATCTGACGGTACAAGTCGCTCAGACCAAAAAACTGAGCGCCGATGTCCAAAAGACCGCCGCCGCGCACATCGCGCAGAATATCCACGTTGAGGAAAAAGGAACCCAGATTGACGACATTCCGCGCCCCTTGAGCGCAGTCGCGAAGATGGCGGAAGAGGCCCTCATCCGCCATGGGTACCACATCAAGGTGAGCATCAAGACCGATCAGAAAGCGGTCTACGTCACGGAGCGGAAAGTCTCCCCTCCGGCCTCGTTGGAAGTCGCGGGCTTCCGGAATCAATATGTCGTGTCGATCCAGACCTTGCCCTCGAATATCACCAGACTCAGCGTCAAGGCCGATTTTGAAAAGCTCGCTCAGGGTGGACGCATCCTCAGCGTGAGCGCGGAAGAGGCGGCAGAAATCGAGCGGAGCCTCATCGGGGAAATCAACAAGGCTTTAGCCGCCGCCAACAAGACCTGATGCGCTGCTCTCGTCCAGGGCTCGTAGCTGCATTCGCCCTCCTCCTCATCGCGGGACAGCAGCAGGCCGAAGGAGCCGGAGCAAAGTCGTCACCGGAACTGGCTCGCCATTTGGCCGGAATCGCGGCTCTGGCCAAGCCGTCACCGGTGATCACCATTCCCGCCGGTCACTTCTTGCTCGGCAGCAAACGAGTCGACGACGATCCCTATGGACATTGGACGCAGTTCGACGATACGGAACTGCCTCAACATCGAGTCTGGCTGGATGCCTACGCGATCGATCGCGATGAAGTGAGCCTCGGCGAATATCTCGTGTTTCTCCACCAGCGAAAACTCCATCCCTCGAACGAGCTGCAAAAGCTCATCTGGCACGTCATCACGATTCACTCCGTGACAGACGAGACCCTCAGCCGGTGGCCGGCGCTCTATGTCACCTGGACTGAGGCCAAAGAATTGTGCGCCGCAACGGGCAAACGGCTCCCGACGGAGGCGGAATGGGAGAAAGCGGCGCGAGGACAGGACGGCGGCCTCTTCCCCTGGGGCCAAGCCGACCCCGACCAAACCCGCGCCATGTTCGACCAGCACCACGTCCATGAAATCCCTATTCTCGCAGCCGTGGATTCGAACGAAGTAGGGAAAAGCCCCTTTGGACTCCATCATATGGCGGGGAACGTCGCCGAATGGACGCAGGACTGGTTCGGATTCGATTACTACGCCTATATGCCGGAACGTAATCCACCAGGCCCGACCAGCGGCCGGTACAAGAGCCTGCGCGGCGGGTCATGGAGAAGCAATGCGATCATGCTCCGCACCGCCACACGCAGCGGGGCACCCATGGATCAACGTTCCCCGACTATCGGGTTCCGTTGTGCGCAATCGCCGGCCGCCACGACGCCATAACGCAACGCAGCAAAGCGCCCTTTCCTTGGTGCAGCGCGAGCCGCGTGCTAGCATTCCTCTCCTATGGCTCTCTCAACCAGCGTCCACGATCTCCGCACCCTGATCCGCTCGTCCCACCCCCTGATCGTCATCGAGACGGTGGAGGAAGAGCGAGTCCTCACCTTGCTGCAATCCGTGGCCGCGCAGGAACGCATGCCGCTCTTCGAGTGGTCCGTCACCAGAGGGCTCACCCGCACCGACGACGGTCCCGGTCTGAGCAAGATGACCGCCACCCCGCTGGCCCTGCTGCAGCACCTCAATGGACTGACCGTGGAAGGAGTCTTCTGGCTCAAGGACCTGGTTCCGCACTTACAGGATGCCGCTGTGGCGCGGCAGTTACGGGAAGTCAGTCATCACTTCGGCCGGTCGCGTGCCACCTGCGTGCTGACGGGCCATCCCATTGCTCTGCCGCTCGATATTGAAAAGATCGCCGTCCGTCTCGACTTGCAACTGCCGGACCGACAGGAATTACTCGCCATGCTCCAGAGCGTCCTGCAATCGCTCAACTCCAGAACCTCGCCCCGTCGCCCCCGGTCAACCACCGTCGTGCAAAGCATGCTCAGCGCCATCAGTGAATCCAAGCAGGCGGACCAGGGGCCATCGGCCGACGAGCGTGACGCCATCCTCCGCGCGTTACAGGGACTGACGCTCCATCAGGCGCGGCAGGTCATCACGCAATGCGTGATCGAAGACGGCACCCTCTCCGCCGGCGACGTGCAAAAGATTCTGAAACGGAAGGTGCAGGCGATTAAAGACGGCGGCCTGCTTGAATACTATCCGCTCGAAGACAACCGGTTCGAACTGGGCGGGTTCGCCAATCTGAAATCCTGGCTGGAACGCGCGAAAGTCGGTTTTACCGCAGAAGCGAAAGCGCTCAACCTCACACCCCCGCGCGGCATCATGCTGGTGGGCGTGCCGGGCTGCGGCAAATCGCTGGCGGCCAAAGCCATTGCGCGGGAATGGCAACTTCCGCTCCTGAAGCTGGACGCGGGCCGGTTGTTCGATAAATTCGTCGGTGAGTCGGAAAAGAACTTCCGCAAGGCGATCGAGATGGCTGAGTCGCTGTCCCCTATCGTCCTCTGGCTCGATGAAATCGAAAAGGCGATGGCCTCAGGGGGCGGAAGCGGCGATGCCGATGCAGGCTTGAGCCGCCGGCTGTTCGGCGCATTCCTCACCTGGCTTCAGGAAAAGAAACAGGAAGTCTTCGTCGTCGCCACCGCCAACAATCTTTCATTGCTTCCCCCCGAACTCCTTCGCAAGGGCCGGTTCGATGAGATCTTCTTCGTGGACCTGCCGGACGACGGCGAACGAGAGGCTATCTGGAATATCCACCTCGGCCTTCGCAAGCAGGATCGCACGAAATTCGATGTGGGGAAAATCGTCAGCGCCAGCGATGGCTTCAGCGGCTCGGAAATCGAACAGGCTGTGGTCGCGGCTCTCTACCGCGCCCTCCATCAAAAAACACCGTTAACCACCGACCTGTTGATTGAAGAACTGACCCATACTGTGCCACTCTCCGTCACTCGACGCGAGGATATCGACCAGCTCAGAACAATGGCGCAAGGCCGGTTCGTCAACGTACGGTGAGACCTATGCGATTCCTCTTCATCCTCACGACTCTCGCGATTGTGACGCTCGTCGGCTGTGCCGGCGTCGCCAGAGATCGCACGCAAGGAATTGCGCAGGACGGTCAGGACTGCTGCCGAACGGTGGACGCGACGCCCCGGCAAACGGCCATCGTCCGCACCGCAACGCAGCTCATCGGCGCCCGCACCATCGACGTGAATGGCCGCCGCATCGCCTACGACTGCGCCGGAGTCACTCGCGCCATTTATCTCAAGCACGGAATCGATCTCTATCAAGGCGGGTCCAGCGCCCGTCACGCCAACGGGGTCCGGATCATCCATGCCCACATACGCCAACAAGGCACGTTCCACCAGGGCCCCCTGGTCCATCCAGGCGACCTCGTATTTTTCGACAACACCTGGGACTTCAACAGAGACGGCAAGGTGAACGACCCGTTGACGCACGTCGGCATCGTCGAACGGCAGGACCAGGACGGCACCGTCGTCTTCATCAGCCGCGTAGCCGGCGCCGTTGAACGGTATCATATGAATCTCGCCCTCCCGCACGTGCACAAAACCGCCGATGGCCGAATCCTCAACGACTATCTTCGCCGCAAGGATGCCGTCGACCCAACCGATACCGACTACCTCGCGGGCGAATTGTTCTCGCAATTCGCCACTCGGATAGCCCCCTAAACGCCAATCCATCGCTCGTATCGCCCCTCACTCCCTAGCCAAATCCGCAACAGGCGCTATACTTCAACTATTGTTGTCTGTTTCATCGCACCTATTCGCTCCATATTCCGGGCAGTTCAACGCCGCGCAATTCACTGTGCGACAGAGTCCAAGGAGGGACGATGGGACAGACAGCAACCTATTGCAGCGACTGTTACAACAAGGTGGGACGGGTACAGGACCCGCAGATCAAAGCGGCGGAGAGCGACGGCAAGGTTCCAATGACGAAAGAAGGTGCCTGCTGTTCGTGCCAGAAAACCACCGTCGTGGTCTACTTCGAGGGATAACCATCCTGGTCCACCCGGAATCTCTCCCGGCACAAGGGGCCTGCTACACTTACACTATGGCAACGGCATCACGATCCAGTCGGGCTCCCCATCCAGATCCTCTGCGCCACACGATGCGAGAGGTGCATCAGAAACTGTTGTCTCTCTATAGCGCGTTGATTGTGGCGGAACGGCTCACCTACGAGCGCATCCATGGCCACGTCGACTCGACGGACGAGCTCATTCGGTTGGTGCTCAAAGACCCCTGGTTTACCTGGCTCTGCCCCCTCCTGGATCTGTTGGTCCGGATCGATCAACTGCTCGAAGATGACGCCTTCGACATCACGAGTGAAAATGTCCAACACCTTGTGTCCGAGGTGCGTACCTTGACCCGCCCCTCGATTGAGGGAGACGGATTCGAGCGTGCCTACTACGAGGCGCTCAACCGAGCTCCCGATGTCGTACTCGCCCACTTCCAGGTCACGCGCGTTCTCTTACCCAAAGCCGCCTAACGTCCTCCCGCGCAAGCCGCTCGCCTCTCGCCAGCTCACGATCTGTTCATGACACTACAGAGTGGAAGTGAATATGCCGATAGGCACATCATGACGGAGAGCGGCCTTCGAAAAAAATATTCGACGGCCACCATTTTTAGAATAACCTGCTAAAATAATTTCATGGCGTCTGTATCGCACAAAACTAGAACCCAGCAATCCTGCCCGCTCCGGACGAAACTCCTCAATGTACGAGGAGGACTCTTGGGGCTCCATAAGGCCCTCATTCTGGCAGAACAAGTCACCTACGAACGCATCAATGGCCGCGTGGCATCCAGCGGCCAACTGCTGCAATTGGTGTTGAACGACCCTTGGTTTACCTGGCTGCACCCCATCTCTCAACTCGTGGTGAGCATCGACGACCTGCTCGACATTGAGTCAGAGCTGTCGCCCGTTGAGGTCGAGCACTTTCTCATAGAAGCCCGAGCCCTCATCCGTCCTTCGGAGGAAGGAGACGGATTCGAGCGGTGTTATTACGAAGCGCTTCAGCGGGAACCGGACGTCATCTTCGCCCACGTCGAAGTCAAAAAGCTGCTGACCAACATCCCCGCGTAAATCCCTTCTGCGTTCGCCTGTCATTATATTTCTCTTCCTCAGCGCCATCGCACGTCAGGCCATGGGCCTTCGGCCTATCCTGTTCACACTTGTGTTATCGTAAAATGCCCTCTTCCTGGAGGCCCTCGATGAATCTCCTGACCTTTCGACTCCTCTGTGGCCTGGCCGGCAGCCTCTGCCTCTTTGCCGGCATGGCTGTGACCCAAAGTCATGCCGGTGACGTCACGGTCGCAGTGATGCAAGGCAAAGTCATTGCGTTGCCGTCCAGCGGGACTGGAATGGAGGAATCGCTCGGGCTGAATGAAACCGTCATCGTCACAGAGGCACGGGGACATACCGCATTCGCCCAGACCTCCAACCGGCTATTGGGATTTTCTTCTGCGCTTCGGCGATGGACAGACGTACCGCTGGACAGCGGGGAACAGGTCGGACGCCATCACGTCTTACCGCGATTAATTCTCGCGCAGAGCGACCGGCGGGTCTATGGATTCCAGGAGGGGCGAGGACATTGGACGGCTGAACCGCTCGGAGTCCGAGAGACCGTGAAACAGCTGCATGGCCGGGGACATGTCGCTGTGGCGATCACATCCGAACGCGCCATGGCCTTTTCGGCTTATACGGGCGGCATCTTCTCCATCCCCTGGTCGACCGACGAACAGGTGTTGTCCGTGGAAGACTCACACGACGCCTGTATGGTCCGGACCTCGACTCGCATGTTGGTATTCCGCTCACAGAGCACCGAATGGATGGAAGTAAAATAGGCCGGAAACGAGCTAAGGGCCATCAGGCCCCTCGTCAGATGCCCCGAAAACTTGAGTCGCGCCCTCCCTCCCTAGCCCGGAAATCAAGTTTTTCTCGCCTCTGCCGATATCCTCTCTAGTACGCAATACGGAGACTTTTATGATGAAACCACGATGTCGCCTTCGAGTGCCGGTCGGTTACCTCGCCAGTATCCAAAGCGATACCGACGCAGGAGAAGGGGTGTTGCTCGACCTCTCGCCCACGGGTTGCAGGCTGCGCAGCGACATCGCGTTAAACGCAGGGGCCTATCTCACATTGCAGATTGCTGTGGCTCAGGAACCATCCCCGCTGGCAGTCGAAGTCTCGGTCGTTCGCTGGTGTAAAGACGGACACTTCGGAGTGGAGTTTCTCCGGTACAGTCACGGAGACCGTGAACGAGTCACCGATCTTGTTGAAACCCTTCCCTCAATAGAAATAGCCGCCCATTCCGATTACGCGATATCGACCTTGAGCGCCGTCAGCTCGTAACGGATGCTGAAAAAATCCGTCAGCGTCGTTCTCGTATCGTTCAGATCCTCAACGTACCCCTGAGGGTACGCCTCCGGTCTTCACTTGCTGCGGCCTTGCTGAACGGACTTTTTGAGCATCCTGCACAATTGCCTCCTATTGTTTCAGACGTGAACATCACTGACCTAGTAGCCTGCATGTATCGTTCTTCCACAACCTGCTAGTCTTTTCTGACATAGAAACCCTTTCGATGGCGGAAGGCCCGCATCTCGTGAAACGCGAAGCACGAGAAAGACGTGATCCGAAGTTCGATGTTCGGAATTGAAGGCCGAAGTCGTTTCCTCGCAATCTCCCTCACCTGCCTAAAAATACGAAGGCGGCCGGCCCTGATGGACCGACCGCCTCGTTTTCAACCTATTCTGCCCGAATGAAGCTATCGCTTAGTGCTTCTCGCCCTTGTCGCCATCTTCGTGCTTGTCCTTGTCGGCGTGCTTCTCTTTGTGCTTTCCACCCTTCTTATGCTCGCCATCTTTCCGGTGCTTTTTGCTCTTGCCATGCTTCTCTTTCTCTCCCTCGCCCTTGGGCGCTTCCATCGCTGGAGCAGGAGCGGCTGCCGGAGCCGAGACTGCAGGCGCCGGAGCTGCCGGAGCTGGAACCGCTTCAGGCGCTTGGGCCAAGGCACCGGTAAAGGCGTACAACACGGCGGCAGCCGTCAACGAAGCTACTGTTCTGGTCATGCGAATCCTCCCTGGGTGTAGTTCAAATAATGGGATGGTAGCCATCCCGTTGGCGCAACTAAAGCAAGGCCGATGCCACGGTTATCCTACAAATCGGTGCGATTTTCTCAATAAACTAGAAGGTCATCCCTGTCACAAAACAAATCCGCACAAAAAATGAGGCAGTCTGGCTGCATTATCCTCCATCCCGCCTCAACGAAAACAGCCGAGTGAGATGACGGTAAGGCAAGGCTTTCACCCCCTCAACGCTAGATGAATCAGCCTGCGAATTTGAGAGCCTACACCTAGGCTGTTCAAAAAGGCCGTTCAGCAAGGCCGCAGCGAGTGAAGACCGGAGGCGTACCCTCAGGGGCGCACGGTGCGACGAATAAGGAGCACCAAGTCTGTGCGCGCCGCCGAGTGGTGAGGCGGCCGGGTCCCCGTTGAGGATCTGAACGATGCGAGAACGATGCTGGCGGACTTTTTCAACAGCCTACAATCGCCCTTCGTCGAGTTCGATTGCATCCACCCATGTTGAGGCAGGAGGGAGCGAGCTGACTGCGACGCCACGCTTCTTGGCAACATCATCCAGCCGAACCTGAAGCCTGGCACGAGTGGCGTCATCTTTTGGACCGGACGAGAGCAGCCCCTGCGACCACTGGGCGATCTCCTCGTGCGAATGCGGCTTGCCGTTCGCCACAACCCAGGCGAGCAATTGCTCATCCGTCCCACCGGCCAATACTTGTTGCTCAAAGGCCTTCGGATCGATCGCCAGAAAATCGACCAGGTACTTATCGAACCCGGCGGTGATGTAGTTGTAGTCCTGAATCTTGCCTGCATGCCGCAGACGAACCTTATCGATCAACCGCCCCAAGTGGGCAATGCCACCGAGCAGGGCTTTGGGACTACGGGGATAGGTTTGAGCACTCATTGAACTCGATCCTCCATTCTTGCGTTTAACACATGTCCTACAAAGTCGATCTTCCCTCGAAGCCGACGAATTCTTCCCTGCCCGTTCACTTTGATAAGCAGACGAAGACCTTCTGCAACAACTGCCCCTTTGGTACTAAGGCCGGTGACTTTCAGAGCCTTCAGCAAGAGAGTCTTATTGATGTCGATGCTGGATCGCATACAAGTTTCCGCCTGTTGCTACACAACAAACCATACACATCAGCGAAAGAAATGTACAGAAACGGTCTGCCGTAAAATGACGAGCGCTGACATGCTGCCGCTGCTCCCCACCTCCCAGAACGACCCTCGCGGGCTTGGCAGAGCGGAAGCCTTCTGGAATTCCTTCGGCTGCGGTCGATGACCGCAGTACCTCAGTCAGTTCCAGCTTTCCCAGCGCGCATGATTCATGAGAGCTCTACTGCAACTGCAGACACGCCGCTACGACAAGCCAGTATGCTCATAGTATACATACTGGCGGGCGGGCTCGCCCCTCCCGACCTCAACGTACTGCTTCGAGTACGCCTCGGCCTCTCGGGGCTCCGCGCGCCCGTCTCGCTCGGCGTCTCCACAGTTTCGTAACGAGCCCCCATGAATCAAGCGCGCTAGCCGCGCCTCGGTGGGTCCCCGTTCTTCCGGTGAGGTCGCGGACAGCATGCCAGCGCTCGGAGCAATCAACGGTTCGTAAATTCTTTTCTTTGCATGAACCTATTCTTTGCCGAGCGCCAGTCTTACGTACACATTTGCGGGTTTAGCGTTGGCGGTAACCGGCCTGCCGGAGGCAGGTTCGGTTGCCCGAAGGGTTAGGCAAATGAATCACTTGCAGCTGAATTGAACTTCAGCACCGGCGAACGAAGAGTAAGGCATATAAGGTTTCGCATCCGAGCTTTGTACTGACATTTGCATTCCTTGCTTCGTACAGAATGCGGCGGCCTCTTTTAAAATTTCTACTTTCGTTGCGTTTCCGTTGTAAGCCCATGCATCCTCTTTTGCATAGACGTAGTTGCCTCCACCGAGATCAACGATGCCTGAATTTGTTGCGCACCCAGACAGTGCCAGTGAGATAAGTGCAGCAATGATAATTCGCATATTTACTCCTCGAAGATTGAGTTGCCTAACAATGTTTAGGCCGGTCCGCATAACACCACCTCCGAAAGGGAGTTCACCATCCATCCAGCGGACTGCGAACGCCCCCTGGATCTCGGTTGAGCACATGCATGGAGATCATCGTCGGCTTGACATCACGATGCCCCAACAACTCCTGAAAGGGTCGAACGTCAGAGCCGCTTTCGAGCAGGTGCGCGGCAGAAACAACTGAGGCTGACACCTTTGCTTTCTCCACGAGAGATACAGAAGCCTGATTACTTTGTTTTCCCTGCTCAACCAGATGCAAAGTCAAGCAACGACCCCACTCTTTGACGATCCCGGACATGATTGAATAGGATGCACCCGAGTTCGATAACTGCACCGCAGCCAAATCGGCCGCCTGAGATGCAAAAAAATGCTGAATATTCCTCTTGTCCTCAGGATTCCAGGATGCTATCGAATCACTACAAGCAGCCACTACCGACAAGAGTGCTAACAATAACCACGCTATCGAGAAGGAGTTAGCGGCATTCGCTCTCATGATTTCATTGTCACTCAAACGCCTCTTTACAGCGTCCGCCTCGAAGCAGTCTCAGAATTGGATGGTTGGATGTTATTTCATTACCAGAGGCCGCGTTGCCGCAGGTCACCGATCAAATGGCAAATCAATGGTTCCTGGAACCTTTTTCTGCTCACTGGAACCTTTTTCTGCTCATAAGCATCGCCGATTCACAAGCGAAGTACAACGGTAACTGGTTCAAAAATAGAAGCTCAAGCACCAGCTTTCGGATGCTGGTAGATTCTGTCGCCAATGAGATCACCAGAGCCCCAACTCCTGAATGCGTTGAGATACTCTGCGAGCGGATGATTAGCAACCGCGTCTCTGCAGTTCAATGGAGTGTATAAAGTGCCTGGGCCTCTAATCTTGAATAGATGGTTCAAGCTATTAGCCAACACATCCGCGGCAAGCACTAGGCCATCGCTCTGAGGTACCGTCCCGATAGACAAACTCTTCACTACAGGCGAAAAGTCAAGCTCTGGCGGCCATTGAACCGAACACGTGACTGAACCACCCACAACTTTTTTCTCAACGGTATCAAAGCCTGTAGGTGTCGACACCCGTGGATCGTTATTTAGCAGATCGCTTGCAACTTCCTTAAAGCGTTTCATGATCGGCGTATCCACATGATCTGTTTGAATTTCGACGTCTACGCCTTCCTGACCACGCTCCACCAAGAACGCGACGAGATGCGAGTAAAGACCAGAAAAAAGCTCTACATGCATGGAGGCGGGTTCTTCACGCGAACTACCTCGCTTGATCCGTGGATCGTTTCCTCCGCGCGCAAGATGGAACTCCTCTGCGCTCCGCTTCAACAATGCAGTCTGAGCCGAGTGATGTGCATGTAATCCCGCAACGTGAATGGCGTACCAGAAGCATGGGAACTTGGTGCGTCTTATCTCTGCAAACAATTCATTTCGTATACGCCCTTGCTGTTCAGTCAAAAGATCAGCGATATGAAGTTTTCCAGAAGTCGGCATGTAGCGTGCTGCAAGCTGGTCAAAGGTGCTCTTCACGGTGGCAATGCATTCCTCTGGAATCATGATTCCAGCGAAGACTCCGACCTCTCCAGGGTAGGTTTCGTCCTGGTTGGCGTAACCTTTTGCACCAGACTCATCACAATAGAGGAACACCTTGGTCATCGCGCTTCCTTGAAGTCTAATCGGGCAACGATCCGGTCAATGGTTCCTGGAACTTTTATCTTCTTCGATCTGTAGAAAATCGACCAGATACTTATCGAACCCGCAGTGATGTAGTTGTAGTCCTGAATCTAGCCTGCATGCCGCAGACGAATCTTGTCGATAAACCGCCCCAAGTGGGCAATGCCACCGAGCAGGGCTTTGGGACTTCGGGGATAAGTTTGTTGCGTCATCATTATAAATACCTCTATGGATAAACAACCTTCAATCCAAGCACGCCATTACAGGTAGAACCTAGAGGACAGTCCCCTCTTCACTCAAACATCGGGTTTTCGGAATTCCAGGGAGCCAACGTGGCGAGCTAGGTTTTCAAGATCAGGGAACAGGTTTGCACCGTTCATCCCCATCCTGTCTAAAGTGTATCTCAATCGACTCTTTGAAGAGGACGGGATTTCCCAATAAACAAGATATTCTTTACTGATCTCAAACTTGTTTAATGGCTGACTACTTCCATGCAACGTAAACATTGACTCCTGCACCAGATGCCTCACGTCGCGTTGCTGAGTAGGAACAGCAATTATTTGCTGCGACTTTTTCGGCATCATGTGGGCAAAAGCGTCCTCGGCTAGTCTCCTAACGCGATCATCGTCAACCGGAATTAGACCATCTATAGAAGCTTGGAATTTATTCAAAAGACTCGGCTGCAACCCCCATAGAGCTCCTGGCTTTTCATCATGTTGAGGGTCTGCAACCGCGAAATAAAGACCTATCAGGGCAGATTTAGTCCAATCCAATAGTCTGGTCGGTACACCGTAGTGCTGCATAAGAAATAGCCATGCAGCCCAATTCTTTTCTGCCGGGCATCGTTCATACCTAGATGGCGCATACTGGAGAAATGTCCATGCGTAGTTATGCTCGTCGACATCTCGTCCCAACCTATAGACGCTTGGGACCAGATCCCACTCCAGCAAAGAGTGACCTCGCCACCAGAAATCTGGTGTACTGCTGAACTTTGACTCCATCAGCAAAATGGCTTTCTCAAGTGAAGCTAGATCAGAAATAATGTTTTGCTCTGCCATAACCGATTCTTCTGATCCTAGGTTAAGAGGGATATGAATATTGCAACATCGAGGAGGCTACTTTGCGTTCGAATTGGCTGTCAACTCATACCCGTAGGCTGAATTAATTTTAAGCCGCTCAAAACGGTCTTCCAACAAGGCCGCAGCGAGCGAAAGCCCGAGGCGTACTGTTTTAAGTACGTTGAGGGTTTAAGAGAAGCGAGAACGCAGTTGAAGGCCGTTTCAGCGGCCTGTTTTGGCAGACTTGCCGGCTTGCAGATACTTGTCCATGCCTGCCGCCATCTTGCGCCCTTCGGCTATCGCCCAGACGATGAGCGAGGCCCCGCGCTTGGTATCGCCGCCGGCAAAGACGCCGTCGAGGTTGGTCATGAAGCCTTCGTCCACCGACACTGCACCGCGTGCGTCGTACTTCACGCCCAGGCTGTCGAGCAGGCCGTTCTTCACCGGGCCGGTGAAGCCCATCGCCAGGAGAATCAAATCCGCATCCATCGTGAAGTCGCTGTCGGGAATCGGCGTGAACTTGCCGTTCTCGAACTTCACGCGATTACCGTGCAGCTTCGTCACCTGGCCATTTTCGCCGGTGAACTTGGTGGTCGAGATGCTCCATTGCCGGTCGCAGCCCTCTTCATGCGCATGCGACGTGCGAAGCTGCATCGGCCAGAGCGGCCAGGGGGTCGAGCCCGCGCGGGTTGGAGGAGGCTCCGGCAGCACTTCAAACTGATGGGCTTCGGCGCAACCCTGCCGATGGGCAGTCCCGAGACAGTCCGAGCCGGTATCGCCGCCGCCAATGATAATGACGCGCTTGCCCTTCGCCGAGATCGGCTCATCCGTAATGGGAAGGCCCGACGTGCGTCTGTTCTGCTGGGTCAAAAACTCCATCGCGAGATGCACACCCTTGAGTTCGCGGCCAGGAATCGGTAACTCGCGGGCCTGCTCTGCACCCATGGTGAGGCCGACGGCGTCGAACTGCTTCCGCAACTGCTCACCCGTGATATCTTTCCCGATGGTCACGCCGGTCTTGAACTCGACCCCCTCGGCCTTCATCTGATCCAGCCGACGGTCGATGACCCACTTTTCCATTTTAAAATCGGGGATGCCGTAGCGCAGCAGGCCGCCGATACGATCGGACTTCTCGAAGAGTGTGACGCGATGGCCGGCGCGCGCGAGCTGCTGCGCCGCGGCCATACCAGCCGGACCTGACCCGACAATCGCCACCGTCTTGCCCGTCTGCACCACGGGAAGAACCGGTTCGACGTAGCCCTCATTGAAGCCACGGTCGATGATGTTCCACTCGAGAATCCTGATCGAGACCGGATCTTCGTTGATGCCGAGCACGCAGGCCCCTTCACAGGGCGCCGGGCAGAGGCGGCCGGTGAACTCGGGGAAATTGTTCGTCGTATGGAGCGCCTTGAGCGCGTCTTTCCAGCGGCCACGATAGACGAGATCGTTCCACTCAGGAATCAGATTCACGACTGGACAGCCGGTCGACCCCTGACAGAAGGGGACGCCGCAATCCATGCAACGCGCGCCTTGCGTCTTGAGCTTCTCCTCGGCGAGCGGCTCGTACATTTCCTTCCACTCGAGCACGCGCAGCTCGACCGGTTTCCGCTTGGGCCCCTCGCGGGCATATTTCATGAAACCTTTTGGATCACCCATTTCTTATCGCTTTCAGCTCTCGGTTATCAGCACTCAGCTTTCGACCAAACCGCAGAGAGTTGATCCTCTCCGCTATCCCTTTACCCCTGTATCCCCGTTCCCTTACTTGATCGAGGCGGCTTTCTTCTTGCGCTCTTCCAAGACTCGCTTGTAATCGACCGGCATCACCTTCTCGAACTTCGGCAGCATCGCTTCCCAGCTATCCAGAATACGCTTCGCGTTCCGGCTGCCGGTATGCATAAAGTGCGACGTGATCATCTCATGCAGCGTCTTCTTGTCTTCCGCCGTCGTGACCTTCTCTAATTCCACCATGCCGAGGTTGCAGCGGGACTGAAACTTGTCGAGTTCGTTCAGCACGAAAGCCACGCCGCCCGACATGCCGGCCGCAAAGTTGCGTCCCGTCCGGCCCAAGACCACGACCACCCCGCCGGTCATATACTCGCAGCCGTGATCGCCGGTCCCTTCGACCACCGCCCTGACGCCGCTGTTCCGCACCGCAAACCGCTCGCCCGCCATGCCGTAACAATAGGCTTCGCCCTGTGTCCCGCCGTAGAGCGAGGTATTGCCGATGAGGATCGTTTCCTCCGGCACATACAGCGCCTGCTTCGGGGGAAAGACAATAATCTTTCCGCCGGAGAGTCCCTTACCCAGATAGTCGTTGGACTCGCCTTCGAGGATGAGCGTGATCCCGCGAGACAGGAACGCGCCGAACGACTGCCCGGCAGACCCCGTGAACTTGATCGTGATGGTATCTTCCGGCAGGCCCTCAAGCCCGTATCGTTTCGCCACGCGGCTGGAGAGCATCGTTCCGACCGTGCGATTCACATTACGAATCGGTAGCTCGAGTGTAACTTTCTCTTTCTTCTCCAGCGCTGGCTTACAGAGCTCGATCAGTTTGTTGTCGAGCACGCCCGCAAGACCGTGATCCTGCTTCTGCACACAGTAGCGTGCAACCTCCGGCCCCACATTGGGAGCCTGCAAGAGAGGGGTCAGATCGAGCCCCTTGGCCTTCCAATGGTCGACGGCCTTGTGGACCTTCAATTTATCGACACGCCCGACCATCTCGTTGATGGTCCGGAAGCCCAGCTTGGCCATGATCTGTCGCAGTTCTTCGGCGATGAAGAAGAAGAAATTGACGATATGTTCAGGCTGCCCGGCAAACTTCTTTCGCAGGGCCGGATCCTGAGTCGCAATGCCGACGGGACAGGTATTGAGGTGGCATTTCCGCATCATGATGCAGCCCTCGACGATCAAGGGCGCGGTGGCAAACCCGAACTCCTCGGCGCCCAACAGGGTAGCGATCGCCACGTCCCGTCCGGTCTTCATTTGCCCGTCGGTCTCCACCCGGATGCGGCCACGGAGATCGTTGAGCACGAGGGTCTGATGCGTTTCGGCCAGGCCCAGTTCCCACGGCACTCCCGCATACTTGATGGACGAGAGCGGCGACGCACCGGTGCCGCCGGAATCGCCGCTGATGAGCACCTTGTCCGCATGGGCCTTGGCGACCCCGGCCGCAATGGTCCCGACGCCCACTTCCGACACAAGCTTCACGGACACCGCTGCGTCCGGATTGGAATTCTTCAAATCGAAAATGAGCTGCGCCAGATCCTCGATGGAATAGATGTCGTGGTGCGGCGGCGGCGAAATGAGCTGCACGCCAGGCGTGGCATAACGGAACTTCGCAATGTTCTCATCGACTTTGTGCCCCGGCAACTGTCCGCCCTCGCCCGGCTTGGCCCCCTGCGCCATCTTGATCTGGAGTTCTTTCGCATTGACCAGATAATGACTCGTCACGCCGAATCGCGCGGACGCCACCTGCTTGATATAGCTGTTCTTCGAATCCCCGTTGGGCATCGGCTTGAATCGCTCGGGATCTTCGCCGCCTTCGCCGGTGTTGCTCTTCGCGCCCAGACGGTTCATCGCAATGGCCAGCGTCTCGTGTGCTTCCTTGCTGATCGAGCCGAAGGACATCGCGCCGGTCGTGAATCGCTTGACGATCTCTTTTGCCGATTCCACTTCCTCGACCGGAATCGGCTCGGGCAGGAACTTGAATTCGAGCAGCCCGCGCAAGTTCGAACGCCGCTTGCTCTCATCGTTCACGAGCTGAGAAAACTCGGCGAAGGTCTTCGGATCGTTGCTCCTCGTCGCATGCTGCAGCTTATAAATCGTGTCAGGATTCCAGTTGTGATGCTCACCCTGGACGCGATAGTGAATTTCCCCGCCGAAATCCAACTGTCGGATCGGCGCCGGTTCATAGGCCAAACGATGCCGCCGCAATGTTTCGTCGCCGACCTCGCGGATGCCGATCCCCTCCACTCGCGAGGGCGTACCGGTGAAGTAGCGGCCAATGAGGTCGTGATTCAATCCGATGGCCTCGAAAATCTGCGCGCCGCAGTAGGATTGCACCGTCGAGATGCCCATCTTCGAGAAGATCTTGAGCAGACCTTTATTAATCGCTTTGATGAACTTGCCTTCCGCGGTCTGCGCATCCAACCCCTCGGGGAAGTAGCCATCGCGCTCCAGGTCCACAATCGATTCGAACAGGAGATAGGGATTCACCGTCCCGGCTCCATAGCCGATCAAACAGGCGAAATGGTGCACATCGCGGGGCTCGCCGGTTTCCACAATGAGGCCGACTTCGGTCCTCGTGCAGTCGCGCACCAGGTGATGGTGGACGGAGGCGATGCCCAGGAGGCTCGGAATCGGCGCCCATTCTTCGTTGACCCCGCGATCGCTCAGAATCAGAAATTTGTAGCCTTCTTTAATCGCCTGGGAGGCCTGTCGGCAGAGCTCGTCGACGGCAGCTCCGAGTCCCTCAGGCCCCTCAGCCACCCTGAACAGCATCTTCAGCGTTTTACTCTTAAAATGCGGATCGGCGATCTCGCGAATCTTCTGGAGCTCGGCGTTGGTCAGAATCGGCTGTTTGACCCGGATGCGGCGGCAGGACTCCGGATTTTCATCCATCAAGTTCGGCTTAGGCCCGATGCTGGTGGTCAGCGACATGACCAGTTCTTCACGGATCGGGTCGATCGGTGGATTCGTGACCTGGGCGAACAGCTGCTTGAAATACTTGAAGAGCAATTGCGGCCGCTCGGAGAGCACCGCCAACGGCGTATCCGTGCCCATCGACGAGGTGGCTTCCTGCCCCTCCACCACCATGGGGGTGATGACCATCTTCAACTCTTCGACCGTGTAGCCGAAGGCCTGCTGACGCTGGCGGATCGTCGGGTGATCCGGCTGCGGCACATTGCTGGGATCGGGCAACTCGTCGAGCGAAATCCGATACTGCGTGACCCAGGACCGGTAGGGCTTGCGGCTGACGATCTCGGCCTTCACTTCCTCGTCATCGATGATGCGCCCCTTCACCGTATCCACCATGAACATCCGGCCCGGCATGAGGCGCCCCTTCTGCCGGATCTTCTGAGGATCCATCGGCAATACACCGGCTTCCGACGCCAAGATCACCAGGCCGTCCGTCGTCACTTGATAGCGGCAGGGACGCAGGCCGTTGCGATCGAGCGTCGCGCCGATGAATTTCCCGTCGGTGAAACAGACTGCCGCCGGACCGTCCCAGGGCTCCTGCATCGCCGCGTGATACTCGTAGAATCCGCGCCGGTCGAGATCCATTTGCGGATTCGCCACCCAGGGTTCGGGAATCAACATCATCATCACGTGCGGGAGAGACCGGCCACCCATGGTCAGGAATTCCACGGCATTGTCCAAACAAGCGGAGTCGCTCTGCTGCTCGGAGACGATCGGGTAGAGCTTGGCCAGATCCTCGCCGAACAATTCAGAGTTGAGCCGGCCTTGCCGAGCGCGCATCCAATTCACGTTGCCCTTGAGCGTATTGATCTCGCCGTTATGGCAAATATAGCGATAGGGATGGGCCAGGGGCCAGGTGGGGAACGTATTCGTGCTGAAGCGGGAATGGACGAGGGCCAGCGCGCTCGTCAGGCGCTCATCCTTCAAGTCCTGGTAATAGTCCGACATCTGCTCGGGAAGCAGCAGGCCCTTGTACACAATGGTGTTCGCCGACAGGCTCGAGATGTAGAAGTAGTCGCGCCCCTGAATCGCCGATTCACGAACGGCCTTTTCTACCCGCTTGCGAATGACATAGAGCTTCCGTTCAAACTGCCCTTCGTTGAGAACATCGCGGGCAATGAAGACCTGCCGCATAAACGGCTCGGTGCTGCGGGCCACGGGGCCGATCGCATCGCTCTTGACCGGCACATCGCGCCACCCGAGGAGCCGGGCTCCCTCCTCGCCGATAATTGTACTGACGAGCGCTTCACATTGTTGCCGCGCATCGACCTGAGGCGGAAGAAACACCATCCCCACGCCATATTCCCCGGCATTGGGTAACGTGACCCCCACATCGCCGGTGACACGCTGGAGAAATTCGTGCGGAACTTGGAGCAGGATCCCTGCGCCATCCCCCGTACAGGGATCGCAGCCTTGCGCCCCCCGATGGCTGAGGTTCACGAGAATCTGCAGCCCCTGCTGCACAATCGTATGGGATTTTTCGCCCTTGATGTTGACGACAAAGCCGACGCCACAGGAGTCCTTCTCCTGTTCAGGGTCGTAGAGGCCTTGCTTCGGTGGAAGCCCGGGGATGCTCATCGTTCGTATCTCGTTAAAAAGGTAGGCGGTTAGAGTCTTAGACGGAGGCTACACCAGAGAGGCAATCGGGATGGATAACCCCGTCACTCACAAGGCTTATTCCGTTCATCTCAACAGCGCTCACCTTAATAGAAGGACGATTCTTCTGTCAAGATTCCTCCTCCCGCCGTTGCTCCATCTCTACGTGCCCCCCAAAGGGGTGATTGGCTTGACTTTGTTTCCCCCTCTGCCCTACCATCCGCCGCATGCCCCAAGGCCCAATCACCTCCAGTATCAACAACATGGCGGACGTCTGGGAGGCGTACCGCGATGAACTGGACAGTGTGGAGCGCCAGGTCCGAACGAACCTCGACTCCAGTGTTGCACTCGTCAATACCGTTGCCGCCCATATCCTCAACAGCGGCGGAAAACGAATCAGACCGCTCTTACTCCTCCTCTCTGCCCGTCTCTGCGGCTATACCGGCCGCGACCATCATCAGCTCGGCAGTCTGGTGGAGTTCATTCATACCGCGACCCTGCTCCACGACGATGTGGTCGACGACGCGGATATCCGCCGGGGCCAGCGAACCGCCCGGAAAATCTGGGGCAACCAAATCAGCATCCTCGTCGGCGACTACCTCTATTCCAAGGCCATCTGCCAGATCGTCGACTTCCGGAGCCAGGGGATCAACGAAGTGCTCGCCGAGGCCTGCAAAAAGATGGCGGAAGGCGAAGTGCTGCAGCTCTATTACAATGGCAACCCCGCCATGCCGGAATTGGAATATCTCAAAGTGGTCGAACACAAGACGGCCGGCCTGATTGCCGCCTCCTGCCGCATGGGCGCTATTCTCGCCGACGCCACAGAGGCCCAGCAGGATGCGCTCTTCCGGTTTGGTCAATATCTCGGGATGGCATTTCAAGTCGCCGACGATACGCTCGACTACACGGCCAACGGCGAACGGTTGGGCAAAACGCTGGGACAGGACCTCCGCCAGGGCAAGGCCACGTTGCCGCTGCTCCATCTGCTGCATCATTGCTCCGAGCAGGACCGGCAGATGATCATCGACCGCATGGAAACCAGGACGCTGACGGAGGGAGACCTCGGGCGGCTGATTCGCCTCATGGAAGAGTTCGGCTCGATTACCCATGCCATGGATCGCGCACAAACCTACGTGGCCTCGGCTCAACAAGAACTCAGTCAGTTCGAAGACAGTACGGCCAAGCGAGCCCTTTCGGTGGCCGCCGACTACATGGTTACCCGCGATCGATAGCCGTTCCTCCCGCGTTCCCACGCCATGAGGCATTGGGAGGCACCGCGGAGCGTGAACGGCGCCATATCTTCTGGCCGCTGCGCCGCAACGGCTTCAACCACTTACGGAGTAGAGGACTTCGCCATGTCGACGATCATCCCGTTTCACGGCACCAGGTACAATACAACGGTTGTTGGCGATGTGAAACAGGTGGTCGCGCCACCGTACGACATCATCGATGCAGCCGGACAACAGGCGCTGTACGACCGCCATCCGCAGAACATCATCCGTCTGGAACTCGGCCTCGATCAGCCGGGCGACGGTCCGACTCACAATCGATATACTCGCGCGGCATCGACGCTTCGCGACTGGCTCACGAGCGGGGCGCTCAAACGCGATGCGCAGCCGACCCTCTACTACCATACGATCGAATACCTGCCGCCCTATGCTCCAGCCGGTTCGCCGACGAAGACCCTGAAGGGATTTCTCGCCACCATCAAACTGGAAGCGCTCGACTCGGGCCACATCTACCCGCACGAGAATACGCGCTCGGCGGCGAAGACCGATCGGCTGAATCTCCTCGAAGCCTGCAAGACCAACTTCAGCCCCATTTGGTCGCTCTACTCCGATCCTCAAAATACGGTCCTGGGGCTGCTGGAAGCGGCGGTCAAAGGGAAGCCGGCTGATATCGACTTTCGCGACGATGTAGGATTCCGTCAGCAACTCTGGGCGGTGACGGACCCAACCGTCCTCACACAGGCGGTCGATACCCTCCGCAGCAAGCCGCTGTTCATTGCAGACGGCCACCATCGCTACGAAACCGCATTGAACTATCAGAAGCTCCGCCGGCAACAGGCCGGGGCACCGGCAGGCCTCCAGCCGTTCGACGGCGTGCTGATGCTGTTGACCTCCCTCGAAGATCCTGGCTTGACCGTACTCCCGACCCATCGGGTCACGACGACCGCGCTGCCGTCCTATGACCATGTGCAGACCTTGCTAGGCGCCATGTTCGACCTGCAGGAATTTCCGTTCACTGCGGCGACACAAACAGCCACACGCGCAGCATTTATCGAGGCGATGCGGACCAATGGACGCACCATGCCGGTGTTCGGACTTGCGCTGAAGGGAGACAGCCGCTACATCACCTTGACGCTGAAAGCCGCACATCGCCCGAACGCACAAGCCTCTCCCCGCACCAGGCTCGACGTGTCCCTGCTCCAACAACTCGTCGTGACGGCACTCTGTCCGACACAACAAGAGCAAGAGGCCATCCTCTACACGAAGGATGACCATGAAGCCTTGGATTGGGTGGCGAAGGGAACGGGAACCGGAGCCTTGCTGCTCAACGCCACCAAGGTCAGCGAGGTACAGGCTGTCGCGACCGCCGGCGAACGTATGCCCCACAAATCGACGTATTTTTTCCCGAAGCCACTGACGGGGTTGGTCATCAATGTGATGGAGGGCTAGAGGCGAGGGGCAAGCGGCCAGGGGTAGGGAAAAGATAAAAGCTTTCTGCCACTCGCCCATTGCCACATGCCTTTCACCTACGCTGGAGCGCGATGAAAGCCAAAATCCTCATCGTCGACGACGATCCCGACATCGCCACTATGTTGGAGGACCGCCTGCAGGCCTCCGACTATGGAACCGTAATCGCACGGGACGGGATCGAAGCGCTCGAGCTGGTGGAGCAAGAAGCGCCGCACCTCATACTGCTCGATCTGGATATGCCACGCATGACCGGCCTGGAGGTCCTCAAGCAGCTCCCGAAAGTCAGGCCGGCCGAAGATCTTCCGGTGATCGTCATGACCGCGCATGCCTCGATCGACGCCGCCGTCGAAGCCATGAAAACCGGCGCCTACGATTTTCTGACCAAGCCACTGGACAAAGACCATCTCCTCATCGTGATCAGCAAGGCCCTGGAGCGAAACACCCTCAAACGGCAGGTGGCCTGTCTCAAATCCGAAGTCGACAGCCGTTACGCCTCGATTGTGGGCATGAGCACGAAGATCCGCGCCGTGATGGAGTCCGCTCAGCGCGCCGCCAACTCCGATGCCAGCGTCTTACTGCTGGGGGAAAGCGGCACCGGCAAGGAACTCTTTGCCCGCTCCGTTCACCAATGGAGTCCGCGTCAGGCCATGCCGCTGGTGGTCATCAACTGTGTGGCCCTCACGGAAACACTCCTCGAAAACGAACTCTTCGGGCATGAACGCGGCGCATTTACCGGCGCGGATCGGCTGCAAAAAGGCAAGCTGGAGATGGCGGACGGAGGCACGATCTTCCTGGACGAGATCGGAGACATGTCGCTCCCGCTGCAAGCCAAACTCTTGCGCGTGCTCCAGGACCGTGAGTTTCATCGCGTCGGCGGCACGAAACTCGTGTCGGTCAATATTCGAATCATCGCCGCCACGAACAAGGACCTCCGCCAGGCGGTGAAAAATGGTGAGTTTCGCGAGGATCTCTTTTTCCGGCTCAACGTCATCAGCCTGACCCTGCCCCCGCTCCGCGAACGAGCCGATGACCTGCCTGCCCTGGCCAAGTTCTTCTTGAACCGACATGCCAAGGAGGCGAAGCGTCTCGGCATGATGTTCAGCCCAGCAGCCATGGACGCTATGGGCCGTTACGGCTGGCCTGGAAACATTCGCGAGCTGGACAACGCGATCGCACGAGCCGTCATCTTGAACCAGTCGGACACGATCGAACCGGACATGCTCACATTCGATGGAATGAGCCGCACCTCGCCGGGCGAGTCCCTCCCCTACCTCTCACTCCCGTACCATGAGTCGATGGAAGAACATAGCCGTCACATCATCGAGCGAGCCATCAAGGAAGCGGAAGGCAATCAGACCAAAGCCGCAGACCGCCTCAAGCTCCAGCGCACCTACCTCGCCCGCTTGATCAAACAGCAGAAGACAAAAGAAGAGCCGGAATAGCAGCAGCAGTCTGCTGAAAACGTCCGCCAGCTTCGTTCTCGGCTCATCGAAATCCTCAACGTACCCCTGAGGGTACGCCTCCGGTTTCGACTCGCCTGCGGCCTTGCTGGACGGCCCTTTTGAGCATCCTGCTGGAATGTTTTCCTGTTGTGCCGAGCGAGACCTGGAAGTGTCGACCTTCGGGCTGCAGCCTCCTGCTAAATGGGTAGCCGTCTCGAGGCAAGAGTAATACGACCCGCCGATGCATCCTGTTCAGCCTGAGCATAACGCTCAGGTGTCCCGACATCCGACCAATAGCCGGTACAATCGTAGCCCAACACCATATCTCCCCGCTCAATCGACGCCACATAGGGGTCGATGATGGTCGATGCCACCCCCTTCGGCACCTCGCGGAGCAGCCGCGTACGGAACACATGAATTCCCGCAAACATACGAGGCTGGACCGGCACCTGATCCGGCCGTCCACGTCCCGTGATCCGCACAATCCGGTGGTCCTGATCCATCTCGACAAGACCCCACTCTTCCGCCGCGGGATCTTCGCGCAAGACCAACGTGGCCATGGCATTGCGCTCTTGGTGAAACGCACAGAGCGCCCCCAGGTCGAGCTCGACGAGGGTATCGGCGTTGAGCACCAAGACCGATTCACCGCAAAAGTGCGGCTCTGCCTGCTTCAGCGCGCCCCCCGTACCCAGGATCACCGGCTCGCGCGAGTAAATGATCCGCAGCCCATACCGGGAACCGTTACCGAGCGCCTGCTCGATCATCGGTCCGAGGTGATGCAGATTGATCACGACATCGCGAAACCCATGCCGTTTCAGCAGCAAGAGGTTCCAGACGATCAGGGGGGTTCCCGCAATGGGGAGGAGCGGCTTTGGAATCGAGTTGGTGAGCGGCCTCAGACGCGTGCCTAAGCCCGCTGCGAGGATCATGGCTTTCATGACGAATGTGAACGGTGATGCGTGATGAGTGATGGGTCAGACTCGACGAGAATCACGTGGCCCTCCGCATATCACGTATCACAGATTACGCATCACTCATCACTGCAACTCCGGCACATATCGGACTAACTGTGCGCGTAGCGCGGACAACTCCGGATACTTCTGGAGATTTCGCCGGACATAGCCCAGCGTTCGAGGAATGTCGGCGAGAAACTTGGGATTGCCTTTGACGCGATCGATGTAGACGAAGCGCCCGGCTGCTTTGAGGTTACGCTGGATACTTGTAAAATCGAACAGGCGCCGGAAGGCCTCCCGGTTGATCCGAGCCTGCCCGGCTGTTGCCATCCGATCGAGGAAACGATCGATTAACCGGTCGATGAGCGCCTCGTCGAGTTCGATATAGGCGTCGCGCAGCAACGAAGCGAGATCGTAGGTTGCCGGCCCCATCAAGGCATCCTGAAAGTCGATCACGCCCAACCGCGTGCCATCGACCATCAAGTTGCGCGAGTGATAATCCCGGTGAACAAAGACGCGCGGTTGCCCCGCCAACGATTCGGCAATCTTCTCGAACTCGCCGCGAATCGTGCGTCGAGACTCGGCCTCGATCGCGGTGCCCCGCTGCGCCTCGATGCCGTACTCGAGGAAATGATCGAACTCCCACATCAGGAGCGGCACATCGAAGCTTCGGTGGAACGCGAGACAGGTCAAATCGGCTGGTGCCGTGGCCTTCGCTTGCATCTGTGCGAGGGCATCGACCGCCTGCGTATAACGCGCTTCCACTTCCTTCGCACCCGCCTGACGACAGGCGTCCGACAGGGTGAGGTCCCCGAAATCTTCCAGATAGAGTAGCCCCGCCGCCTGATCATAATGATAGAGGTGTGGAACGGAGACACCGGCTTTGGATAGATGGGAAAGGATGTTCAGAAACGGAAGCTCGGCAACAGAATGTGCCGCCCCGCTGACCGCTTCTTCCGATTGCTTGAACGCCTCCGCCTCGGCCAACTGCATGAGGATGACAGGACGAGCAGCGGACCCGGTCAACTCGATGCGGAAATACCGGCGGTTGGAGGCATCTCCCGCTAATGGCGTAAGGGATTTGAATTGCCCCTGAAAGGGTAGTCGGGTCTCGACCGTGGCAGCTACAAGGGTGCGGTCCGGTAACGTCAGAGGTTGTTTCGGCGCGGCAGGATCAGTGGTAGCCATAGGTTGCGGATTATACCGATGCGGCCAAACCTTGTCACGAAATGGATGAGAAGGGGAGAGGGAAGAGAAGACGAAGAAACGATGCGAGCAGCAAAGAGGCCTCCGGCACTCGTGATGGTGGCTCAGCCGGCTCGTGACGCTTCGATGATCTTGATGATCTCAGGAGCCATAAACACGCGGTTCCGCTTCTTGCCGGTCTCTTCCCGAAGGATGCCTTTCCGAACCAGCTTTTCAACGTTCAACTGAGCCGAGCGTTGCGTCACGTTCAAGCGCTTCGCCGCCTGGCCGATGGTAATAGCGGGATATGAAAACAGTTCATCGACTAATTGAAGCTGAAGCGCGGACGACCGAGCCGATTGGAGCGTCGCGCGATACGTTTGCCATAAGGCGAGCAATTGCTCCGAACGACCGATCGCATCTTTCGACTGCTCGGCGACACCTTGCAGAAAGAAGGAAATCCAGTCATCCCAACGCCCGGCTTGGCTGACACCGAGAAGAAGCCGATAGTAGTCCTCGCGGCGTTGCTCAAAATAGGCGCTGAGATAGAGCAACGGCTCAGAGAGTGCGCCCTCGCTGCACAACAGCAGCGTCATCAACAGCCGGCCGATTCTGCCATTGCCATCCAAGAACGGATGAATGGCCTCAAACTGATAGTGGATTCCCGCCAGCCGAATCAGAAGCGGCAATGCGGATGGCGCATGGAGATACTGCTCAAGTTGCCCCAACGCATCATGCATCTCATCCACGGGAGGCGGCACATAGGTCGCATCCATCAACGTACAGCCTGCTGGACCGATCCAGTTCTGAGAGCGCCGAAATTCCCCTGGGGTCAGGCGATCACCGCGAACGCCGGCCATCAAGTGCTCGTGTAATTCTCTAAAGAGGCGCAGGCTGACGGGAAACTTCTTCAACCGAGCCAGCCCATACTCCATCGCCCTGACATAGTTCGAGACCTCTTGGACATCAGGGGATTTCGGATCGATCGCCCCCGATGCTTCGAAATACAGCAAATCGGACAGCGACGCCTGTGTACCTTCAATGCGGCTTGAAAGCACCGCTTCACGCCGGATAAACGGACCGATGAGGAGATGAGGATTGGGAAGGGTCCGAGCAATCCCCGCTAATTCACTCAATGCTCGATCAGCCTCGGAGAGCTGGTTCACCAATTCCCAGGTCAGCGTGAGCTGAGGAGGGAGCGGATGCGGAACAAACGCCCAATACTCTGCCGACGTCTTGATGAGACGCCCACCTTTTCTCTCTGTAAAATCATCAATTTTCACTGCCCATGCTCCACGATGACACTCATACGATATTCATTATGATACTTCCGTTCTCATCTCAGCTCGCAATGATACTCTTCGCGAGAAAAGTATCATTAGACCTTGCCCCTGTCAATGAATGCCTCCACTCTCTGCCTGAAGAAGAGATGGGGAAGGGGCGTCCAGGTGCCCCTCTTGCTTGCAGAGCGCGGAGGGGATGGAGCCTGATGATCTTCAATGCTCGCGCAACGCGAGAGGACTCAGAAGGGAATGGCGAGGCAACTGGTATGGTCTCTATGCTCGCAGAGCCCCCACGATGAAACGGTGGTCGCTCGATGACCGCAGTGGAGACCTCACCGCCTCGCTAGATGGGGTGAGGACAAAGAGTTGAGTTCAGGTCTCGTTGGAGGACGCGCACAGTGGAAGACCCTCTAACCTGCCCTCAAGGGTGAGGATTGAAGAGTAGTGAACACTACGGCGAGAAAATACTCCCTATTATTTGTCTAGCTCGCTTCGGGTTTTGAAGTCGACGTTAAGGCCTTGAGACGCCCAATACTGACCAGCTGGTTCTCGAACGCCATGGACTGGCTCACCCGCTCCAGCAGGACTTTCCGGTGAGCCGCCGCCACCTTCTCCGGGGTATTGTGCCGGCTGCGCCATTGTTTGAGCCGCGCGTCGGCCTGAGCTAGATCGACCAACTGGTTCGGTTTCTGACTCATGGCCGTCATTCTCATTTAGCTCCTGCAAAGATGCAACCGCTTCAACGTCAGAAGAGACTGGGAAATGAATGGCAACTTGGGGCAGCTCCTGCGCTCCCGGAGCGCGCGCCCTCAGACGGGCCTCGCTCGACGGCCACAGTCAAAATCTCCTCATGCCCTTGCTTTGCTGGGGATTGAACTGGAGAGGAGGGTCCGAGTGGACATGCGGAGAGAAAAATCCTCCATGCCTTCTCTATTTGGCCCGTCCTGCTGATCTCGCTCGTCCAGCCTTTCTCACCCGCCGCATCAATCCGATCCGATGGACCGCCAGCTCATCACCCCGATGACCGCACCGATGGTATCGGCCAGCCAATCCTGCCAACTGGACTCGCGGAGAGGGACGAAGGCTTGATGTACTTCATCCGTGATGCCGTACACCGAGGCTGTCACGATCGCTAACACGACTGCCTGCCGAGCCAGAGCCGGCCCTGCTGCCCAGCGAAAGGCCCGGTAGCAGAGCACGGCCAAGATGCCATACTCCACCGCGTGCAAGACTTTGTCACTGACCTCTTTGAACAAGAACGATGGCAAGGTATCTTCCGGATGCGACTGGGACGACAGAAAAAAAATCAATCCGGCATACAGGGCCACCGGCAACCAATACCAAAGCACCTGAGTCATCGTATCTTGCCGAGTTACGTCACACATGAATTTCCTCTCGCTCCGTCTCCGACCCTATGCGATACTTATAACGAACGGGTTGCGGAAAGACTATAGAACACGCCAGACTTAACTGGTCGCACGTTTAGAACAACAGGAATACGCTCCGGCAGGAGGCTCGAAATGGCCGTCCAGCAAGGCCGCAGGCGAAACGAAACCGGAGGCGTACCCTTACGGGTACGTTGAGGATTTCGCTGAGCCGAGAACGCTGCTGGCGGACGTTTTCAGCCTCCTGCTAAAGCATTCGACCATGAAGACTGCCCGAATCTGTTTTCTCTGGCACATGCATCAGCCCTATTACACAGACCCGGTCGCGGGGTCTGCCAGCATGCCCTGGGTGCGGCTGCATGCCACCAAGGCCTACTACGACATGGCCTATGGGCTGGAGAAGTTCCCCTCGATCAAGGCCACGTTCAACTTCACCCCCTCGCTCCTATTACAGCTGCAAGAAGTCGGATCAGGAGCCGTACGCGACCTCTTTCTCGAACATGCCCAACGCCCGGCGGCGGATCTTCGTCCGGAAGAAAAAGCCTTTCTCATCCGCCATTTTTTCTCCGCCAATTGGGCTACGATGGTACGCCCCTACCCGCGCTACCATGAATTGCTCGTGAAGCGCGGAACGGACGTCGCAGGCCGCGAACTGGAGCGGGTGGCGCGACAGTTCTCCACACAGGATCTGCTGGACTTGCAGACCTGGCACAACCTCGCCTGGTTCGGCTACGGCACCGTCAGTCGCTATCCGCGCCTGGCCGCTCTACGTGCGAAAGGCCGAGGCTTCACGGAAGAGGACAAACAGGAGGTCCTGGCCCTCCAGCTCGTCGCAGTCCGGGAGATCGTGCCGCTCTATCGACGACTGCTGGAGCGTGAACAAATCGAGCTCACGACGACGCCATTCTTTCATCCGATCCTGCCGCTCATCATCGATACCGACTTTACCCGACGCGCCAGGCCGGACCTTCCACTCCCCTCACGATTTCATGCGCCGGAAGATGCGGAGACGCAGCTACGACGTGCCGTCGAATTTCATACCGCCACATTCGGCCGAGCCCCGGTAGGCCTCTGGCCGTCGGAAGGCTCCGTCTGCCCGGAACTGATTCCCATGTTGCCGAAGGTCGGTCTGCGCTGGCTTGCGACCGACGAAGGCATCCTCGCGCGCTCGCTCAACGCGGCCCAGGAGCCGTGGGAACGCCGCCGGGATCTCTATCAGCCCTACCGGGTCGGAACGGAGGGGCATGAGGTCACGATGCTGTTTCGCGATCGGGAGATTTCCGATGCCTTCGGCTTCGTCTACCACAAAACGACGCCCGAGATGGCCGCCGAAGATGTGCTGCGCCGGCTGCGTCAGATCATCACCGACGCACCGCAAGAACAGGTCACCATCGCCATCGTGCTCGACGGGGAAAACCCCTGGGAGCATTACCACGAGGGAGGCGAGCAGTTTCTCTCGCTCCTCTACAAGGCCTGCTCGACCGGCGCCCTCGATGGTCACGAACTCCGCACCACCACCGCCACGATTTCTGCCGCGCTCGATGCCGCACCGGCTACTCGACGAGTCAGCCATCTCCATTCTGGTTCCTGGATCAATCAGGACTATAAGATTTGGATCGGCCATCAGGAAGATAATCGGGGATGGGATCTGGTGAGCCACACGCGATCTCGCCTCGCCGAGATTTCCTCAACGCTCCCCCCTGATCGGGCGCAGGCCGCCTGGGATGAACTCTATGCCGCCGAAGGCAGCGATTGGTTCTGGTGGTATGGGGACGATTTCGATTCCGGCTACAACGAGGAGTTCGACCGGCTCTTTCGCACCCACCTTCGCAACGTCTGGACGATCGCAGGACTAACGCCGCCTGACCTCTTGAATCAGCCGATCTGTCGTCCACGCGATATGCCGGAAACAGATCTAGTGACCGCGCCGCTTGCGTTGCTGAGCCCCTCCATCGACGGGCGCGTGACCGACTTTTTCGAATGGCGCGGAGCAGGGAGGATCACGACACAGCCGCCGCTCGGTGCGATGTGGAAAGCCGAAGGCCTACTCACCGACATTCAATTCGGCTGGAGCCTAGACCACCTCTATCTCCGGCTCGATCCGGACGAGCAATCGCAGCCTCGGCAGGCCGGACTCACGGTCGAGCTGCAGTTGCACACACCCGAGCACCTCTATCGGTTGTCCTCTCCACTCGCGCCCTCTGGGCCAGACCAGTTTATCCTCTCGCAAAAGCTGGCCGGCGGGTCGTGGCAGGAGATCGGCTCCTACGCATCGATCTGTCATAAGCAGATTCTCGAGCTGGCTGTGCCGTTCAAAGACTTACAGCTCACGCCAGGACAGGAACTCCGTATGACCATTTTGATCCTGGAACATCAATTGGAAGTGGCACGTTACCCACAGTACAAGCCCGCGACCTTTCTCGTCCCAGGTCCGGAGTTTGAAGCGAATCTGTGGCGCGTATAAACCGACGGCCAGAGGCAAGGGGCGAGAGATCTGAAAAGAATGCTAATGCCTATCGCCCTTCGCCCCGTACCCTTCGCCTATCTTCAGAGGAGAAGACATGCCTGATTTACGACGTGATCCGATTGTCGGTCGGTGGGTCATTATTTCGACGGAACGGAATGCCCGGCCACACGACTTCGTTCCCGTGCATGCCGCACGACCATTGGCGGCGTCCCTCTGCCCATTTTGCCCAGGGCAAGAACGATTGACGCCGAAAGAAATCATGGCCTATCGCCCGCAACCACTGGAGCCCAACGGCCCGAACTGGACCGTGCGTGTCGTGCCGAACAAGTTCCCCGCGCTCCAAGTCGAAGGCGGCCTCGACCGCGAGGGCTTTGGCCTCTACGATCGAATGAACGGGATCGGCGCCCATGAAGTGATCATTGAGACCCCGAGCCACACCGATAGCCTGGCCGACATGCCGACGAAGCGGATCGAGGATGTCCTGTGGGCCTATCGCGATCGCATGATCGATCTAAAAAAAGACTTGCGATTGCGCTATATCCTGATTTTCAAGAACCACGGCGCCTCAGCCGGCGCCACCTTGGAGCACAGCCATTCGCAACTCATCGCCCTGCCGATCACCCCGACCAGCGTTCGGGAAGAAATCGAGGGCTGTCGGATTCATTATGAGCAGAAGGAGCGCTGCATCTATTGCGATATTCTCCGGCAGGATCTCGCGGATGGCGACCGCATCGTGGCGGAGAATCCGGAGTTCGTCTGCGTCACGCCCTTTGCGCCACGCTTTCCCTTCGAAATGTGGATTCTCCCCAAGCGCCATGCCGGCTACTTCGAAGAAAGCCAAAAAACTCAATTTGAGTTTCTCGCGCCGATTCTCTCCGAAACACTCCGACGCATGAACAAGGTCCTGGCCAACCCCTCCTACAACTTCATCTTGCACAGCTCCCCTCTCCACGAGAAGACCGGGGACTACTACCATTGGCATATCGAAATCATTCCCAAGCTGACCCAGGTGGCCGGCTTCGAATGGGGCACGGGGTTCTATATCAATCCTGTGGCGCCGGAAGAATCGGCGAAATTCCTGCGCGAAGCATCTATTTAGGCGAGCGGCACGGGGCAAACGGCTAGGGGCTGAAGGATATTTGCCTTGATCGTACGCAGCGTGCCCTTCGCCCCTTGCCTCGTGCCCGTCGCCCAGCCTATGATGCTCCCATGCAAGTCCAACTCAGCCATCCAGCAAGAACCGTCGAAGTCAAAGGCCCCAAGAAGGTCAAAGATCTCTTAAAAGAATTGAACCTCGTCGTCGAGGCACATCTCGTGATCAAAGGCGACGACCTCGTCACTGAAGATGAAATGCTCTACGACGCCGATCAGGTTGAAATCCGACCCGTTATTTCCGGCGGTAGTCACTAACAGGCTCACGCACCCTTCCTCTCTCCGCCTCTGCAGTCTCTGGACATACATTCGCCGTATGCTTGCCCCCTACATCGATGCCCTGCGCCGTGACTTCTTGGGTCAGCCGATCGAGTCCGTCATAGGCTCTGGTGATCGTCGCCGTCCCGCTGTCTGCACAAGGAGGCCTGGGGCCACCTCACAGCGAGCCGCATGATAGAGAATCATTGCTCTCTGCCATATGGCCAGTGTAGGCTAAGAAAAATGGAGTGAGGTACATGACGAACGTACACGAACAAACCATTCTTGAAAAGCTGCGCAACCTCCCGCCAGAACGCGTATCCGAAGTCGAAGACTTCGTCGATTTTCTGGCGCATCGCCTGGCCGACGAACGCAGGCTGACACAGGCTGCTGGGCAACTAGCCACTGCCGCATTGACACGAGTCTGGGACAACCCCGACGATGCCGACTATGACCGGCTATGAGTTCGGGGACATCGTTCTCGTCCCGTTCCCCTTCACCGATCAATCCACCACGAAGCGCCGCCCTGCCGTCGTGATCAGTAGCCCGGCCTATCATCGCCAGCGCCCAGATCTGATTATCATGGCCGTCACGAGTCAGCCCCTTACCCCGGACGCCGTGGGTGAGGTCTTGGTTCACGACTGGCGTGGCGCGGGGCTGTTGAAACCCTCCGTCCTCAAACCGGTGCTCACGACGATCGAGCCGGCCCTCGTACTCAAGAAACTCGGACGGCTGACTGCCAACGAACAAGCCCTCCTCCGGCACGCCCTCACCACAATTCTCGGTTAATCATACGTGAAGAGAACACCGTTGACCTGAGCCTGTGGGCCCCAAATGGGTACATACCTAGGGAGAGATCTTGCAATCATGACATTGACTGCTCCGCTCGCTTGAGTCTCCGGCTGATCGTGGCAGCATGCACGCCCACATGGTCGGCAATCTCGGCTAATCGATAGCCATACTGTCGATAGGCCATATAAATGAGCCACGCCTCCGTGTCGTTTCGCTGAAAGAGGACGCGCAATGTGGGCCGCTGGGCCTGCGTCTGCTTGCGGGGGACATCGCGAATGACCCGATTGGGCTGGTGCTCCGCCACGAACGCCTCGGAGCCCAGATAGATCTGCCCCGTCAGTTGCTCCCAGGGTCGCGGTCCACCCCGCCCTTCGGACACAAAGGTCCGATAATGCTCCCGCGCAGGTCCCATCCGTTGGCCAAATTGACTGAGCACCCAATCGGTCGTCAGCCAAGCCGGAGCCGTCGTCTCCCCCACCGTCGCCCGATAACTGCTCCACGCCCATTGCCGGGGATGCGTGACCATCTTCGCCCGCACCGGATTCAGGACCACGTAGCGACAGAGCTCCAGTAAGTGCGCTTCTTTTTCCACCAAGATCGCGGTGAACCGCCCTTGAAAGAGATGCCCTACCCGTTCATGTCGCCGGTTGAAGGCCTGGGTATAGCGGCCATTGAGCTGCCGCATGCCCAGCGAGAGATTGGGCTGAAGCGTTTCAATCAGGAGATGGTAGTGGTTGTCCATCAGACAGTAGGCGTGACAGAGCCAGCCGTACCGATCGATCACATGTGCGAGCAGGGAGAGAAAGTCGGTTCGATCGCGGTCATCCGCCACAATGTCCTGCCGGGCATTGCCCCGACTGGTGAGGTGGTAGACGGCTCCAGGGAACTCAAGGCGAAGTGGACGGGCCATGTGGCGGAGGCTACCCCCTCACCATGTTCGATTGCAAGACCTGACCCCTTTTAGTCCATTCCCATTGTTGTCGTACGTATAGGTCTCGGTCTTGAGGAGCGGATCTTTGCCCGTGCTCGCCCGATTCATATTCGAATAGGTGTAGACCGTCTGTTGAATTTGGCATCAGTGGCGGAGAGGAGGTTACTGGTAGCGTGTAACTCTAGTTAGGAAGAGTAGAATCTGTCTCAGGCACTAAGCGAAGTTCAATCACGTACTCGAAATTCTGAACGTCTTTCGTGTACCAAATATTGGTAAAATGTCGAATACGACCTTTCTTATAATGAATTGTCAGAAAACGTGGACGCTCCCACTGTACTCGCAGCCCCTCTATATAGTCTCCTGTGATCACTGGAATTTCGTCCTTCCAATTTTTCCCTGACGCTACCAAGTATATATCTGTCATTATAGGAGCCGTCGCATGCGATTTTGGCTCAACTACCACTGCGTCTACGACCTTATCCAGTGATGTGTGGCGTTCAATCTCGCGACCTTCACGTGCGGGACATCCAACCAAAGCAATTCCCAAGAGCAGCATGGTAATTACAGACAAGAATCCTAGCCAGGAAAGTACTGGCGCTTGACCAGAGCGGTGAACACTAGACATAAGTATTAGTAACATTTGCACCGGTAGTATTGTATCCCTCGCTGAATCCATTGCTGGTCTTTCGGGTCATCTCCATACGGATAGCTGCCATACCAGACTCCCAATCCTGGCATGGAGCCCTTGCGCTGATGTGCCCACCCCGCCATTCGATACAAGATCTGATCAGGGAATCCGAAGGCACTCCCTGAAGCACCATAATTAAAGTTGCCAAAGTTCTCGTACTGGATCCCCTGTCGTTTATAGTCCCACGGCCCAATATCATCGACTTGCTTGTAAAACCAAAACGGGTTGTAGCTCTGTTGTGCCTGTCCGATGTTCGCTGGACACGAGGCCCCGGATGGACCAGGGGGTACATTAGGGCAGTTGCAGGTTGATAATAGCAACGATTGCATGGTGACTGCTCCTGTCTCAAGCCCCAAAGGATCAATGCCACTCATTGGATCGTTTTGCACATAGCCATAGATGTTGATATCCCCGCCAGCAAACCCAATCGGATCTTCCGCAATGAACCGCTGCAACCTTGGGTGGTAATACCTGGCTCGATAATAGTAGAGCCCTGTCCCATCAACTTCTCGTCCGGTGTACTTATAACTGCTCGCATTCGTCTGTCCAACTGTCGTCGCAGAGCCAAACGGTTCATAGGTGTACTGCGTCTGCAATGTGCCGGTGCTATCCCCCAATGCAACGGTTGAGCCGAGCGCGTCCGTGAGCAGGGCGCGGCTTCCAACCCCGTCAGTTCGTTGAAAGAACTCATCAATTCCCAGTCCTGTTAGCAGATTGGCCGTGACCGTCGCTCCTGCCTTTTCTTGTACCGGATTCAACCCGTCGTAGACAAAATTGGTCGTGACGCCCTGGATGGTCTTGCCGGTTCGTCGGCCAAAGGAATCGTAGGTAAAGGAGGCGGCGAAGCCGGTCGCGGTGATGCCTGCCAGTTGATTCCGGGTATTCCAGCTATACGTGGCAGCGGTTGAGGGATCGGCCACGCTCGTCAGGTTGCCGTTGAAATCGTAGCCGAGGGCATTGGTCCCGAACGTGGCCTGCTGGTTGTTCGCGTTGTAGCTGACGGTGGACAGAGCGGGAGGGATCGTCGTTCTCGCAAAGGCTCCGCCCTGCTTGATCCGATTACCAGCCAAATCGTACGTGTACGTCAGATCGCCGATAACGCTCGCCCCTTGCTTGTACGTGAGGCTCGTGAGTTCTGACGCCGCGTTGTAGGCATAGGTGATGCTGTTGGTGTTAGGGAGTGTGAGACTGGTTCGGCGATCGGCATCATCGTACCCGATCGTCACGGTGCTCGTGCCCTGCTGGACCTGGGTCAATCGGTTGGCATTGTCGTAGGTATAGGTCACCGCCGTTTGGCCCGCTACGGTCATGGATGTTCGACGAGAGGCGTTGTCGTAGACATAATTCACCGTCCCCTGCGCCGTGACTTCTTGGGTCAGCCGATCGAGTCCATCATAGGTCCGCGTGATCGTCGCGGTCACAATGTTGCTCGCGTCTTTTTCTTGCACCTGCGTCACCCGATTCCCCGCATCGTAGGTGTAATTGGTCGAGGTCCCATCCTGGAACAAAACTTTGGTTCTTCGATTCAAGGGATCGTAGGTGTTCGTCGTGACCTGGCTCTTCCGATCCGTCACCGTGGCAACATTCCCGTTGTTGTCGTAGGTATAGGTCTCGGTATTCACCAACGGGTCTTTACGGGTACTTGTCCGATTCATATTCGAGTAGGTGTAAATCGTCTTCTGGGATTTGGCATCGGTGACAGTTAGTAGATTGCTGTTCGCGTCGTAGGCAAAAGCCGTATTCCCATTGATCGCGTCGGTCAATTGCGTAATGCGATCCAAAGCATCCGGTGTATAGAGGGTCTTCTGCCCGAGCGGATTGGTGAGGTTCCTGGGGCGCCCCGCCGCATCCAGAATCCGTTGGGTTTCTCGATTCAACGGATCTTTGACTTTGACCAGATCGCCCACTTCATAGGTAAACGTCGTCACGTTACTGAGAGGATCGGTGATGGTGAGGGGCTGACCTTGGGCATTCACCGTGATCGTGGTGGTCTTGTTCAACGCGTTGGTGATCGTGGTGAGATTGCCCTTGGCATCGTAGGCAAACGTGGTCTGGTGATTGAGCGGATCGGCGACAGTGGCGACCTGGTTGAAGACCGGCTCATAGGTCATGGTCGTCGTCACGGCATTCGGCGTCGTGGCGAGTTTGGTCACGGTGAGGGTATTGCCCTTGGCATCATAGGTATAGGCCGTCTTGCGGTTCAACCCATCGGTCACGCTGAGTAAAAGATTCGTCGTCGCCTGCCATTCGTAGGTTGTGGTCTGGGCTTCGGGCTGGCCAGAGGCATCGGTGATAGAGGTGGTGAGCCCGGAGCTGTTGAAGACAAACCGTTTCACATAGCCGCGCGGATCGGTCACGTCGGTCTGCGTGACGTTGCCGTTTCCATCCAGTGCATAGGCAAATTGATAGGTGGTCCCGTCGGCCTGGGTCTGCGTGGCCACGCGGCCATTGGCATCGTAGGTGTTCGTGACGTGGATGTTCCCCCCTGGTTCCTTCATGGTAAGCAGCCGATGTGAAGCATCGTAGGTGTATTCGGCCACGCCGGTGAGCGAATTGGTCACTTTCCACAGGCGACCGCTGGCGTCATAGGTATAGGCGATCGTGCGGCCCAGGATGTCGGTCACCTGGGTAATACGGTTACTCGCGTCGTAGGTAAACATGAGGTACCGTCCGTTCGGAGAGGTGATCTTGGTGAGATTTCCCGCGAGCCCCCCGCCCGCCGCGCGTGTAAGCGTGATCGTATTGCCATTGCGATCCAGCATCGCCACGAGGGACCCGTAGTCGCTGAAGCGCCATTCGGTGCCGTCTTTGAACTTCAACCGATAGCGCATGAACGTGGTATCCCACGCCAGCGTCGCGCCATAGAAAGCCGTATGGGTGGTGCTGTGTTGGAGTACCGAGTCGAGACAGTTCGTGCCGCTCGTGCGGGTGAAGTGGATGTAGGCCCCATCCGGCAAGATCACTCGTGTAGCAGTGCACAAATCATCGCGGAGCATGTATTGATCGTAGGGATGGCTCGCCCCGATTCCGAAGACGCGAGAGGCCGTATCCTCCGTGCGATAGGTGCGAGTGAACCTGATCGGCATGACATCGGGGACTTCGATGTCGGTATCTTGCTGATAGTACAACCCGGTCTTGGTATCGCAGGGATCGCCTGCCATAGAACAGGTCAGCGCATTACCAGGATTCTTGGACTTCACCGGCGGATAAGCCTGAAACACGGGCCCGTTGGGTTGGCCTGCGTAATGGAACCCGGTGACATACTGAGGGTTCCATCCCCCCGAGCAGGATGTGCCCCATTCAACGGTGACAATGTCATTCCCACCTAATAATGGAACACGGTACTGGAATCCCCCACGATCTCCTCCATTCGGTTGACATTGCACCATATATCCCCCAAATCCTGTGATCCAATTTGGAGGAATCGGATCAGCTGGGCAGCATGACTTGAACCATGTCATGGCATCATACGTCGGGTTCGAATTCAGCGTGATCATGGCGGCCTGCCCCATGAAATAGGTTGTCGCACTAGTGCCGGAGCTGAGCAACTGGCCAGGCTTGAGAGGAACTCCGTTCACATCACCGGGCGGTAGAAACGTTTGTGCTAAGAGTACTGTCGGTACAAGACTCAGACTGAGCACCACAACAATGCGGGTCAGCGATGTGACGATGGATGTATATCTCATGGGTTGGTCACCTGTAGGTTGAGACTGCCGGTGGTGGTCGTCAAAGGATTGAGGGTGATCGTGTAGGTGCCGGTCGTGGCAAGAGTCACGGTGGGCAGATTGAAGCTGGCTCCCGCTTGGGTCGTCCCGGTTTGATAACCGCCGCTCGGGGTATAGAGATTCACCGTCACGGTTCCCAGAGTATTGCCGGTAATTCTCACCGTGACCTGCTGGCTCGCCGTACCCGCGAACGTATAGCGCGCATTCTGACCAGCGCGGCTAATCGTAACCGGTGTTGCCGCCGCATTGATGGTAGCCGTGCCAGTCACCTCCGACGACAACGTGATGGTCATCACGCCGGTATAGGCCGCGGCGGGATTCACCGTGAGAGTATAGATCCCCGTCGTCGGCAGGGCTGTCGAGAGATCGAGGCTGCCGCCGCCGGTGCCGATCGAAGCTCCCGTCAAGTAGGTCCCGTCCGGTTTGAGGAGTGAGATGAAGGCAGAGGGGAGGGTCACGCCGGTGAATCCGAAACTGACCCATTGACCGGCTGTGCCACTGAACGTATAGAGCGCATTTTGGCCGACCGTCGCGATGGTCGCAGACGTGGCAGCTCCATCCAGATTCAGCACACCGGTGAGATAGGACATCAACGTGAGCGTGATGTTCCCCGTGTACACACCCGAGGGATCGACGACGAGGGTGTAGGTCCCGGTCGAGGGCAGGGCACCGGGTGGTTCCAAGCCACCACCAGCCGTGCCGACCGACGTGGAGGCGAGTGTCGTGCCATCCGGCTTCAAGAGCGTCACATTGGCAGTGGTCATCGTCACGGAGGTGAGGCCGAGACTCACCCACTGGCCGCTCGTCCCGCTGAACGTATAACGCGCCTGTTGACCAACCCGGCCGATAGTCAGCGGCACCGACGCGCCATCAAGCGTGACCGATCCCGTCAACGCGGACGACAAGGTCAGCGTCATGCTACCGGTATAGGCACCGGTTGGATCGACCACAATCGTATAGGTTCCAGTCGTCGGGAGAGCGGTCGTGGGATCGAGGCTGCCGCCGCTACTATAGATCGTGGTACTCGTCCAGGTGCTGCCATCTGGCTTGAGCAGCGAGACGGTCGATGTGGCCATGCTGACGCTGGAGAAGCCCAGATTCACCCACTGTCCGGCGGTGCCCGTAAACGTGTAGCGGGCCCGCTGACCTGGCACGGTGAGTGTGGATGCGACCGAGGCACCGTCGATGGTGATCGTGCCGGTGACATCCGCTGTATTGTAGAGCGTGAGCGTCACGTTGCCGGTGTAGCTGCTCGACGGATCGACGAAGATGGCATAGGTGCCGGAGGTGGGCAGCACCTGCGTGTCGATCACCCCCCCGCCTGTCCCAAAGGAGGTGGGCCCTGTGAGCAGGCTCCCATCCGGTTTGATAAGGGACACATTGCCCGTGGTGATCGTCACGCTGCTGAGGTTGAGACTCACGGTTTGACCAGCCGTCCCGGTAAAGAAGTACCGCGCATTCTGGCCAACTCGGCTGATGGAAACCGGCACGGCGGCGCCACCAGGAGTGATGTTGCCCATCACCTCAGTGGAGAGCGTGACCGTCACGTTGCCGGTATAGGTCGAATAGGGATCCAGGAAAATCGTATAGGTCCCGGCCATGGGCAAGACCGGAATGTCGAGCCCGCCACCACTGCTGTTGTAGGAGACCGGTATCGTCAGCGCCCCGCCGTCTGGACGATAGACCGACACATAGAAACTCGCGATCGTCGCACTGCTGAGTCCGATGCTGAGGCGCTGCCCCGCAGCGCCGTCGAAAACCATCAGGCCATTCTTATTTGCCGTGGGGATGGACGCGGTGGCGGTCGGCCCGTTCACCGTAATGCGGCCGGTGTATTGGATATCTGTCGCCAGGACCCCGGGAGGCGCCACAAAGAACTCCTGGACGCTCGTGGCCTTGCCCTGAGTCGTGGACACCGCAATCGGACCGGTTTGGGCGCTCCCCGGAACCGGCACCGTGATCGTGGTCGTCGTCGCGGTCGCGGCGGAACCGATTGCCGCCGTAAATGCCACGCGGTTGTTAATCAGCGTGGTGTCATAGTTGGTCCCGGTAAGGGTGACGGTCGCGCCATACCCAGCTACCGTTGGACTGAAGCTAGACAATGTGGGGGCTCCGCCGGCGCCGACAGTAAAGGCCGCGGCACTGGTGGCCGTCGTCCCTGCGACCATGACGCTGATCGTGCCAGTGGTCGCCCCTGCCGGAACCGCAGTCGTGAGTACTGTGGCCGACGCCGTGAGCACCGTTGCGGTGGTGCCGTTGAATTTCACGGTATTCGACGCGGGCGTGACGCTGAAACCCGTACCATAGATGGTTACAGGGGTCCCAACTGGCCCGCTGGAGGGCGTGAATTGGAAGATTGCGAGGGTCGCCGACGTTTGCCGCGTGATGCCGGTCAAGTTGCCAACGGCATCGTACTGATAGACCGCCGTATCTGTGGCGGGATCGATGACCGCCATCAGCCGCCCGAGGTTGTCGTACACGTAGCTGATGTCGCCGGCTGGACTCAGCCCACAGATGAGCACCATGCTCACGAGGCCGATCGAGGCGAACCACCGACGCACGCATTGCCCCATCCGCGGCACGATCGGTTGGTCTTGGACTCGGCTGGCCATACGCACACTCCTCTCGTGGGTGTCGTCCGTTGTCTCGCGCGAAGCGAATGCCAACGTTTGTAAACCGAACTATCTAGTCATGCAAGAATAAAATTACGGAAATACCAGCGTCTCCCTATGCGTCCCCCCCCGTGGTACGCATAGGGCTGATTCTGTTTCACGAAATTTCACAATGACCCCATTCACGACCGACGGACCCCACCCATACAATGCTGCCTGCTGGCACTCGCAATCGGCATTTGCATTCCTCCCAACCCAGGTCTTATGATCGAACTCGTTCAACTCATGGCGCCCGTTCATTCACTGGATTGTTTCGTTGATCTGGCCCAATCTGGGCAGACCGAATAAACCAGACAAACCCTACAACGCTCCTCACACCAGAATTATGAATTGCACAAAATGTAAAACCAAAGCGGTCATCGGCCTCCCCCGCCACAATGCGGCCTTCTGCAAAGGCTGCTTCAATGGCTTCGTGCACGATCAGGTGGCGCGGGCGATCAAGTCGGAATGGATGTTCGGCAAAGAGGAACGGATTCTCGTCGCCGTGTCAGGCGGGAAGGACAGCCTGGCGCTCTGGGACATTCTCCTCAAGCTGGGCTATCGGGCCGATGCGCTCTATGTGAATCTCGGCATCGGGGCCTATTCTGAGCAGTCGCATGCGAAGGTGACAAAATTCGCCGAGGCGGTTGCCGCCTCCCATGGAGCCAAGCTGCATCTCCACACCGTCGAACAGGAAGCCGGCGCAGGGATCAAGGAACTGGCCATGCTCATCCATCGCCCCACCTGTTCGACCTGTGGGACGATCAAACGGTACCAGTTCAATCGCGTGGCGATCGAGCAGGAATACGATGTCATGGCTACGGGCCATAATCTCGACGACGAAGCGGCCAGACTGCTGGGCAACGTGCTGCATTGGCAGGAAGAATACCTCGATAAGCAGGGTCCCTCGTTACCGGCCTCGGTGGCAGGCTTTGCCAAAAAGGTGAAACCCCTCTACCGGCTCTCTGAACGGGAACTGGCCGCCTATGCGGTCTTGAACCGGATCGACTACATCGTCGAAGAATGCCCCATGGCCAAAGGCTCCAAGACGCTCCAGTACAAGGAGGTCTTGAACCGTTTGGAAACCGAGTCGCCAGGCACCAAACAGACGTTCTATTGGGGATTTCTTGAGAAGCAAAAAAAGAAGCAGCCCACGGCGACAACCATGACGGAAAAGGACCGGGCCGTCCTCCACCCCTGCACCTCGTGCAGCCAGCCCACCACAGCCGAAGTCTGCTCCTACTGCAAGATGATGGCGCGGGCAAAGACCGTCGTCCCACAGTGACAAACACACCTCTCCGCACCCTTCATCAGTACTTGAAAAGCCCTGATCGACCCCGTAAGCTGCTGTAGAAACAGTGATGAGTGATCAGTGACTGGTGCGTTGGTCATTCCTGCATAGCGACTTCCTTCATTAGACGGTCATTTCGCTTGCCTATCACTCATCACCCGTCACCCATCACGCTCGATCGACAACTATGGCAACCACAGAACGCGACTACTACCAGGTGCTCGGACTCCCTAAATCTGCCTCAGCAGATGACATTAAAAAAGCCTATCGCCGTCTCGCCCGTCAGGTCCATCCCGATCTCCACAGCGGTTCAAAGAAGTCCGAGATGGAGAAGAAGTTCAAAGAACTGAACGCGGCGCATGAAGTCCTGGGCGATCCGGATAAACGCAAAAAATACGATCAGCATGGCGCTAACTGGGAGCAAGCCGAGGCCTATGAGCAGGCACGCCGCCAGGCCGGAGCCCAGGGGTTCGGCCAGAACCAGGCGCCCGGCGGAGAAGGTTTTTCCGACATCTTCGAAAATCTGTTCAAGGGGCGAGGGCGAGGCGGCACTGGTCGCGGTTTTGCCATGCAGGGCGAAGACCTTGAGACGGAAGTGCAGCTCACGCTGGCCGAGGTGTTCACCGGCGTGACGAAGCGTATGACCCTGCAAGAGCCCGTGCCCTGTACCACCTGTCGCGGAAGCGGCGCCCTTCGTGGGCGAACCTGCCCGACCTGCCAAGGGCACGGCGCGACGCTGCAACCGAATACCATCGAAGTGCGCATCCCCGCCGGGGTCCAGGATGGCACAAGGGTTCGCGTGGCCGGCAAAGGACAGGCCGGCGCCAACGGCGGCAAATCGGGCGATTTGTACCTGCGCGTGACGATCGCTCCGGATAACGTCTTTCGCCGGCAGGGGAGCGACATTCATGTCTCCCTCCCTGTCTTCCCCTGGGAAGCGGCCTTGGGCGCTGAAGTGATGGCCCCGACCTTGATGGAACCAGTTCGAATGAAAGTTCCGCCTGGCAGTCGGGCTGACAGCAAACTCAGGCTCAAGGGCAAGGGCCTCCCTGCCGCAGCCGGCGGACATGGCGATCTCTTCCTGACCATTCAAATCGTGATGCCCCCCTCCATGACCGACGAGGAACGCGCACTCTACGGCCAACTTGGAGCCATCGAGCATCAGGATCCGCGAGCCGAACTGCTCGCGCAGGCCCGCCGCCGATCGCACCCATGACGCTCACGGAATACGCAGTCTTGTCGTTCAGCTCTCTCTTTGTCATCGTCGATCCCATCGCCACGGTCCCGGCATTTTTGGCCATGACGGCACGCGATTCGGTCGGCCACCGGCTTCAGATGGCTCGCACCGCCTGCCTCGTGGCCGTCGGCATCTTGATGGGATTTGCGCTCATCGGCCAGCAGCTCTTTACCCTCTTGGGAATCACGCTCCCAGCCATCCAAGTGGCCGGGGCACTCGTACTCTTATTGGTCGCCCTCGATATGTTGCGTGCACAGCGGTCTCCGGTCCAGGAAACGGCGGCCGAAACGGCTGAAGGCACGACGAAAGACGACATTGCCATTACGCCGCTGGCCGTCCCGATGTTGGCCGGCCCTGCTGCAATATCGACCGTGATTCTACTGGAAGCGCAGGCGGTCTCCTGGGCTCAACGGGGCATGTTGTTGGCTTGCGTTGTCTTGGTCGGTCTGGCAAGCTACATCACCTTGGCCATCGGAGCCTCCAGTGCGAAGTGGATGAGTCCGATCGTTGAGAAAATTATCACGCGCTTGATGGGGCTGGTGCTGGCGGCCCTGGCGGTACAGTTCCTCTTCAATGGACTCAAAAGCGAGCAGGGGTTACTGGGGCAATAGGCAAAAGACATTTTTCATGTTTTCATATCGGTTCAACCTAAGGAGGTCTTCATGACGCGGAGCACAGGGACGATCGCAACATTCGGTCTCGCATCCATTTTCGCCCTCACCGTTGGGGTGAACGGGGTCTGGGCTAACGAGCCAGGCTACGGTAAGGAAGGCCATGCCGAAGGCGGACATGGTTCGATGGGGGGACATGGCGCGGGCATGATGCACAACAGCACCGGCCATCTGATCCGGCATCTGCTCAAGCACGAAAAGGAAATCGGGTTGACGGCGGAGCAAGTGGCAAAACTCAAGGACATGCAACTCAACCTGGACAAGACTCGCATTAAGAGCGAGGCCGATATTCAGGTGGCGGAGCGCGAGTTAAAGGCCTTGACCGAGGATGAAAAGTCCGATTTGGGAGCGATCGAAGCCAAGTTGAAGCAGAGCGGTGATCTGCAGGCCGGCTTGCGCATGACCGCCATCAAGGCCAAACGGGATGTGCTCGCCCTCTTGACTCCGGAGCAGCGCACCAAGGAGAAGGCCGAGCATGACAAGGTGATGCAGCAGCATAAGGGGGACAGCAAGGGTTACGGCAGCCCCCATGGCGGCGCCATGAAAAGCAACCCGCACAAGAGCGGCGATGCAGCTCATCCGGCACCTCCAGCGAGCATGAAAGTACAGTAGTTCAGAGCAGGAAGGGCACGCATGTGCAGGCTGTTCAAAAAGGCCGTCCGGCAAGGCCGCAGCGAACGAAGGGGCGAGGCGTACGCTTCGGTACGTTGAGCCTCTGAGCGATGCGAGAACGAAGCCGGCGGACTGTTTCAACAGCCGACGAGCAGGCAACCGGGTGATCCACCAAGGAGGTGCAGCATGAGAACATTGGGAATTATCTCAGCGGGCGTCGTGGGGATATTGTTCGCGGTGGGATCCACAGCTTGGGCTGACGGCAAGGACGCCAAGGTCACGGACCTCGTCAAGGATGCGAAAGTGACCATCGAGCAGGCGATCAAGACCGCCTCTGAGAAAGTGCCGGGAACGGTCGTCGAAGCAGAACTCGAAAAGAAACATGATAAGACCATCTGGGAAGTTGAGGTCCTTGGCGCGGATGGAAATGTCACGGAAGTCCACATCGACGCCGCCACCGGCACCGTGATCGATACGGAAGCGAAGAAGGACGAGAAGAAAAAAGAAGGCAAGAAAGGAAAGTAGTTACGCCATGCCGAAAGAGTTGAAACTGATAAGCCGCAATTTGCTAGCCGGGCCCGATCGGGCACCGGCCCGCGCCATGATGAAAGCCGTGGGATTTACCGATGAGGACCTGTCTCGTCCGATCATCGGCGTCGCCAATACCTGGATCGAGGTTATGCCCTGCAACTTCCACCTGCGCCGATTGTCGGAGCGGGTGAAGGCCGGCATCAGAGCCGCAGGCGGCACCCCCGTCGAATACAACACGATCGCCGTGTCGGACGGCATTTCGATGGGCACCGAAGGGATGAAGGCTTCGCTGATCAGCCGGGAAGTGATTGCCGACTCGATCGAACTCGTGGCTCGCGGACACCTCTTTGACGGCGTGGTGGCACTCTCCGGCTGCGACAAGACCATCCCAGGCACCGTGATGGCGCTCGCTCGCCTAAACCTGCCCTCGGTGATGCTCTACGGCGGCTCGATCATGCCGGGCCAGTTCCAAGGTCATGACGTGACCATTCAAGACGTATTCGAAGCGGTCGGGAAACATGCAGCCGGCACGATGAGCGATGCCGAGCTCAAAGATCTCGAAGACCATGCCTGCCCTGGCCCTGGCGCCTGTGGAGGCCAGTTCACGGCCAATACCATGGCGATCGCCTTCGAGTTCCTCGGCATCTCGATGATGGGACGGAATGGCGTGCCGGCCATGGATCAAAAGAAAGACGACGTGGCCTTCGAATGCGGCGTGATGGTCATGGATCTGCTCAAACGAGACCTGCGCCCCAAGCAGATCATCACGCGGAAATCGCTGGAGAATGCCATTGCCGCGGTCGCGACCACCGGCGGATCGACGAATGCCGTATTGCATCTACTCGCCATCGCACGCGAAGCCGGTATCAAGTTGAGCATCGACGACTTCGACAAGATCAATCGGAAGGTGCCGTTGCTCGCCGACCTGAAGCCTGGTGGACGATTTACCGCGTCGGATCTGTATGCAGCTGGAGGGACCACCTTGGTCGCCAAACGACTGCTCGATGCCGGGATCCTGCATGCCAACCAACCGACCGTGACCGGACGAACGATTGGTGAAGAGGCCAAAGACGCCAAGGAAACTCCGGGCCAACAAGTGCTTCGGCCCCTCTCGAATCCCATCAAGAAAACCGGTGGGCTTGTCATCTTAAAGGGGAACCTTGCGCCAGATGGCTGCGTTTTGAAGGTGGCCGGACATTCAATCATGACATTCCGCGGCCCTGCGAAAGTCTACAATCGGGAAGAGGATGCCTTTGCCGCCGTGCAATCCCGAAAAATCAAAGCGGGCGATGTCGTAGTGATTCGCTACGAAGGCCCGTCCGGTGGCCCAGGCATGAGAGAAATGCTGGGCGTGACCGCGGCCATCGTCGGGGCAGGTTTGGGCGATTCCGTTGCGCTCCTCACCGATGGCCGCTTCTCCGGCGCCACACATGGGCTGATGGCAGGCCATGTCGCACCGGAGGCCATCAAGGGCGGCCCGATCGGCGCCGTGAAGAACGGCGATATGATCGCCTTCGATATTGCCAAACGAACGCTGACCCTGGAGGTTTCACAGAAAGAGATCAAGGCCAGGCTCAAGAAGGTCAAACAGCCAGCGCCACGCTACACCTCAGGCGTCATGGGCAAGTATGCGCGGCATGTCTCCTCTGCGTCGGAAGGGGCGATCACCACGTAGGAATGAACAAGGTCGCGGCTGGATTATTCGGCTAGCAGTACAAGGTTATCAGTTCACAGCCTGTGCGTTCGGCATGTCGTGCCGGGCGCACAGACTGTACTCATTACGCACAGATCTCTCTCGCGCTTATCTCCCCTTCATCCGTCCACGCATCTCCGACATCATGCTGTCGAGGTCGGCTTCCGCCTTCGCACGATCGCTAACCAACTCATCGAGGTTGTAGGGACGAACCGGTGCCGGCTGAATCACTTCCGGCTTCATGGTCTGCTTGAGCGGCAAGTCAAGCTGAAGAGGCCGGACTGGTTTGGTTTGTGGCTGCACCGACGGGGCAGATGGTTGGTCGGTCGCAGGCTGCATCTGTCCGCTTGGCAGCGGCGTCCCTCGTCCAGCTCGTCCCCCCACGCCCTGTTCCCGCAACCATTGCGTCGCCACACTCGACTTCAGCGAAAAACTAATACTCGTGATCGGAAGGCCGTCAGAGGCAACACGAGCAATCGCCGTATTCACCCCGACCATATGCCCCTCACCATCGAGCAATGGACCACCTGAATTGCCACGATTCAGCCCTGTCTCCGTTTGAAAGACGTGTTTTCCCCTGACCCCATTGAAATTATCAACCTCGGCGCTAATCACGCCTGTGGTGAGTGTCCACAGTCCACCCTGTTCAGGATGGCCAATCGCGACCACATGATCCCCGATCCTCGCCTGGCCTGACTCACTGACATCGACGACAGGGAGCACTTCGGTCACACCTTCGAGCTTCAACAGGGCCAGGTCTAATGGTTGCGAATAGGCCACGACCTTGGCGCGGACCATCCGGGAAAGATCGCTCTTGGAATCGCCCGTGACCCTGGCCGGCTTGAGAAAAACAGATAGGCGGGCGAACGGTTTCCCTGTCTGCTCTTCGATCACCACATGGGCATTCGTCAGGACCAATCCGTCCGCCTGAATGATCGAACCGGTTCCGCCACTCCCCTTCCTGCCGCCATCCGCATACCCCATCACCATCACCACGGCCGGCGACGCCTGCTCATAAATCTCTCGAGGCGATAAATCCTTGGCAATGGCCATCGGGCTCCAGATCAAAGATACGACGCACAGGACTGCCCACGTCATTGACCTCATCATGGCCTCCTTCTCTGGCAGGGTAGTCAAGCGCGACTGGCGGGACGGTCGAGACGAGATAGAGATCCAATCTATCCATGTCGCTCCGTTCTCACAGGATGCTCAAAAAGTCCATCCAGCAAGGCCGCAGGCGGAGCAAGAACCGGAGGCGTACCCTCAGGGGTACGTTGAGGATTCTTGCGAGCCGAGAACGCCGCTGGTGGACTGTTTCAGCATCCTGCTAGGCGCGCCGATAGAACTCTGCAATCATCTCAACCACGTAAACCTGCTGCGCTTCCGTCAGTTCGGCATAGATTGGAAGCGACATCACCTCTTCAGCCGCCTGCTCTGAGAGAGGGAACGATCCCTTCTGATGACCTAAATCGCGATAACACTGTTGGAGGTGCATTGGAAGCGGGTAGTACACTTCCGTGCCGACCCCCTTCTCTTTCAAGAAGGTGCGCAACTCGTCGCGCTTCTGGACTCGCACCGTAAACTGGTTATAGACATGGAAATTTCCTGGCGCCGTAGGTGGCAGCGTCACTCGATCCGTATGTTTCGTTCTGGCGAACAACTGCTGATACCGTTCGGCGTTCCGGCGGCGCCCCTCGGTCCATTGGTCGAGATACTTCAATTTGATCTGGAGCACGGCTGCCTGGAGTGCGTCCAGCCGGCTATTGATGCCGATCGCCTCATGGAGGTAACGGACCTGACTCCCATGCACACGGAGCATCGACATGGAATCGGCAAGCGTCTTGTCGTTGGTCGTAATGAGACCGCCATCGCCGAACCCGCCTAAGTTTTTTGTAGGGAAGAAGCTGAAACAACCGGTATCGCCGAGAACCCCGGCACGCTTCCCCTGCTGACCGGCGCCGATGGCCTGGCAGGCATCTTCGATGACGTAGATCTTCTTCCGCTTGGCCATCTCGTTGATCGCAGCCATGTCCGCACATTGCCCAAAGAGGTGCACGGGCATGATGGCTTTTGTGCGAGGTGTGATCGCTTGCTCGATCAGCTTGGGGTCGATGTTGAACGTATCCGGCTGAATGTCCACAAACACCGGCTTCGCGCCCAATCGTGAAATCGCGCCCGCCGTGGCAAAAAATGTGAACGGGACGGTGATGACCTCATCGCCGGCTTTCACACCCATAGCCATCAGGGAGAGCAACAGCGCATCGCTCCCGGAGGCGCAGCCGATCGCGTAACGAGACCCGATATACTTGGCAACGGATTCCTCGAACGCCACGACGCGCGGCCCCAGGATAAATCCCTGCTCGTCACAGACCGTTTCTAGCTCCGCCATGATCTCAGCACGGAGAGGCTGGAACTGAGCTTTCAAATCAAGCAATGGCACATTCATCGAAGCGGCACTCCCGTATGAATTTCAACGCACGAAGGACCAACAAGGCAGTCGCGACACTCCCCTTCAATACCTTGCTCCTTAATATAATGCAAGAGGAGAATCAGAACCGATGGCTGGCAGGCTTAGCGGAAGTCGCGTCGTTGAAAAATGAGGCTGGCCATGAAGAGGAGCAACGCCGTGTATGCCGCTCCATAGGCGACGATCAGCATCAGATCCGAGCCACTGACTTCCAGATGATGCACGACATGGCCCTTCAAGTTGAAGCGCTCGAGGTTTGGGAGGAGATAGTAGATCCCGTTCAGGATTCCCCGGCTGAGACCATCCATCTTCGCCCCGAATGTTTTCAGGTCGGCCGTGAGATGTCCGATCACATACAGCGCCAGCGTGAAGATGGCGCTCAGGGTCGCGCTCGTAAACGTGGAAAACAGGAGGGCGACCGCCGTGACCACCATGAACTCGACAAAAATCAGCGCCAGTGCCTTGAAGAGCACCCCCTCGATGGGAACCTCTTGGGCATAGAGCACCACCAAAAGTCCCAGCGCCATAATCGCCGTGTTGACGAATAGGGTGATCGTGAGCCCAAGATATTTCCCGAGCAGAAATTGGTAACGCGCCACTGGCTTGGACACAATCGTATAGATGGTCTTCTTTTCAATCTCCTTGCTCACCAGTCCGATCCCGACAAATATCGCAATCAACACCCCGAAGAAATTAATACTCCCGAGCCCAAGATCCAGGATGAGCCGGTGGAACTCTCCCAAGGTGAGCCGTGACAGGAGCACCGAGCTACCGATCATGAGCAGGGCAAACACCAACAGATTATAGAGCAACTTATCCCGCAGGTTTTCCCGGAATGTATTCAGCGCGATCGACAGAATCTTCATGCGCGATGCTCCGACGGACTCTGATGTTCTTCGACCTCCCGAATGAAGAGGTCCTCCAATGAACCCTTCTGAGGATTGAGCGACACCAGACAAGCCTTCGCCGCGCGTATAATCTCCAGCGCCCCCTCCACCTGTTGCTGGCTCTTCAGTACCACCAGCATCCGGTCCCCCTGCATGACCACTTTATCGGCGAGCGGACGGAGGTGATCTAATCCAGCAGGGGTCAGACGATCCACGACCAGTTCCACTTGATGGTTCGCCCCTTGATCTAACAAATCGGTCACACGGCCACAGGCCACCAGCCGCCCCTTCAGGATCATCGCGACCCGATCGCACAACACTTCGGCATCGTGCAAGATGTGGGAGCTGAACATGACCGTCTTCCCGGACTCTTTGAGACGGAAAATCAGATCGCGGACTTCTTTCCGCCCGATGGGGTCCAGCCCGGACATGGGTTCGTCCAGCACCACCAACTCCGGATCGTTGATCATGGCTTGTGCGATCCCTATCCGCTGCAACATGCCTTTTGAGAACTTCCTGAGCTGGAGATTCTGCGCATGCGTCATGCCGACCAACTCTAGGAGTTCGTCAATTCGCTTATTCAAAACAGCGCCCCACAGCCCGAACAAATGTCCGTAGAACCCAAGAAACTCACGGCTCGTGAGGTAGTCGTAAAAATATGGCGACTCGGGAAGAAAGCCCAGCCTGGACTTGGTCTGCGGATCGCCCAGATCCCGCCCGAACAGCTGCGCGCGCCCGCTCGTCGGATAGATGAGCCCCATCAACATCTTGATGGTCGTGGTTTTCCCCGCGCCATTCGGGCCAAGAAAACCAAACACTTCCCCACGCCGGACTTCGAGACTGAGGCCATCCACAGCGGTAACGCGCTTCCCCCAAAATCCCACGTGGAAGATCTTCGACAGTTGCTCTGTCTGTACGACAAGATCGGAACTAGGCGTCATGGCTCACTCCCATGTCCTAGGAAAACTATAGGAAGGCTCTACCTTGGGGAAAATGTAGGCCAGCGGTTTTTTACGCTTAAAAAACGTGCGCAGCCGATCCGGATGAGTCGAACTAGAGATCGCGCCAGTCGTGGGTTCCACCCGATAGTCTCCTCCAAACGGCTCCGCTGGTAGCATCGGAAGGATTCCCGCTGTCACGAGATCCGTGAGTCTCACAGGAAAAGAATAATGTTTCGTCCAATAGATGTCCACAGCATGCTCTAGGATACGAAGATCCCGTTCGATGATAACTTCTTTCGCCCTGCTCGCCAAGGATTCTCGCGTCTGAGGGTCCTGCGTCTCCAGCAAACGGGCTTCAAGAAACGCCAGCGCCGTCTCAGGACTCCCCGCCTCCGCCGCCATGCGAGTAGCGAGGCCTGGAAGATAGGCCGGGCGGCCTGGCAAACTAGCCGCTTGCATAATGTACTCTGCCCCCTTGGCTGGATCGCCGAGCAGAAAATAATGGTTGTATCCGATTAGAAAGGGGATGTACCAGACCTCAGGATTCGCGTCAGCACCTTTTCCAAGCAGCCGGTTGCCTAAGTCAGGGCGGTTGGCGAGATCGCCGAGGATATTGCCCCCGACATAGTAGGCGTAGGCATACTGGGGATCGAGGGTGGTGATCACGTCCAACGCGTGATACATCCATTCATACTCGTCTGCGCTATTTCGCTTATTCCCGGCAACCTGCAGCAAGCTAAGCCAGAGAAAATCAGCCCCTAAGTGATGATAGCCGAGCAACGCCGGTTTGAGGTACTCGCCCTTGGGAAGACTCGCGAGACCTTGGATTTGGGAGGAAGTCCGATCTTGCACCTGGTCCAGTCTCTGCTGGAGCAGAACCACTGCCCCGAGAGCTAGACAGGCACTGACTCCGATGAGTAGCGGCGTCAACCAGTCGAACCGTTGATCGTGGCGGGCGGAGAGCATGTGTGCAGGAATCATACAAGAAAGACTTGAGCGAAATAAGCGTTTCGCCGGCCACAAGAGTGGCCGGCGAAAATGAGCGAATCAGACGGATCTAGTAGAATCCGATTGAACAGTCCTGGGCTCCTTGATCACTACTCGCCCCCCAGATTGAGAGATTCGCATCCCCATCCAAATTCGATGTGGCAGAGGCGAGAACCCCGATATCAGTACCCACTGCGACTCCGCTAGCCACGGCCGCGGGGGCCGGACAGGCTGCAATGGGGGCGACAAGGGCTGAACCTCCAGTTGCATACCTAAAGTTTGTAACACCCGATGCGACAAACCCGATGTCGGTGAACGTACCGACGAATACCGCACCAGCACCAGTACAAAATACCGTACCAGCCGCACTGGCTGGATAAAGGATCGCCGAGGGCCAGGCAACACCAACTGTCTTGGTACCCGCAGCTGGGGCTATTACGCCAAGTGCTGGTGATGGAATGCCGAGATAGCAGCCGCGTTCTGCCTGAAAGGCGATCAATGATGTCTTAATCGCGCCCAGGTTCACCTTGGCTTCCGACTGCCGCGACTTCAACTGATAGGTCAGGAAGTTCGGGATGGCGATGGCCGCCAAGATTCCGATGATCGCCACAACGATCATCAACTCGATGAGGGTGAAACCCTCTTGTTTACGCAATGCCTTAAACATCGTACTGCCTCCTTGTTGATGGTTCACTGACCTTCCCCCTTCACACCCTGATTTTCTCTTACCAGGATTCACATCTTTGTCTGCTGCCTTACCCTTTAGCAGGTTCGATGCCGGAGATGAGCGCAGGGAGATAAATACTGAGTTATATTAAATATCATATGGTTGCGATGTTCATCCTACGATACAAGAGACCATGGGAGGAAAATTCACTCCAGTTTTTGCTTTGACCTGCCAATATTTGTCGTCCATTGTACGGAGCCTGGAGCTCACTGCAGCTTCTTGGATGTCGGGATGGCTCAGATAGAGTCTCCAACAGTCTGGAGTTCATAGCCCCGTGATACCAACGAGTTAGCTGATAATTCTGAGACTAAGAAGTCTGATTAGCGGTGGCATCGCTGGTCCAAATGGATCGCACCGTCATATGGGGAGGCGTTTAGAGTAGCGGAGACGGTAAGAAAATAAGAAAGGCGATAGGTGACTAGGGGTTGGGTGACTGACTCTGTATCTTCTCTGATACACGCCGTTTAGCCTGTTGGATACGTTCCTCCTTGGCGGGATCGCCCATCCCGAGGTCACGAAATCGGTCCATCAGCTTCGTATTGGAGGGATCAAGTTCCAGCGCATGGAGCCAGGCCTCGCGGGCCTCTGAGAGGTTCTGTTGCTTCGCGTAGATATCGCCGAGATGCTCGTAGAGCACCGGATCGTTCCCAGCGAGCGTAAGCGCATGTTTCATCTCGGTCAATGCCTCGGTCAACAAGCCGGACTTAAACAGAGCCCAGGCGAGGCTATCGACATAGTACCCATTACTCGGTTTCAGCGCGACGGCCTGCCTGGTCAAGGAAAGTGCTTGCTCAATCTTGAGCCCTCGCTCTGCATAGCTATAACCCAGATAGTTGAGCGCATCGGCATGATGGGGATCCAGCTTAATCGCGGTCTCCATGACGCGCACCACGTCCTCGAAGCGATTGAGCTTGTCATAGGCCGTGCCGAGATTAAAGTGCAAGTCGGCACTCGCGGGGTTCTGGCTGATGCCTTCTTCTAGAGCCCTGACGGCATCATCGAACTGGTCCTGCTGCAGATAGGTCAATCCCAGCACAATGTGGGATTCTGGCTGCTTCGGATTGATCGTAATCGCCTTGGTCAAATGCGTGATGGCCTCAGGAAATTGCTTCAATCGATAGAACAACACGCCGAGATGCAGATGCCCTTCGAAGTAGGACGGCTCCAGTTGAACATTAAAGGTATAGGTCTCGATGGCCTTCTTCGTATCTTTAGCCTCCTCGTAGAGAAACCCAAGGTAATCTCTGATTTTGAGCTCCGTCGGGCGCGCCTTGAGAATCTGGAGCAGCTGGTCGATGGCCTTGGGATATTCTTTCTCTTCCCCATACACAAGCGCCAGTCGAAGCTGGGCATCAAGATCCGACGGATCTTCCGTCAGCAAATCGCTCAACTCTTTCCTGGCGCCCGGGAAGTCCTTTGCCGCCACATAGAGCCGCACCAACTGGTGCCGGATATCCCGGTTTCGCGGATTCACCGTCTGGAGATATTTCCGCAACACCGAGACCGCTCGCTCCTGATCCTGGCGTGATTCATAGATCGACGCGAGAGCAAGATAGGCCGGTTCAAATGAGGCATTGACTGTAATCGCCCGCTCCAGACTTGCCGCCGCCTCTTCCCCTTTTCCCTCATCGAGGAGGATACGCCCCAGATGATAATACCCGACTGCCGATTCGGGAACCCGTGCCAGACCAGCTCGAACAGCCTGCTCGGCCTCGGGCTGCCGTTTCAGATTCAGGAGCAGTAGGCCCTTTGTAAAATAGGGGTCACCGGATGTCGGGTCGACTTCGATCGCCCGATCCAGCAAGGTTACCGCCCGCTCTCCCTGCCCCGCGCTGGCTAAGATGCCGGCCATCTGTGTGAGCAATTGAGCGTCTTGGCTTGCTCCCTCTGCGGCCTGATCCGCATAACGAACGGCATTGGGCACATCGCCCAACGAAAAGTAGAGACCGGCCAGCCTTGCGTTCACAGACTGGGACCTGGGATCCGTCTTCAGCGCGGCCTGATATTCCTGAATGGCACGATCCATGTCTTGCGCAAGTTCGGCTTGGTATCCGAGCATAAAATGGAAAGAGGCTGCGGCATCGGGAGAATGGATTGAGGACATGGCCTTGGGCACGTTGGCAGTGGTGAGCGGTTCTTTCGGCGCGTGAGGCGCTGTGGCGCAGGCCACGAGTGCGAAGGGCACCAGCGCGCCCGCCACTCCTCTGAGTAACGAACGGCCTCGGCTACTCGCCGTTCGACTCAGGATGAAGCCTATCGTGAAAATTTGCACGATCCCCTTGCTGGATGTAGCATAACGGCTCAGGTGCTCAGGCTGAAGACCGAAGGCTAAAAACCTTCAGCCTATCTACCTTCAGCCTCTCTGCCTATGTAGGTCAGAAAGATTATACGAGTGGGATGGGACCGGGTCAAACGACTTCGCGATTATCGAGGCTTTCGAACTTGGCAAAACGATCGTGGAAGAAGAGTTCTTTTTTTCCGATCGGACCGTTCCGATGTTTACTGATGAGAATATCGGCAATGCCCTTCCGTTCGGAGTTCTGGTCATAGACCTCCTCACGGTAGATGAACATCACGACGTCGGCGTCCTGTTCGATCGCGCCGCTCTCGCGGAGGTCAGCCAGCATCGGGACTGGCGGCTTCCTGGCTTCCACGGCGCGGCTGAGCTGAGACAGCGCCACAACCGGCACGTTGAGCTCCTTGGCCAAGGCTTTCAGCGAGCGAGAGATGTCAGAAATTTCCTGCTGGCGGGACTCGGAATCGCTCCGCCCCTGCATCAGCTGAAGATAGTCGACGATTAAGAGATCCAGCCCCCGTTCAGCCTTGAGCCGACGTGCCTTACCCCGCATCTGCTGCACGGTAATACCGCCGGTGTCGTCGATGTAGATCTGGGCTTGTTCCAGTCGACCAGCCGCCTCTGCAAGACGCCACCAATCCTCTTTCTGAAGCTTGCCGGTCCTGAGTCCATGGGAATCGACCCGCGCCTCTGAACTCAACATGCGCAACACGATTTGCGGCTTGGACATTTCAAGACTGAAAATTCCCACCACCGCATTCGCGTGAATGGCAGCATGGACGGCCATCCCCAACGCCAAACTGGTCTTTCCCATACTAGGCCGCCCCGCGATCACCACGAGGTCTGACGGTTGGAGCCCGGCGGTGATGTCGTCGAGATCGTAAAATCCGGTAGGAACGCCCGTGACATGCTCTTTTCGCTTCGAGAGCTTATCGACGAGGTCGAGACTTTCCTTAATAATGGAATTAATGGGGGTGAACGACCGATCCAGTTTTCCCTGGACGATGCCGAAGACCGACCGCTCCGCGAAGTCCAGCAGGTCGTCGATGGACGAGCTGCCCTCATACCCGCGCGTGAGGACTTCGGTGGAGGTATTGATCAGCTCCCGCAGCAACGCCTTGTCGCGAACGATCTTGCAGTGATACCGAACATTGGCCGAACTGGCCACGCTCTGCACGAGTTCTGCTAAATACGCCGCGCCACCGACGGCCTCAATTTCCCCCAGCGCTTTCAACCGTTCCGTCAACGTAATCTGATCGATCACTTCTCCGATGTCAGACAATTCCAACATCGCACGGTAAATCTTCCGATGCGACGTCCGGTAGAAGTTCTCTTCGACCAGCAATTCCATTGCCTTGGCCATGGCACTATTGTCGAGAAGAATTGCGCCGAGGACCGATTGCTCAGCCTCCACATTCTGAGGAGGAAGTTTAGGCTGTGAGAGATCGACGGCTGACATGGATTTCATGATCGTTTCTTGGGCTGCCGAAGAGCGCGACGAACCTCGGCCACTAAATCATCAAGCCCAATTTTCTTCGACTGACGGCTGCGATTGCTGGTTCGGCGGCCAGGCAGGTGCGCGGCAAGGGACTCGACCACCAGCACATCATCACGATCTACGCCTGGGGCATCCACAATGACGACTGCCGAAGCCTGCTGGGCCAGCCCCGCCGTCACTGCGGCAGTCACGAGCGCCGCGTCGCTCCCCTTGATCGTCTGCTGTGCCACTCGTGCACCTGTCTGACGCAATCGTGCGGATACCTCCATCAAACGTTGCGTGGCCTTGGGTGGCGCGGCGACAAGATACTCGACTCGCGATGACCCTGCGCCTTCCTCGGGAAAAGCCACGGTGCGAAAGAGCCGATCGACGTCCAAGCCAAAACCGGTTGAAGGCAATGGCCGGCCAAATCGACCCATCAAATGGTCATATCGTCCGCCGCCGCCTAACTCCGCCCCCATCCCTTCGGCGAACACGTCGAAGACGACACCGTCATAATAGTCGAAGCCTCTGAACTCCCCGAGATCCAGGAGGAGTGAATCTTTGTGGCCCGCGGCACAGAGCAGCTGATACACCTGCGTTAGGCGTGCGAGTGGAGCGGTCAATGCCGGATCGCCGGCAGCGAGAACCCGTCCCCGTGCCAAGACTTCCTCTTGGCCATACAGCTCAGGCGCTTCCCGAATCGCACGCGCTGCCGTTTTAGAGATGCGTTCACTCGCCAGCACCTCTTCGAGTCTCGGCAAATCCTTTCGCGCAGCCGCCTGCTCAGCCAGCTTCTGCCCCTGCACTGACAGCCCGGATCTCGAGAGAAGCCCCTTAATAAATCCGACATGCCCTAGCGATACCTTGAACGACTGTAGACCGATCGTGTGGAGACATTCGATCATCAACCCGATCACTTCACTGTCGCTCGTGGCATCGTCCAGGCCGATGAGTTCAGCCCCGACTTGGAAAATTTCGCGCCCGCGCCCGGCATGCTCTGTTTCATACCGAAACACAGAGGTCCGGTACGACAGCCGCAACGGCAACGTCGCGCCCGTGAGCCCCATCGCGACCGTCCTGGCGATCTGCGCCGTGGCATCAGGACGGAGAAGGAGCGTGCGCCCTGTCGTGCGATCGACGAATTGATAGCAGTGATCGATCAGTTCCGGCTCAAGCCCCGGAGCCAAGACATCGAGGTACTCGAATGTGGGAAGAATGATCTCGTCATAGCCCCACCGATTAATATGCGCGAGCAGCTGTCCTTCGAGACGGCGAACCTGCTTCGCCGCATGGGGAAGTATCGTCGCCATGCCCACGGGCACGAGCGAACGCTCGCGGGACGACGAGACCTGTCCCGAAGAGGGGCGCGGCTTCGGTGGAACGGAGACCATAGCTGACCTGGTGGATAGCGCGCGGGGTTAGGATAGAGCCGCGACTTTGACTGAGAGAATATCCTTGCTGGATTTGATCGTCTCAAGCACCGTGTTCGGGAAAACTGCGTCGGAGCCAATGATGAGCAGCGCGGTCCCGCCCCTCTTCTCCAGCGCACATTGCATCCGAACGATGTTGATCTGGTTGTCGCCGAGGACCTTGCCCACCATCCCGATCACTCCTGGACGGTCGACATTGAGGATCAGCAACATGTGCCCTTCCGGCACGACTTCGACATTGAACTGATCGATTTCGACCACGCGCGGATCTTTCTTGTGATAGAGCGTGCCAGCCACCTGGTGCGATTTCTTCCCGGCTTCCACTCGCACACGAATCAGGCTGGTGAAATCGCCCGCGTCGGTGCTCTTCACTTCCTTCACTTCAATTCCGCGTTCCTTCGCCACGATCGGCGCATTCACATAGTTCACGGGCGCTTGCATAATCGGGTTCAGCAACCCCTTCAACACGGCGATCGTGAGCGCGGCGACAGACAGGCCTGCCACCTCCCCGCTGTATTCGACGGTCACACGTTCAAGGCCGCCTTCGCATAACTGGGTCTGCAACTTCCCTAGCTGTTCCGCTAGTGCCAGGTAGGGCTGAAGCCTCGGGAGCAACTCGGGTGAGACGGACGGAATATTGACGGCACCACGGGCAATGCCTTTGGTGAAATAATCGACGACTTGTTCCGCGATGCCGACGGCCACATTCTCTTGCGCTTCGGCTGTCTGGGCTCCGATATGCGGAGTACAGATAAAGTTATCCAGCGTCAACAACGGATGGTCCGCTTTCACCGGCTCTTCTTCAAACACGTCGAACGCAGCGGCCCCCACGCGCTTGACCTTCAACGCATCAAACAGATCACCCTCATGGATAATCCCGCCACGGGCGCAATTGACGATCATCACCCCCGGCTTCATCGTCGAGATCGATTGCGCGTTGATAAGCCCCTTGGTCTCAGGGGTCAGCGGCGTATGCACAGAAATAATATCGGCACGTTTGAAGAGTTCGTCCAGCGGCATCATGGTGACGCCCATCTTCTGCGCGCGCTCTTCAGCTAAATAGGGATCGTAGGCAATGACACTCATGCCGATCCCCTGCGCCAGTTTTGTGAGATGGCTGCCGATTTGGCCCACGCCGACGATGCCCAGCACTTTGTTATAGAGCTCGACGCCCATGAATTTATCTTTTTCCCACTTGCCCGCCTTGATAGAGGCGGTAGCTTGGGGGATACGACGGCTCATCGCCCAGATCATCGACATCGTATGTTCGGCAGTCGTGACAGTATTGCCGCCTGGCGTGTTCATCACCACGATCCCGCGACGCGTTGCGGCCGGCGTATCGACATTATCCAGCCCCGACCCGGCACGTCCGACAATCTTCAACTTCTCGGCTGCCGCAATCAGTTCTGCCGTCACTTTGGTCCCGGACCGCACGATCAAGCCATCGGCATCCTTGATCTCCTTGAATAGCTCTTCTTTTGACATCTTGGATTTCACGACTACCGTGAATCCAGCCTTTTCAAGGAGCTCTACGCCCTGCGTTGACAAACTATCGCTGATGAGAATTTTCATGCCCATTGTGCCTGCCCTATATATAAGTTCCGAGACGTACCCGCTACGCCATCAAAATTTCTTGCGCCTTCGCCACGCCGCTTCCAAGCTTCACCGGATGACCCAGACCTTTGAGAACCATCTCGACAGCCGCCACCGCCATGATGACATCGAAACGGTCCATGTAGCCCATATGGGAGAGCCGGAAGATCTTCCCCTTCAAATGGTCTTGCCCACCGGCCGCTGTAATACCGTATTGCACGCGCAGGTTCTTGTAGATCGCCTGACCATCCACGCCCTCCGGCGCTAAAACAGCAGTGAGGGCATCGCTGGGCGAATCTTTGGGAAGCAACGCCAACCCGGCACCCTTTAACCCTTCGCGCATGGCCTTCGCGAGCATGGCTTGACGCCCGAACACGCCCTCGAGCCCTTCCGCTCGCATCATCTTCAACACTTCCTGCAACCCGACGATCAGAGATACGGCCGGAGTATAGGCCGTCTGATTCTTCTGCTGATTCTCATGCTCTTTCTTGAAATTGAAATAGAATGCGGTGTTCTTCGCTTTGTCCGCCAATTGCCAGGCTTTATCACTCACGCTCACGAATGCCAGGCCAGGAGGGAGCATCAGCGCCTTCTGCGACCCTGTGATCACGACATCGATCCCCCATTCATCGGTCTTGATGTCGAACACGCCGAGGGCCGTAATGGCATCCACCACGAGAATCGTTTCGCTATAGGGCTTCACGATTTCCGCCAGCGCCTTAATGTCGTGCGCCACGCCGGTCGAGGTTTCACTCGCCTGCACATAGACCGCTTTAATTCCAGGATCTTTCTTCAGGGCATCTGCTACCAGCTGTGGATCGACGGCCTGTCCCCACTCCACCTTAATCTCGGTGACCTCTGCGCCGAACGTCTTACAGAGCTTCGTCCACCGTTCTCCGAACTTCCCGCCATTAATGGTGAGTGCCTTGTCGCCGGGAGAAAGAAAATTCGAGACCGAACCTTCCATGCCTCCGGTTCCGGATGCCGCCAGCATCAGCACGTTATTTTTCGTTTGAAACAGCCACTTCAGTCCATCACGAACTTCCGCAAACACCTTATCGAACTCGGGAGCACGGTGATGGAACATGGGTCGCGCCATGGCCAACAACACTTCAGGGGGCACAGGCGTGGGACCTGGGGCTAGCAAATACCGCTTCAGCATCGACGGATCCTCCTCGGATAAAACGTGAAAAATCCTACGCAGGAAGGGGGGACGATACCATTGCCTCCCAAAAGCTGTCAAGGCAAGGAACCACGTGGGCACGCGTGTTTTCAGACGGTTCTTCCCTCCAGTTTCCGACGTGATGCCCACGCATGATTTCGTGCGAACGTGAGCGCGCAGACCACCATATCCCCACGAACAGAATGCCAATCCTCTTGCAATTCCTTGACAAGCGCGAGGTCGCTCGATAGTCTACCCTTACAGAACATGTTGAACTTCAAATACCAGACTGATAGCCAACGCATGTCAACGACGCCGCTCAGGCTAAGACATGCCGCCCTCCCTATTGCACTCTTCCTTGGAATGTGGTTCAGCCTCTCTCTGCCGATGGACGGGCACAGCGCCGTGCTTCCCGAACCCGCTATAGCCGATCTGTCCACAGTTCTGGACGAGACCGCATCAGCAGCAGACGACCCGGACGGCAATCTCGTCCCGCTCGATACGGTAGGCCCGGCAACGGAAGGCACCAACGCTCCCTCCATACGGACGAGCAGCGTTCCGCGGGCCGAAGACCTCTTACAGCTGAACCCAGCGGGAAACTCTCCAGCAACCGCACGTTTTTCAGATGCCTTGAATCCTCCGGCTGAACTGGCCCCGACGCAAGACGCCCCTCGAAGCGCGACAGCGGAATATGCCGACTACGATATGCCGATCGTCATGGACTCCTCCGTCCAGGCTCATATTCGCTACTTCAATACCGGCATCCATGATCGCTTCGAGCAATGGCTCCTCCGGCTCAGCCGCTATCGGCCACTCGTCGATAAAATCTTCTCGGAGTTTCATCTCCCCAGCGATCTGGTCTACCTTTCGCTGGTGGAGAGCGGATTCAACCCCTACGCCTACTCCCGAGCCAAAGCCACAGGCCCCTGGCAGTTCATGCAGGGCACGGCCAAGGCCTATGGGCTCCGCGTCGATAACTATGTGGACGAACGGCGAGACCCCATCAAGTCAACGGTCGCTGCGGCACGGTACCTCCGCGATCTCTATGACCTCTTTGGCGCCTGGCCGCTCGCGATGGCCGCCTACAATGCCGGAGAAGGTAAGGTGATGCGAGCCCTCCACAAAGCCCAGGCCGAAAGTTTTTCAGAAATTTCCAAGACTCGATTGATTCGGAAGGAAACGAAGGAGTACGTGCCGCGGTTCATGGCCGCAACGATCATCGCCCGGAATCCTGATCGATACGGCTTTACGCAGGAGTCCGCTGCCCCCCATGAGTTTGACGAGGCCATCATCACTCGAACCGTCCATTTCCGCGCCATCGCCAATGTAACCGGCATTCCATATGAGGAACTCCGGCTCCTCAATCCTGAGCTGCGTCGAGACGCGACACCTCCTGGCAACGAGACCTACCACCTCAAAGTACCGGTGGGAATGAAAGCGAAGGTGGAGCAGCTCCTTGATCGCATCCCATCCTATAAGTTTCCGCAACTCCCGGAAAAGGCGCGTTTTGCCGCAGCCGGCCCCTCTCGCTGGTATAAAGTTCGCGTGGGAGACACGCTGGAAAAAGTATCGAAACGGTTTCGCATCCCCCTCAAGACGCTCAAGACGAAGAATAATCTTTCCAGCCCGACCATTCGACCAGGTGACTTTCTCGTCATCAGTCGCTAGATCCGGCCTTCCCTACCCTCTGACTCACAGAGCAGAGTAAACCACCAGCCGAGGCAGCAATCGGCCTGCCGGTTTAACAGATTACAAAAAACGATCTCAGGTAAGTTCACGAGAAGTTCGACACCCATAGCTGTGACACGGCAACAGGCTCAGGATAAGTTGCAGATATCAACGTAGAACGTTGTCGGCTAGGATTACTTCTTGCCAGGCTTAGGAGAAGGAGAAGCAGAACTCTTCTGTGGTGCAGCACCAGCCGGAGCCATCGACGATGGCGCAGACGTCGACTCCTGGGACTTTTTCACATCCATGACTTTGGTCCTGATCGTCGCCTCACTGGCGAAGGGAGAACTTGGATAGGTCTTGATCAGCTCCTGATAATGGGCTAACGCCCCTTCTGGCCGCGACTGAGACTCTTCCAGCCGCGCCAGCTCAAACAAAGCCTGATCGCGATTCAGCGTGCCGGGGGTCTCCAAGATGGCGGTCAGTGCCTTAGCAGCTAAATCCCGGTCTCCCTTGAGCAAATACACATAGGCCAACCGTTGCTGTACAAGCCCTACCATTGAGGGATTCGAACCGTATAACATCAAGAAGCGCTGGTAGGCCTCAATGGCCGCACTCAATTCATTGGTCTGGACCAACGTATTTCCCAAATGATACAACGCCAGTGGGGCTGAGGGGGTTCGAGGATATTGATCGACCACTTGCCGATACCGCGTGATCGCTTCCTTGAGCGCATGATCGGCCTTTTGAGGATCGCTGGCGGAAGGAGCGGTCAAGAAGCGCATCGCCTCACGGTCAAGATCTTGAGCCTTCTGCGCGGCCTGGCGGTCAACATAGAACACCCCGCCAACCACGACAGCCGCAAGCACCAACACCCCCAAACCGACCAGCAAGGGGCGCCGATAGTCCTGCAGTCGGTGCAGCGTATGGTCAAGCCCGCTCAACATGTGAGCTTCATCGACCGGAAAAACTTTTGCCGGGACCTTAATGCGGTAGCTCATGGATAGATTCGTTGAAGAGGGCGAGATCCGTTTCGTCAAATACTGTCCGCGCCTTATACTAAGGATGTCACAAGCTTGTCAATGAGGCAGTGGATTTCTCTCAGTTTTCAGATGGTACTCAGACACTATGTTTAATAAACAGCTCGACGAGTTGGCCGCGCGACATCTTACCAGACGGCTCACGCCGCTCCATTCCGGCGTCGGCCCGGTCGTTGAAATGGCCGGACGCCAAATGCTGCTCTTCGCCTCGAACGATTATTTAGGATTGGCCATGCATCCGGAGGTGATTCAGGCCGCCGTCGAGGCGACGCAACGATTTGGTGCCGGATCTGGAGCCGCACGGTTGGTCTCAGGCTCATTACCACCGCATCAAGAATTGGACACCGCATTGGCACAGTTCAAGGGGACAGAGGCCGCCCTGACCTATGGCTCTGGCTATCTGGCCAACATCGGAACTATCCCTGCATTGATCGGACGAGGCGGATTGATCCTCGCCGATCGCCTCTGCCATGCCAGCCTGATCGACGGATGCCGGCTGAGCGCAGCCGACTTTCGCATCTATCGTCACAACGATACCGATCACCTACAGTCTCTCCTGGCCGCAAGACGCCAGCCACGGCGCACCCTGATTGTGACCGACGGCCTGTTCAGTATGGACGGAGACCTCGCACCGTTGCCCGAACTCAACCGGCTCGCCCAGGAGTATGAGGCTGACCTCTATATCGATGATGCTCACGGCACAGGCGTGATGGGTCCGCATGGGCGAGGGTCGGTCGAACACTTCGGGCTTGATACACAGATCCCGTTTCAGATGGGGACCTTAGGTAAGGCCTTCGGCAGTAGTGGCGCATACATCGCCGGGCCCTCGACGTTAATCCAGTATCTGATGAACACGAGCCGGTCGTTCATCTTTACGACGGCCCCGCCACCAAGTTCGGCTGCCGCCGTCACGGCAGCCTTACGGATCATCCAACGAGAGCCGGAGCGACGGGCGCGCTTGTGGACGAACCGTGAACGACTGTTCACCGGGCTGACACAAATGGGATTCACCCTCTCTCCCAGCGTCAGCCCGATCATACCGATCCTCGTCGGCAGCGCTGAAACCGCTCTCTCCTTTGCCGAGCATCTGTTTGCAGAAGGCCTCTACGCTCCGGCCATTCGACCTCCCACCGTTCCGGACGCCACTAGCCGTATCCGCGTCACGGTGACCTCGGAGCACCACTCTAGCCACATCGATCAAGCACTGGCAGCCTTTCAGCGCGCAGGGCAATCGGCGGGACTGATCTGACCGAGAATTCGGGCAGACACTTCCGGCTATTTCCTTGCTTTCCCATCACCCTGTGGCATCATGCACACAAGTGGTACTGAGGCTGACAAACCCGTGCCCTGTCCATTCTTATCCTTTCTTACCGAGGAGTCCTCTTCATGGATATATCGAAACTCCTGACCTTCACAGCAAAGGAGGGCGCATCGGATTGTCACATCAGCGCCGGTGAACCACCCATGATCCGGATGAACGGGGACCTCAAAAAACTCGATCATCCTCCGTTGACTACGGAGGAAACGCATTCACTGATCTATGACATGATGAGCGATACCCAGCGGAAGAACTTCGAGGAAAAACGCGAGTGCGACTTTTCCTTTGAACTGGGTGACATCGCTCGATTCCGCGTCAATGTTTTCGTCCAGAATCGTGGTCTTGGCGCCGTTTTCCGAAACATCCCCACCGAGATCATTCCGATGGAAAAACTCGGCATGCCTCCTATCGTGCGGCAGCTCTGCGATCGGGAAAAGGGGTTGATCCTTGTGACTGGCCCAACCGGATCGGGCAAATCGACGACGCTCGCCTCCATGGTCGATTACCTGAACAACACCTTCGAAGGCCACATCATCACCATTGAGGATCCGATCGAGTTCGTCCATAAGACCAAGAAATGCCTGGTCAACCAGCGAGAGCTGGGCGTCCATACCCTGTCGTTCGCCAATGCGTTGAAGTCCGCGCTCCGCGAAGACCCGGACATCATCCTCGTGGGTGAAATGCGCGACCTGGACACCATCCAACTCGCGTTGACTGCTGCAGAAACGGGACATCTGGTCTTCGGCACACTCCACACGTCCAGTGCACCGAAAACCATCGACCGCATCATCGATGCCTTCCCCCCCAACCAACAGTCTCAGATTCGCACCCAGATCGCCGAGGCGCTGGAAGCCGTCATCACACAGACTCTGTTGAAGAAAAAATCTGGCGGCCGTGTCGCCGCCCTCGAAATTATGGTCGCGACGACCGCGGTCAGAAATCTCATTCGCGAGGGCAAGTTGCACCAGATCCCTGGGATCATGCAGGCCAGCCAGAAAGACGGCATGCAAACGATGGACATGGCACTGGTTGATTTAGTGACCCGTGGCCTCGTCACCAAGGGTGAGGCCCAATCGCGCAGTATGAATCCCAACCTGTTTACGTCCGCGATGGGCGGCGCAGCCTAAGACACTTAGCCGAGGGAACCGGGGGTCACAATGGATGTTCGCAGTCTCTTGAAAGTCATGGTGGATCAGGAAGCGTCAGACCTGTATCTGACCGTCGATTCAGCTCCGGCCTATCGCGTCCACGGCTCGACACAACAAACCGACGCACCGCCGTTTACCAACGAACAACTCGAAGCCCTCGCACTGGCGCTGATGCGCGGCCAGCAGCGCGGAGAATTCGAGGAAAAGATGGAAATGAACCTGGCGCTCTATTACAAAGAGCTCGGCCGTTTCCGCGTCAATATTTTCCGGCAACGAGGGAACGTCGGCTTGGTCTTCCGGCATATCAAGGCCGAGATTCAGACCGTCGAGCAGTTGGGCCTGCCTCCGATCGTCAAAGACATCGCCATGACAAAGCGCGGGTTGGTGCTCGTCGTCGGAGCGACCGGTTCCGGGAAATCCACCACCCTTGCCGCCATGATCGACCACCGCAACACCGTCCATCCCGGCCATATCGTCACAGTAGAAGACCCGATCGAGTTCGTCCACAATCACAAGCGGTCGCTCATTACACAACGTGAAGTGGGCTTCGACACGCTTTCCTTTCAAAATGCGCTCAAGAATACCCTGCGGCAGGCACCGGACGTGATTCTGATCGGAGAAATCCGGGACACGGAAACGATGGAAGCCGCAATCACCTTTGCGGAAACCGGACACCTCTGCATCGGCACACTCCACTCGAATAACGCGAACCAGGCCATCGAGCGCATCATGAACTTTTTCCCGGTAGAGCGGCATGCACAGATTTATCTCCAGCTCTCCCTGAATCTCCGCGCCATCATCTCACAGCGGCTCGTGCCGTCCATCGACGGGAAGCGGGCTCCGGCACTGGAAATCATGTTGGATACGCCTCGCATTAAAGACCTCATCAAGAAGTCCGAAGTCGATTCGCTGAAAGAGGCGATGGAGCAGGGCGTGGAGGAAGGCTGTCAAACGTTCGATCACGTCCTCTTCCAGCTCTACAAGGAAGAACGGATCTCGCTCGAACAGGCCTTGATCAATGCCGACAGCGCGAACAATCTCCGGCTCAAGATCAAGATCGAAGGTCTGAGAGGGGATGATGCGGTGAACGCACTTCTCGACAAAAAATCCAGCGACACGTCAAACAATGCGTTTAAAATACAAGGCGGAGCCTTGGGGAATGTAACTCCTCTACGGAAACGATAGTCCTACCATCCTGCACGAATCCGGCAAGAGCCATCGCGGCTACGGTACGGCGGGTATCCCTTGCAACTCAAGGTACGACGCAATTTTCTCTAACGCGAGCGCGCTCAGTTTCGCGCCATACCATGTCGGCATGGTGTGATCTGGATAGCCCGCCACAACAAACACCCCCGGCTCGATCACCGACTCGATCACATATTGATGCACTGACTGCGCACGACCCCGGTACGATGGATCGGCCAACCGAAGAGGCCCAGTGGCTCCTAACAAGAGAGGCGGCCCCTCGCGCCCATCGGCTCCCGAAATACCTGGGACGGTGTGGCACACCGCGCAACCGGCTTTGGTGAAAATCTCTGCGATCGGCTCGTCCCCCGTGACAAGCGGAACCATGTCCGGCACAAGGGCCGCCACCGAGGGGACAAGCACCGGCGTCACCGAAGATGAATTGATAGCGTGGAGCGCCCACAGGGTCCCCAACACCAGCGCAATCATGATAAGAGGTGTAAGCAATCGTTCAGGCATGGAATCGTTCATAGAAACAGTCTGGCGGAGTTGTGATCCCATGAAACATCGTGGCTGATTAGACCTGGCATCCTAGATATCGCGAACTTCGCCAGCCATACCAGTCGGACCGCACTCACTTCGCCACATTCATGGCACAGCGAAATCCGATCGTCCGATCCTCATAGTCTGCCTCAGCTGAAAACCGCGCAGTCACACGTAAGGCAGCCGGCAAGTCTACCCACGATCCACCCCGGATCACTCGTTTTTCACCAGTGGCCGGGCCGGCTGGGTTTTGCTCAGGAGTCTTCTCGTAGTAATCGCGCTCATACCAGTCCGCCACCCATTCTGCCGCGTTCCCAGCCATATGGAAGAGACCGAAGGGACTCTTCCCGCCCTCTTTCAGCCCATGCCGCACACTCATGCCCTCAAGACCGCTGGTGACCGCCACCAACGTGATGGCTTCATTCACCCACATGCCCCGGTTATAGTTCGCAATATCGACGAAGGGCTGCATGTCTCCCCAGGGGTACCGGCGCCCGTCGGTCCCACGTGCAGCCTTCTCCCACTCAGCCTCCGTCGGAAGCCGTTTCCCTGTCCATCGGCAATAGGCCGCAGCTGACTCCCATTTCATCCCCGTCGCGGGCCGATCTCCCACCGTCGTCGCCGCCTCATCGTCCCAGGTTGGAGGAGACTCGTGTTTTCCTGATTCTAAAAACCTTCGATAGAGGCTGAGCGTGACTTCATACTGATCGATGAAGAAGGCATCCAGCGTGACGCGATGTTCAGGCCGCTCGTTTGGGAGACCATCAGTGCTCCCCATGGTGAAGGGACCGGCAGGGATACGCATCATCGGAGCGCCATCCCTTCCTCGACCGACCTCGGACGAAAGAGTCTGCCCGCCCTTCGAAGACTGTGGCTCTGCCGCCCCAAAGCACAGGGCCCCTGCCAGCAGGCTCAGCCCTGCCCAGACCATCATCTGTTGCCCATTCATCGCCACCTCCATCACGGCAACATGCGAGAAGCGGTCACCGAGCCACTGCCAGTCAGTGTATCCAGCTTAGGAGGCAAACTCAACGGAGCGAGAGGGTTGAAACAGCGAGCCGGCAACGAGAGAGCAGGAGAGAAAAGTGGTGTCCCCAACGGGATTTGAACCCGTGTTACTGCCTTGAAAGGGCAATGTCCTAGGCCAGGCTAGACGATGGGGACGAAACGGGATCCGCAAAACGAAGTGGATTCTTATCATACTTCAGACTCATGTGTCACTAGAGCCAGCCGAAGGCCAGGGAGCTGGTCGCGTTTCCGCTCCGAATTCGGTAGGATAAACCCTGCCGAAGGCGTTGACCCTTCACCCGGTAGAGACCCAAGGAGCATGACTCATGACCAGCCCAAGATTCGTACCCTGTACATCAATTCTGCTCGTCGCCTGCGGCCTGCTCGTTGCGAGTTGCGCCCACGATACCTACCAGGAACGAGCGGACCTGATCAAGAATCATGCTGAGACGTTTTATGACAACCTGAAAACCAATCGCGTAGAATCCGCGATCCGAGCCAACGAGCAGATTGAAGCCATGGCAAGCCAGATGGGAGACACCGTCAAGAAACGGGCCGCTCAACAAGGCACGACGCATGTCGAGCGAGAGTTTGCGTTGATGAAAACTGCCAATGAAGCCTCGGCTACAAACTGGCTCGCATTGGGCCAATACTTCGCCATTAAGCGCCAGTACCCTCAAGCCCGCGCCACCTATCGACGCGTGATCGATACTTATACGAATCCCACAGACCAGCCCTATCGTGAACAGGCCCTGCGCGCTTTGAAAGATTTGGACATGCTCAATCCACCCACGCCCGCCACGACGAACCCGTGAACAGAAACCGTCTCCGGCGCCAATCCACAGGATATATTCTCAGCGGGCTCCTGCTGTTCAGCTGGGGCTGTGGCCATCGCATTCACGTGGCCCCTGCGCCCTCAGCTGTGTCACCGACCATCATCCCTCAATCCCTCTCGGTCGTGGTCCCCTTTGTCGCCTTGGAAGGAGCCGACCATATGCCGGGCATCGCCTTGATGGAATGGCCGGCAGAAGACTTACGCGCCGCCACGATCGACTACATCCAATCGCGTCAGACCTTTGCCTCGGCAGGCGACAAACCTGCCGATCTCACCCTGACCGTCAACGCCTGGCTAACAATGCGATCCCGCGGCAACTATCGCTACCGTCTCCGCTTGGAATCAGACCTGGGCCCATCGGACAAGCCGCCGATCAAATCCTATTTGGTGGAAAAAGAAGCGATGGGATCGAGCGTTCGGTGGATCACGTCTTCGGATCAGGACCCCATCGCAGAGGCTGTCCAAGCCGCGTTGGATGACCTGCTCACGCAGATCGAAGCTGATTACCTGTTGTATCGAAAAGGACTGCGTTGAGGAGAGATGAAACCAGGAGGAGGCACGCGCCAGAACTTCTGGCACGTGTGACGTTGTAGCAATCCGTTAGGAGGGTCGAAACCTTCGGTCGATAAGACGCATCGCCAAACCTCCTGCCGCGAGACCAGCAGCGAAGAAGACACCGATCATCCACAAGGGCGGAACGCCCGTTCGCCTTGGCTCACGCCGACGAAGCTCACGATTGAGATTCGGCATATGGGATTCAGCCCCGAGCCATTCATCCTTAGACGAGTCGTTCGAGCCTTTCTTCACAGACATGGCTGTTCTTCCTTCACGCATCCTTCCCCTACTCCCTGACCAACACAAAACACCTTCGCACGAACAGCCGAAAGACAAACGCTAGGCGATACGTGAACGGGAAAAGTTGGTCCAGGCCGCATCAACCTGCGCGACCGGAGCCGCCTCGTATTCATGGCAATCCAAACGAAGCGAACGATCCCCGAACGACGCGTTCAAATAGTCGCAGTGATGCGGCCGATCGGCGTTGTCATAGTGGTTGGGGCGAAAATACTGACAGGAGATACACATCCGCGCGACAGAAATCTCCCCCTGCTCCTGGAGGCTGCGAATCACCTTCACTAAGGACGTGAGGAGGAGCACTTGCTCCGATGATGAAAGGGTGTCCGTCGCCGTCGCCAGCCGATCCGGCATACCGGGAGAAGGAGTGCAGGACCGGTTTCCTTTCGCCGTCAATTGCGCCGTCACCACCCGTCCATCGCTCGTGTCTCGCCGCCGCCGGACCAACTGCTTTCGCTCGAGCGTCGCAATAACTTCCGACGCAGTGGGAAGCCTGACTGCCAGCTCGTTCGCGACAGTCGACACAGTCGCACGTTGACCAGGCTTAGATCGAAGGAGCGTGAGGACCTGCCGCTGCAATGGACCGAGACCTGCTCGACCTTCACGTCGCCATGTCCGGCTTTTCATCGCCAGCCCGATCTTTTCCAGACCGGCCACCAACTGAGAGGTCATTGCAACCGCATCCTGCAATGATGATGACTTCTTCCCGCTATTGAGTACGCGCAATTCAGCCATGGAGCACCTCCTTAAATACCAGCATTCGAAAAGTGTAGTGTCCACGCGATCCCCACGTCAAGGATTCGCCGCTCTAAATGGCCAGTCCCCACCAAGAGCGGGGGAGTGAACAAACGAGCGCGCCCGCGAATGCTCCTCGACCAGCAAACTGGGATATAGAGCTGAACGGCACTGCCGATCTGCAGACCTTTTTCAGTAACGAGTGCCAACCGAGAATATCAAGCCAGAACAGGAGAAAGGACGGAGGATTTCATCATACAGCAGACAGAAAATAGCCTCCCCGCTCAAGGCACATCACTGCCTGTCCTATCGCCGAAAAATAAACCGCGTGAATATTTTCCGGGCAACCGTCACGGAAATCTCATGGAGTCCGGTCGCACCGTCCGGAGCAGGATCTTGCTCGATCGATGTTTGGACTGTTCCCTCTCCATCCGTCGCGCGAAAAACCAGCGCATAACGGCCCAGCGCAAGCGTTACCACCATCCATTGCTTACCACCATCGACATTGCCTCTCCCCCACATTCACAGAACTCCTTGATGCTGGGAGGGAGTCGAAGAAAGGGACTCACGCGTACAAAGAAAAATGCATCCGGAGAAGAAAGTCGTCCGTAGTGGGTGGTAAGGTATAGCCGCCATTCAGCTCAGTTCACACAAGGAGGCAGTTATGCAGATGATGGGACGTATTGGATTCATGGGATTGGGCATCGCGTTGGTGGGTGCGCTCAGCGGAGCGCCGGTCTTCGCGGCAGATGCCCCGATCGAGGACGGGTCGAAGCTGGTTATCACCTCTCCCAAGGATGGAGATAAGGTCTCTGATAGCTTCGAACTGAAGTACGAGTTGACCAAGGGCTCTGAGGCCGCTCATGCCCACGTTTACCTGGACACTCAATATCAGAAGGGTTTTCCCGGATCATTCAAGGGTCTGAGCAAAGGAAAACACCAGATCACCGTGACCGGCGCCAACAAAGATCACAAACTCGTCTCGGCAAGCCAGACCATCACCGTCGAAGTGCAGTAGCACTGAGACCGAACACCTTCAAGCCGCCAGGGCCTCCTATGAAAGAGGCCCTGGCGCGCTGGGCGCAGAGACCACTTCACCGAGTACGCGATCCTCCCTCGGAAACCATTTCACAACTCACTTCCTTGGTGGCTTACTGAAGAGCGAGCGACGGTAAAGATTGCTTCTGCACGTATTCATATCCATATTTTCGACGTCATCCCACCTTCGTTCTCACCAAAAGACGACTGCTGCACAAAATTGAAAGCATAAATGCAGCAGAGCGTACAGGATTGTACGTATAAGTAGTCACCACAGTGCTAAGTTATTGATATTGCGATCTTGCCAACCTGGATCGCAAATTGCTTTACCATCGTACAAGTTCGCCTATCTAACCAAAGGAGAGACGACAATGGATTGTCCAAAGTGCACAGGCCTGATGATGTTGGAACGATTTTCAGACTTCTTCTTGGTATTTTATGCCTGGAAATGTATCAACTGCGGCGCGGTCATCGATCGGACAATCTCCAATAACCGTAGAAATAGCCTTGCCGCCATAGCCGCGAAAGAAGTAGAAGAAGCCACGGCATAATTCTCGGACCGGTAGACAGCGGAGCGTTGTTCTCGCACCTGCTGGTTTCGGCAATGATCGAACCGGTGTTCATGGATACGCTTCAGACCGCACCTGGCTATGGCCTGGGTACGATAACTCGCATTCCACAATCGCGATCGATTCGCAGCGCCCGATCATACTTCCTCACCGTTGATACGACATCCTCTGTCCCGTAGCCTACTCCTGTGAAAACCTTTAGACGCGCTCTGTTGGCAGCCATCAGCAGGTATCTCGTTGGGCTGTTTAGCGGGATGCTGCTCATCGAAGTTCTTTCCAGCAACACCCATGACAACTCAGTGGAGGCCGCGATGACCGGAGCGTTCGTCTTCGGCCCGTTCATGGCGTTGATTGCCATGATCCTGGTCTTCCGTTCACGACGTTCTCGCACAGATTAGCGCGCGCGAATCATTACCGCTATTAACAAAGAGGATGAGCTGGTCACGGCCTGCGAGAACGGCAAATCCAAGGTGAAAAGAGAAGAACTCGAGAAACGAACTGCACCTCCCCTCACAAGAACAAATCAGGGATTGAGCGGCGCATCCCTACCTCGCCCCCGTAGCACTGATCGCCCCTTCTTCCGCTGAGTTGATGGAGAGGCCATTTCCTTACGCTGCCGCACAACCACTTGTTTTACCGCGATTTTCCAGCATCGGTCTGAACATCAAGATCTTCGATCAGCGCTCGGAGCGGTTCTGCCACCGACCAGGCTTGGGCGAAACAGCCTCGGGGATGGTACGGAGCCTCTGCATCGAAGATTTCTGAGACCTGCCCTAGACAAGCTTCCTGCAGATGGGCCTCAAGGCCCGTGAGAAAACTACGAGCTTTGTTGCGTACCGCGGTGCTTTGGCCGAATATTTTCATCCAGGCAGTCACAAAGGGACCCAGCAAGAAGGGCCAGACCGTGCCTTGATGATAGGCTCCATCTCGCTCCAGCACACCACCCTCATAGCGGGGGCGATAGCGGCTATCGGCAGGCGAGAGCGTACGGAGCCCCACCGGTGTCAGGAGTTGCAATTCCACGAGACGAAGAATCTGCTCTGCACAGTCGCGCGGGACCAGGTCGTCAACGAGGGAGATGGCATAGAGTTGATTGGGCCGAAGCGACGCATCATTCCCCTCCGGCCCATCGATCACATCGTAGAGGTACCCGCCCTGCTCGTACCAGAATCGATTCCGGAATGACACAATCGCACGAGTGCGATCATTCCGGCACCGATCGGCGTAATCCGCTTCATCGAATCGGCGCGCAAGGGTATCACCCACCGCCAAGGCTCGGACCCAGAGGGCCTGGATTTCCACTGGCTTTCCATGGCGCGGCGTGACGACCCAGTCGCCGACCTTCGCGTCCATCCAGGTCAACTGCGTACCGGAAACTCCGCCTGCAATCAACCCATCCTCGTCCATCCTGATCCCGTAGCGCGTGCCTCGTCGATAGCCGTCGAGAATCTCTTTCACCGCAGGCCAGGCGATCTCACGAACTCGTGCCTCTTCTCCTGACGCCGCAAGATAGCGATCGATCGCATGAATAAACCACAGCGAAGCATCGATCGTGTTGTACTCCGGCTGCTCACCGACGTCCGGGAACCGATTGGGCACCATACCTTCCGAGACATGCGCAGCAAAAGATTCGATGACTTGCCAGGCGATATCCGCTCGGCCGGTGACGAGACAGAGGCCTGGCAACGAGATAAACGTATCTCTCCCCCAATCAGTGAACCAGGGATACCCGGCAATGACCGTCTGCTGGTTCCCTCTTTGTGACAGATAATGTTCCGCAGCGCGCCACAGTTGATGTGCCAATGGATCACGACTGGAGGCTGATTTTTGAAGACGGGTGCGGCGCTCCCGCTCGACATCGATCAGGGCGGCGACATCGAGGGCGTTCACGGTCTCGGTGGTAAAGACCAGGGTCGCGTCTTCGCTGGCTTTGAGCTGATCGGCAAACTCGCCTGGCGACCACCAATCTTCTTCGTAATCAAGCCCGCGCTGCTGATCGACGGTGAATTGAACCTGTTGAAACCACCTAGGATCATGACGGTACATTCCGGCATGGAACGCATGCACCGCCGGCAGATCATGATAGGGATGCCAGGTTACAGTCTGGTCGCTTTCCAAGAAACGACTGTCGAGTCCTGCGTTTTCATGATGCGTGGAATGGTAGTCGCGCCCGCTCAGCATCGGACGTACGAGGAGCGTGACGGGAAATTTCGATTTTTTCTGGAGACGCCATCGGACGATAACGAGATCACGCCCCTGAACGCAGAGAATTTCTCGTTGGATTGAAGCCCCGGCACAGTCATAGGTCCAGGTCGGCCAGGGATCGGTGGTAAAACTGCTACATGATTTGTATCCATCAGGATAGATGGCACCAGGATAACAATTGGTCGAGAGGGGAATCGTCCGACCGTTGACCTCCACCCATTCTTCAAGATGGTTGACCAGAACGAACCGTTCGCTCGGCGGCTTGCGGGCCACAAGCAACAATGCGTGATAGCGCCGCCTATTCGCCCCCGCAACCGTGCCGGAGGCAAACCCTCCTCGTCCGTTCGTGTCGAGCCATTCGAGACTCAAGGCTCGATCAAGATTTTGGCAATCTTGGGCGTTCACCTTCATACTGCGAATCCCAGCTGTTCGCTATCAGCCGTTAGTTTACAGCCTCAGAAAGAACAATCCCGCTTCCCTCTCCGACTGATCGCTGATAGCTGACGGCTTCGTCACTCCCCGGATTGCTGAATCAGCTTTGCCACCAATCCCGTCCATCCCGTCTGATGGCTTGCACCGATGCCTGCCCCGTTGTCTCCATGGAAGTACTCGTAGAACAACACATTGTTGCGCCAATGCGGATCGTCCTGAAATCGCGTTGCACCGCCGAACGCGGGACGTTTCCCTTCGGCGTTCCGGAGGAAGATATGAGTCAAACGGCGTGAGATCTCAGCCGCCACTTGCCAAAGCGTGGTATAGCGGCCAGATCCTGTCGGATACTCCACCTGGTACTGGTCGCCGAGATAGTAGTGAAACTTTTGCAGCGACTCGATCAGGAGATAGTTAACCGGGAACCAGATCGGGCCTCGCCAATTCGAATTGCCCCCGAACAAGCCTGTCCCTGATTCCGCCGGCTCATAGTCCACGCGATGTTCATGGCCCATGACCGAGACCACGTAGGGATGATCTTTGTGATAACGCGAGAGAGCGCGAATGCCATAAGGGGAAAGGAACTCCTCTTCGTCCAGCAGATACCCCAAGACGGATTTCAGCCGATCGCGACTCACGAGCGACAGAAACCGCCGCACGCCTCCGTCGTAGGACTGCGTTTCGAGATGCTGCGCAAAGTCCGGCCGGTTTTCGATAAACCACTGCATGCGATGTTTGAACCGGGGAAGGCTATCGATGAGCTCGGAATCCAGCGTCTCGACCGCGAACAGAGGGATCAGGCCGACCATTGAACGGACCTTCATATGTGTGGTTTCCCCGTTCGGCAGGTGCAGCACGTCGTAGAAGAAGCCGTCCTCACGATCCCACAGTTCGATCTTCTCGCCGCCGATATTGTTCATGGCGCGGCAGATGTAGACGAAATGTTCGAAGAACTTGCTGGCCACGTCTTCGTAGGACTGGTTGTCTCGCGCCAGCTCCAGTGCCATCGTCAGCATATTGAGGCAATACATGCCCATCCAACTAGTGGCGTCCGACTGTTCAATGTGGCCACCGGTCGGCAGCGGCGCGCTCCGATCGAACACCCCGATGTTGTCGAGGCCGAGAAAGCCGCCTTGGAAGATGTTCTTCCCGTCGGCATCTTTCCGGTTCACCCACCAAGTAAAGTTCAGCAGCAGTTTGTGAAAGACGCGCTCCAAGAAGCGACGATCCCCGACGCCGGTGCGTTTCTTATCGATCTTATAAACGCGCCAGGCCGCCCAGGCATGGACCGGCGGATTCACGTCGCCGAGCGCCCATTCATAGGCCGGAATCTGTCCGTTCGGATGCATGTACCATTCGCGCAGCATGAGGACGAGCTGTTCCTTGGCGAACGTCGGGTCGACCAGCGCGAGCGGGATACAGTGAAATGCGAGATCCCACGCCGCGTACCAGGGGTACTCCCATTTGTCAGGCATCGAGACGACATCGGCGTTATAGAGGTGCGTCCAGTCCGAGTTGCGACCGCGCAGCCGTTCACGCGAGGGTGCCTGCCCCACCTGATCGCCCTTGAGCCATCGGTTCACATCGTAGTGATAAAATTGTTTGCTCCAGAGCAGACCGGCAAAGGCTTGCCGCTGCACCAGGCGCGCGTCTTCCGACAGATGGCTCGGGGCAAGACGGTCATAGAACTCGTTCGCCTCCTGGGTACGTGTCGTAAATACGGCATCGAAGTCCGGAGTTGCGACACCCGGGCTCTGTGCTTCGTTGGTCAATCGCAAACGAATGGTCCTGGTCTCGCCGGGGGCAAGCCTGAGTACATATTGGGCCGCGGCTTTAGTGCCCAGGTGGTCAGGATTGACCGCGTCCTTCTCACCCTGCACGACATAATCGTGAAAACTGTCCTTCACGTACCGGGGACCTTCTTGATCGCCGTAGAGCCGGCGGCTGTTGGTGTCATTTTCCGTGAAGAGCAAAGTGGGTTCGCCTTCGCAGAGTAACCGGCGCAAGCCATAATATTCGTGCTGCGTCTCGATGACGCTCATCTGGTCCGTCGGCTCTCCTTGCTTGAGCCGGGGACGCCGAATGTCCGATCCCCAGGACCAGGTGTTGCGAAACCAGATCGTCGGCAGCAACGTGAGTTCGGCCGGCTCGGGGCCACGATTCACAACTTGGATACGGATACACAAGTCTTCCGGCGACGCCTTGGCATATTCCACAAAGACGTCGAAGTACCGGTTGTCGTCGAAGACACCGCTGTCGATGAGTTCGAACTCCGGATCCTGACGCCCCCGACAACGATTCTCTTCGACCAGCCGGCTATAGGGAAATGCCGCCTGCGGATACTTATAGAGATATTTCATGTAGGAATGGGTCGGCGTGGAGTCCAGATAGAAGTAGCACTCCTTCACGTCCTCGCCGTGATTGCCCTCGTTGCCGGTAAGACCGAAGACTCGTTCCTTCAGAATCGGGTCTCGCCCGTTCCATAAGGCAATCGCAAAACAGATCATCTGGTGGCGATCGCAGATGCCGGCGAGGCCGTCCTCGTTCCAGCGATAGGCGCGGGACCTGGCATGGTCATGGGGAAACGCCTCCCAGGCGGTCCCGTTCTGGCTGTAGTCCTCGCGCACGGTCCCCCAGGCCCGCTCGCTGACATAGGGGCCCCACCGTTTCCAATGACGCTGGCGCTTCGCATCCTCTTCGAGGCGCTGCTGTTCTGCGAGGATCGGTGGTGAAGAAGCGGAGGCGGTCCGAGAATGAGAGGCCATAGGACTCCTTCGGTAGAAACGGCACACAACTAGAGTCGGCCTGCGGCGGCAAGGCTTACGGCAAGCTAGTACCGGACTCCTGTCGCAGTCAAGCAGAAGCGATAGACCGATTGAGCCCTTTGTGATGAACAGGGGCTTTCCAGTTGGGATCATGCTCCTACAGGGGCCCCTGCCTGACAGGTGTGCGCCCTTACAGACTTGGCAATGAAATGAACAAGAGAGATGACGTGGGTTATGGGGTTGTGGGGTGAGCCGGCTGAGTCTCGAACCCAGGACCCTCGCCTTAGAATGGAGACCAGTGAAAATACTGATGGAGTAAAATCGTGAGCGACGTTCGCGCTGAGACTACGAGGACATTTACCTGAACGAATGAAATAAATTGGGCAGGCTGATTACTTTAAGCAGTGGGTCTCTTCACGAATTCCCCGGTCTCACTAGAGGCTGATTTCCAGATCTTCGTTAAGAACCGTAATATTTGGAATACGGGTCTCGCGCAGCTCCGCTTCGATCGTACTCCTGAATCGCGGTTTCATGTGGTAGGCATACACGGGGACGTCGGGACGGCCGATTTTCCTGAACTCCCCTCCCATCAGTTCGGGCGTGAGGTGTTTGGCCATCTGTGCGAGGGCGGCCTGATTATTCGGATAGGAGACTTCGATAAATGCCGCGCTCAAGTTCGACTTGGACGACGCGGCATGCCACAGATCCTCCGTCTGGTAGGTATCTCCGCTATAGACAATCGTGGTGCGCTCATCGCTAATCAGGAATCCCACGGTTGGAACGACATGGTTCACCCTGATGGGAACAATGCTCAGACCGCAGACCTTCCACTCCTCCCCCGACTTCAACGGGCGGGGAACGAACACCGGCCGATCGGGGCTGGGAAGCCGGAAGAAATCGGGATAGACCGTAGAGTTAAAGATGTGGGTGCCCAGGCCGTCCAGCACCTCAGGAATACCGGCCACAATGAGTGAGGCCTCCGGTTCCCCGACGAGATTATCCGCAAGCGTCGGGAGCCCCCTGATATGGTCGAAGTGGAGGTGCGATAGCAGAACGTGGCTGATCTTCAATTGTTCCGGCAGCGTCAGCCGTGACCCAATGGTGCCAGCGTCCAACAGCACGGTGTCATTGATTAAGAAGGCGCAGGGCTGGCACTGCAGCGTACGACCGTTTTCGTGCAGCAGTTGATCGGAGCCATGACAGCCGAGCACGCGTATTTTCACAGAGAATCCTTTCGGCAAAGAGACATCGGCGGCCTCGCCTCGTATGGCAGACAAGCCTGCGCTGCCAATTCTCTCGCGCCAAACAGTAGCACAAAGTCCCTGACTTGCCTCGCAAAACCCCGCTTCTATCCTGCGAGAATTACCGCTATTCGTTGACTCAAACGTTTCCTCTGCTACCCTGCCTATTACGTGCATCTGATCAATATCATTCATCCATATCCTGCGACTAAAACCGACAGCATGCGGCAACGATCCGGATACAACATTTGGTGGAGACTGTTGTGGGCCTGCACGGTCTGGGTCTCGTCCGATTACGCGGCCTGGGCCCAGGCGCCGAACGAGACTTATGATTTCAGCATGGCGAAAGGCACCGTCGAGTTCGGACGGAAACATTATGAGAAGGCAGCCAAACTGTTTGAACGGGCCCAGCAGGCCGTGCCCGACGATCCGGAGGCAACCGAATACCTGGGCCAGGCGCTCCTACGGCTGAAACAATATCCTGAAGCCGAAACCCTCTTTCGTAATCTGACAAGACGACGGCCGACTCGCGCGCAGGCCTGGCTGGGGCTGGCGATCACACAAACTCAACTCGGGAAGTACCAGGAAGCGATGGCGTCGCTTGAACAAGTCCAGACACTCGATCCGCAAAATCCCCTGGTCTATTTCTACCAAGGAGTGGTGTCGCACGAATTGAAATCCTTCGCACAGGCTCCTGAGTTGTTCTCGCGGGCAATGGCGCTCAGCCCCGACCTCACACCCACGGCCCGCTACTACACAGGCATGTCCTACTACGAACGCGGGTTAATCGACCAGGCCCAGAAAGAGTTTGACGCCGCCATGGCCTCAGGTGAACCAGAGTCCGAGCTGGCTCGCATGGCTCGCGCGATCCTGCAACAGCGAACCGCCGTGCCGAAAGGCCCCAAACAGTGGGATCTGAACCTGAGCATCAGTGGCCAATATGACTCCAATGTCGTGTTGCTTCCCATTGGAATCCAACCTCCCGGCGGATCGACCGGTATCTCGCGAAAGGACGACTTCCGCACGACATACTATGCCCGCGGCGAATATCGGGCGATTCAAACGTCCCTCTGGACGGCAGGGGTCACCTACGGCTTTTATCAGAGCCTTCACCGGACGTTGAACGCGTTCGATATCCAAGACCACGCGCCCTCGGTGTTTGTGCAACGACAGATCGGTATCGTGACGGCGAGGTTCCAATATGCCTTCGACTATGTGCGGGTCGGTGGGGATCCGTTTCTGATTGCCCATGCCCTGCAACCAATTATCACGATTGCCGAGAGCAATAGCCTTTTTACCCAGATACAGCTCAGGTATCAAGACAAGGATTTCCAAGATGACCGCTTTGCCGGGAATTCCCTCAGGGACGGGAAAAACTGGCTGGCAGGTGTCACACAATATGCCTATTTCGCAAACGGGACCGGCCATCTCCGGTTGGGCTATACCTTCGACAACGATCGCACCGGAGGCGGACATCCCGCATCGGCAACGGTGGGCATGCAGACCAATGCGGATTGGGCCTACCATGCGCACCGGCTATCCGTGGGTTTGGGCATACCGGAATTCTGGACACTGAGACCAAGCTTCGCCTTCGACTACTACCGTCAGAATTACGATAATCCGAGTTCCTTCTCCACCGGCGGAACCACTGCCCGCCGCGATAATATTTTCTTCTTCACTGCGACGATCGGCCGGCCGATTACCGATTGGCTCTCGGTCGCCGCGGAATACAACTACACGCGCGATCAGTCCAACCTCACGGCATTTAACTACAACCGCAGTGTGTTCTCCCTCACCCTGAACAGCCGTTTCTAGCCCTTCGCTGCCGGACAATCAGGACGCAAAATGTTGTAGAGGGTGACAAGTTATGTCCCTCGCTCGACGGGAACCGCTACGAACGAACTAATACCTTCGCGGGGCTCCAAAAGCGTACGGCTCAGGATGCACAGTGATTTCAATAGGTTGGCAAGGGGTCACAGCTCGCACAAAAAAGACCTGCCTGGGTATGGTTCCTGCCATTCCACCGGGTAAGAAATGTCACGCATGACCTAAGTTTCCGGTCCAGAGAGAGAGGATATTATGACCACCCATCGACTCGCGTTAAGCCTCGTCGCCGGCACGCTGATCTTCGGAGCAGCCCCCGCCCTCGCTTCAGAGCTAGGCACAGAAGGGATCGGGTTCTACATGGCAGTCTCAGGGCAGGTCGGTGTGACGCATCCCCATAACGGGCAAACCCTTCCGGTCAAACTTCATGACCAGGTGCTGTTTAAGGATGTGATCCAGACCAAGGAAGAGTCCAGAACCAAAGCGTTTTTCCAGGACGACAGCATGCTCACGGTGGGTGAAAGTAGCCGGGTCGAGATCAATGAATACATCTACAACCCGGAACAGAACGTCCGGAAGGCCGTGGTGAAACTCCTGCAAGGCCAGGTGCGGGCCCTCGTCAGCAAGGTGTTCAAGGCCAACGGGTCGAGATTCGAAATCCATACCCCCTCGGCTGTCGCCGCGGCGAGAGGCACCTATTTCACCGTGTGGGTAGAGAACGGGCGGTCAGGGATCATTAATATCGGAGAAACGGGACGTGTGGATTTTACCTCGGGCGGAGTAACCGTGGCCGTCGATCCAGGCTACTTTTCCGTCGCTTTGGAGGGAAAGGCTCCCTCGGTTCCAGCGCCCCACCCCCTCAATAATCAAATGGACAATCTCCAGGCCGGATCGAGCCTGAAACATACGCAGCGACCTGCCTCGAGCGCCCTCCTGACTCATGATGCCGGTCGCACCGTCACGACCCAACGTGAGAAGGCAGAACTGATCCTCGCTTCTGTTCCCGGGGGACTGGCCCGAGCATTGATGGCAGTCGAGCTCACAACCCTGCGCGAAGGCCCCCTCGTTGAATTGCCGGCACAAGCCCTTCAAGCACTTAACGTAGATGGGCACTTGGTCAAGGCCATGACAACCCTGGCCAGTCTTTCCAACGAGTCTTTGAACGGGGACGCTGGGGGCACGACAGCGGGGCAGGGAACCGGACAGGTCAGCGCGAGCGTCACTGTAGGCGGAAGCACAGGAGCAACGGCGGCGGTGACTGCCGCTCCTGTGGCATCAGCCACGGTGACTGTCGCGCCGGTCACGGCTGTCGTGGCTCCGGTTGTGGCTCCGGTCGTGGCTGTCGTAGCGCCGGTTATAGCTCCAGTCGTGGCTGTCGTGCCAGTCGTACCGGTCGTACCTATAATCCCGGCGGTCCTTGCGATTCCCCCTGCGGTCATTAATGGCGCCCTGAATTTGCTCGGACATTAGGGTCCATCGATCATCGCTGTGGCTCCTGCGGCCCTTGCCCCAACCGGGCAAGGGCCGCAGCAGTTTAGGCCGGTGATCGAGCCCTACATACCCCAGACCCTCCTCTGCAACTTCCCGCCCCCACATCACGCCTCCCCTGGACAAAAGCTGCTGCGGACTGTGCAAATTGTCTTGTCCCGCCAATACATCCAGGCACAATGGTACTCAGTGAGTGGGAAGCCCCTTCGTTGGCCTCGAACGCTGGATGGACTGTCGTGAGCCTCTCGACACACAACTACTCGGATACCGGATTTCGACTCGGGCTCTGGCTGGGCCTGTCTGTCACGATCGGATTAGTATTCCTGACCTGGCTGGGCCCCAACCTCATCGTGCGGCTCGACAATACTGCATTGGATTTACAATTCAGGCTGCGAGGCGAACGAACTCCCGGCCAGGAAGTCGTGCTCGTCCTGGTCGACGAGAAGAGCCTGAAAGAGATTGGACGATGGCCCTGGCCCCGCAACACACAGGCCCGCCTCCTCGATCGAATCCATGCAGGCGAACCGGCGTTGATCGGCCTCGACATTATCTACGCCGAGACGGAAACCTCCGATGAGATTCGCGACCTGAGGGCCAGGCTGGCCGGAGCAGGAAGGGGTGAACCCCTGCAGGGCGAAACAGGTCGCCTATTGGAGCAAGGACTCCTTGCGTTAGACAGCGATCAGCGTCTCGCGGAAAGCCTCGCCCGGGCAGGCACCGTCGTCTTGGCCATGCCTTTCTTTGTGCCGGAAGGCCCCGTCGCCGAGACCACTCAGGACAAGGCTCACGGGGTCCCCGAGAGTTTGAAGAAAAGCGAGTTCATGCTGGTCCGGCAATCAGGGTCCTCGGCAGATTTCCACCCCTATGACGCATCCGGCATCCTGCCTCCACTCAACATCTTTGCCAGGCAGGCACAAGGGCTCGGACATGTCTATCGATTGCCGGATCACGACGGCGTGACCCGCCGAGAAGTACTCGTCCTGCGCCATGACGATGCCTATTATCCCTCGTTCGCGCTGGAAATCGCGCGGTTGTATCTCGGACGCACGAGAGAACAAATGGCCTTAGTGCTTGGAGAGGGAATCCAGATCGGTCCGATGGCCGTTCCGACGGATCAGAAGCTGCGCCTGCTGATCAACTATGCCGGTCGCGAACGTTCATTTCCCTGGGTGTCTGCGACAGATGTGCTCCACGATCGCATCCCCACCGACTACTTCCGGGGAAAAGCCGTCTTAGTCGGCACGGCGGCCCTGGGAACCTACGATCAACTCAGCACCCCGTTTTCGGCCAATGTTCCCGGTGTCGAAAAAAATGCCACCGTGGTCGAGAACATCCTGCATCAGCGGTTCCTGTCCAGCGGATTGTGGGCCGGCCCCGTCGAACTAGCCCTGGTGCTGTGCTTCGGGCTCACCTTGACTCATGCCCTGCCGCGGGTGCGGGCCATCCATGGAGCATCCTTGGCAGGGATAACCTGGTTGACCTACGTCGGTACAGCACAGGCACTGTTCGTCATCAAGGGCATCTGCCTGCCGCTGGTGATGCCGACCCTGGCCATCGGATCGGTCTTCATGGTGACCACCGTCCTCAATTATGTCTTCAAAGAGCGACAGGCTCGAGAGATTCATTCCATGTTTGCCAGTTACGTCAGCCCTCGAATCGTGCAGGAACTCATGAAGTCCCCTTCGAAGGCGACGGTGGGGGGGCAGCGCAAGGAGTTGACGATATTGTTCACCGACCTGGTCGGGTTCACCTCATTCAGCGAGCACCGTTCGGCAGAAGATGTGGTCGAGCAGCTCAATGAATATCTCAGCGCGATGACGGACGTCATTTTCAAGTGGAATGGCACCCTGGACAAATTCGTCGGTGATGAGATCGTCGTCTTTTGGGGGGCGCCGCTGGACCAGCCGGACCATGCCGAATTGGCCGTCCAATGCGCGTTGGAAATGCGGGCCAGCCTGACGACACTCCAGGCCGGATGGAGGGCCCAGGGAAAACCGATCCTCGACAGCGGAATCGGCATCAACACGGGCATCGCCCTGGTCGGTAACATTGGCGCCGAAGGCAAAAAAATGGATTACACCATGATTGGTGATCAAGTGAATCTGACCGCGCGTATCCAAGGACTCACCAGAACGTTGGGCCATCCGATATTGCTGACCGAATTCACCGTATCGAAGCTGGCCCTGGAAATCCGTCGTGACACAGCGGACCCTCTGCGAGACTGGCGCAGTCAGGTGCAGGTCAGAAAGCTTCAGATCGTCACCGTCAAAGGCCGCCAGGAGCCGGTGGGAACCTATACCATAAAATATCGAGCGGCGAACGCCGGACAGGCGCAACTGGAATCCCGCGCGAGTTGAGCCCCTGCGCATTTCAGAGCTGAAATGGTCGATTCGCAAGGTCGCAGGCCGCGCAGCCTGCTCAGCCGACCTTGCGAATCGTCTGGTGGGACTGCGTGGCCTGGTATACGTGATGGCCTGCGAATAAGTCGACGAGTTCAGAGTCCAGCTTCCCCTCCTTCGCCTGACTTTCAAGATATCCGAGCGCAGTGGCGGACGGAATCGCCGCTTTGTAGGGCCGGTCCGAGGCCGTCAAGGCGTCGTAGATATCGCAGATGGTCATCATGCGGGCCTGCAACGGGATCTGATCGCTCGACAGCCCGCGGGGATACCCACTGCCATCCAGCTTTTCATGGTGACTCCACGCGATCGCAGGAACCTGCTGCAGCGCCCTGCTCCAGGGAATTTTCGACAGGAATTCGAATGTGTGGGTGACATGCCGTTCGATCTCGTTCCGTTCCTGCCGCGTCAAGCTTCCATGGAGCACCGACAACGCACCGAGTTCCTCATCCGTGAGGAAAGGACGGGGCCCGTCGTATGAACGGTACTCCATACGGGCGATCTCCTTCAGCTTCCCTGTTTGACTGTGAGAGTGAGACGCCGGTTGATTGCAAGTGAGGATACTGGACAGCAATTCGTCGACTTCGCTCATCCGCCGCGCCAGTTGTTCATCCAGTCCGGCCAACAGAGCCTGCTTCTTTTCTCCAGCTGTAGATTCATAGACACGGAGTTTCCGGCGTAATGTATCAACCTCCATCGTCCGCTTGATGAAATCAAATCGTGCCTTGATCAGTTCCTGCTGGGCCGGATATAGTTTTTTGGCTTTGAGCAACAGGTTCTCACGAATACCGACCTTCCCGAAATCGTGAAGCACCGCGGCATAACGGATTTCCTTCATTTGATCCGCCGTAAACTGAATCCCCGCATAGAGTCCGGACCGGGTCAGGCTGACCTCCTCCGCAAGGCGACAGGTCAAGGTGGCCACACGCTGACTATGGCCACTGGTGGTCGGGTCACGGCTTTCGATGGCCTGCACGCTCGCGGAAATGAATCCCTCGAAAAGCAGATGAATGTCCTCGTAGAGATTGGCATTTTCAATGGCAATGCCGACTTGATGGCCGAGCGCGACGAAGTTCTGAAGGTCGTCCTCATCGAACGATTGACCGGCGTTACGATTGATCGCTTGGAGTACACCCAGGAGACGCCCGTGTGCCGTGACCGGTACGCAGACCATGTTACGTGTGACAAATCCGCTGGCCTGGTCCACCTGTCCAAAAAACCGCTGATCGCGCTGGACGTCGTTGACGATGAGCGGCTGACCGGTCCGTGCGACATAGCCTGCGATGCCCTGTCCAGGCTTGAGACGTGAGGCGCGAACGGCTGCGCCCTTTTCGCCATGGGCCACCTCGAAGTACAACTCCCCGGTCGCGCCATCCAGCAAGAGCAGGGAACCGGCTTCGGCGTTCATGAGCAGGGTGGCCGCTTCGATGGCATGGGTGCGGATGGTCGTCGGATCGAGGCTGGAATTCAGCAGCGCGCTGATTTCCTGAATCTGTCTGAGGGAATGGTCTGCCATGGTCCCGTGTCAGAGTGGAGTATCGCCTGTCCCGTCGAGCACGGTCCTCACGCTCTGCAACAGGGCATCAGACGCAAAGGGTTTCTGGAGAAAGGGCACTTTGCTCCTCGCGACCCCGGCTGCGACGAGCGTCTCGTCAGGGTAGCCGGACACATAGAGCACCTTCATCGACGGGCGGATCGGAACGACCCGGCTGGCCAACTCCCGTCCGTTCATGTGAGGCAGGATAAGATCCGTCACTAGAAGGTCGATGGTACCTGAATATTCCTGGCAAATACGCAACGCTTCTCCGCCATGGCTGGCTGCCAACACGTGATAGCCGCTGGCTTCAAGCAGTCCGCACTCAAGCGTGCGGACCTGCCCCTCATCTTCCACGACCAGGACCGTCTCTGTTCCGAGCGAAGCGGCAGGAGCCTCGTGAGGAGATGCCGCCACCTCGACAGGCGCCCCCACGGAGGGCAGGTAAAGGTTGAAGGTCGTACCGACCCCCGGCTCGCTGGAAGCCAGGATCTGACCACGGCTTTGTTTCACAATCCCATGGACGATGGAGAGGCCCAGCCCGGTCCCCTTGCCAGGATCCTTGGTGGTAAAGAAGGGTTCAAACAGTTTCGAAAGGGTATCCTTGTTCATCCCACATCCGGTGTCAGTCACCGAGAGGACGCAATAGGCTCCCGGCTCAAAATCCAGGTACCGGCTGGTAAACGTCTCATCGAGGTCACGTTGGACGATCCCGATGGTCAAGGTCCCGCCCTGAGGCATGGCGTCTCTCGCATTCACCGCGAGATTGATCAAGACCTGCTCCAACTGCCCCGGATCGGCTTTGACCCAGCCAAGGCTGGGTCCGACGGTTGAAATGAACTGGATATTTTCTCCGATCAAACGCCGCAACAGTTTCTCCACATTCGCGACGACCTCATTCAATCGCACGACTCGCAGCTCAAGGACCTGTTTCCTGCTGAATGCCAGTAACTGGGTCGTAAGCCCCGTGGCCCTGTCCGCAGCCTTCAGCACCTCTTCGGCATGCAATCGCGTCGGCGAATTGCCATTGGCGCCCATGACGATCAGTTCGCTATAGCCTCGAATCACCGTCAGCAGGTTATTGAAATCATGCGCCACGCCTCCCGCCAGGCGACCGACCGCTTCCATTTTCTGCGCCTGCTGAAGCTGGACGTCCTTGACGCGTAACGCCTCAACGGTCTTCGACTGTTCAATGGCGGAAGCGGCAATAGCGCCGAGCACGACCAGCGTATCCAGGTCGTCACGGGTGATCGGGCCCGTGTTCTTGTTCAGGATTTCGATAACGCCGATCGGGTTGCCTCCATGCCGCTTCAGGGGCACGACGATCATGTCACGGGATTGAAATCCGGTCAGCATATCCATCGCGGAGTAATGGCGCGCATCCTTTTGCACCGTAGAGATCACTTCCGGGTTGCCGGAGGTAAACACCGCGCCGGCAATGCCCTCGTCCCAGATAATGCTGGTCCCTTGCAACGACGCGGCAGTCTCTCCGACGACGTAGTGAAACACCAATTTCCGAGTCTCAGGGTTCGCGAGTAACACGGACCCCGCATCTGCTCCGATGACATCAAGCGCGGCATGCAGAGTTTGACGAACCATGTCGTCTACATGGGTGTACTGAAATAGGGCTTCGCTCAACTGGCGAATCGCTTTCAATGCAGAGGACATCTGTGCACTCCGTCTGTAACGACCGTATCCCGGAATCCCTAGCCCCCGGTTCAGGCAGAAAGGAACAGCAGCCGAGGGTAAGCAGCCAGGCCAGCCCAACGGCGATGAGCCTGTTCCACTTCCGCCAGTCTATAAGATTGATTCTAAACTCAGAAGACTTTTTGAGAATGTCGACAGGCAATCGGTTCAGACGTGATGCGGGCATTGATCGGAGCACGACGGAGCGGTCGCGTAGTATCCCACACTGAATCAGACAGACGTAACCCCCTCTGGGGTAGATGCTGAACCGGAGAGGGAAGCGAGGACAGTCATCGGCCATGCTATGCAAGATCTCCAGGGCTACCAGCCGCTCGCGGAACGGACGGAGCTCGTGCGGGTCGCGCAGGGGGCGGAGAAGGTCGGGGTGGTCCTGATGATGGAGATTCCGATCGCGGCGTCCTTGGCCAAGAGCCCTGCGGCAGGCCTCCTCGTCATGGTGGCCGGACTGGCGACGGTGGGGATCTCTACGCTAGTCGGCCTCGTCACGCTGCCGGTCGAGTGGGACGCCAGTTTCAGACGTGCCCTTCCAGTCTTCCGACAGGGCAATTACCTGTCGCCCGAATACGAGCGGTAGCGCGCAGCATCCTCACCACAGCCGCGCTCACCTACGTGGCGGCCTCCCTTGCCAGCCTGCTGAAGCTGTGGCGCTGGATCGCCCTCCTACGGCGATAGGCTCGGTCACGCCAGGTTGCCCGACTGAGGGTTGGTTAGTAATACGGTCTGTTCGGTGAGTCCCGGGCCATCCCCTGGAAGGAGAACCGAAGCAGTTTTCTGGCAACTGGATGTGGCGGGGACAGACGCGAGAGAGGTCGATTGCAGGGCTGCAATGTTGGTTGCCGCTGATGCGCGGTCAAGGGAGGATAACTATCCCATGACCGTCCAATCCTGGCCATCGGACAGTCCGAACTGCGTCATCTATGGAAGATGTATGGTGAGCCGGCTGGGCCTCGAACCCAGGACCCTCGCCTTAAAAGGGCGATGCTCTACCAACTGAGCTACCGGCTCACTGAATGTAGGGGCCGAATTCTACCACCGACGATCGGCCTCTGCCTAGAGAGAAAATTCACCAATTACCGCGCACGTGGGCGGGTCTTGAGGGGGTTGCGGAGCACGATGGTTTCACTGCGATTCGAGCCGGTCGAGATGATGTCGATCGGACATTCGGCGATTTCTTCGAGATACTGGAGATAGCGCTTCGCTTCTGCGGGAAGCTGTTTATAGGTGGTCGCGCCGGTCGTGGCTCCGGTCCACCCCTTGAAGGTCTTATAGACCGGCTCGCAGTCGGTCAGGGCTTGAAGGTCGGAGGGCATGTCCCGGTAGAGTTTTCCCTGATAACGATAGCCGGTACAGACTTTGAGCTCCTTGCAGCCGTCGAGCACGTCCAGCTTGGTCACGGCAAGGGACGTGAGTCCGTTCACTTTGGTGGCATACCGCATAACGACGCCGTCGAACCAGCCGCAGCGGCGCGCACGTCCGGTCGTCGAACCGAATTCCTTGCCTCGGGCCTGGAGCCCCATGCCCACTTCATCGGTGAGTTCCGTCGGAAACGGCCCGCTGCCGACACGAGTAGTGTAGGCCTTGACGATGCCGAGCACCGCATCGATCTTCGTCGGGCCCACGCCGGTTCCGGTCGAGGCACCGCCGGCCGTTGAACTGGAGGAGGTGACGAATGGATAGGTGCCGAAGTCCACATCCAAATGCGTGCCTTGCGCCCCTTCGAACAGGACGGTCTTCTTCGCGTCGACCATCTTATTGACAAGCATCACGGTATCGACGATATGGCTCTTCAGCCGATCGGCATAGCCCATATATTGCTGGAATATCTTGTCGACCTCGAACCGTTCCATCTTGTAGAGCTTCTCGACAAACCAATTGACCTCAACGAGGTTCTCTTCGAGTTTGGTTCGAAAGGCTTTCGGATTGAGCAGATCGCCCATTCGGATGCCGATCCGCGAGATCTTATCGGCGTAGGAAGGGCCGATCCCGCGACCCGTCGTGCCAATTCGGCGTGAGCCCTTCGACTGTTCAGCTGCTTTATCGATGGCCTTGTGGTACGGGAGAATGAGATGGGCGCGCTGGCTGACGACAAAGTTATTGCCGATCTTCACCCCTTGCGTCTCGAGATGGTCCATCTCCTCGATTAATGAGGCAGGATCCACGACAACGCCATTTCCGATGGCGCACAGCGTTCCGCGATAGAGAATGCCGGAGGGGATGAGGTGAAACACGAAGGTGCCCTGGTCATTGATCACGGTGTGCCCCGCGTTGGACCCACCCTGATAACGCACCACCGCATCGACGTCGCGAGCCAAGATATCCACAATCTTGCCCTTGCCTTCGTCGCCCCACTGCGCCCCGATGACTACGAGATTGCCCATCGCCTGAAATACTCCCAAAAAAAGAGCCCTGGCCAGACCGAAAGCCAGAGCCGAGGGGCCATGGTAGGGATGCCTCTATCGTTTGTCAAGAACCGTGATGAGGCATTACCGCTCCGTCTCTTATGCGCACGTTCCGCGAGCACTAGAAACTGGTGGGCCAGCCTGCGTTACTTTTCTTGACTGCTGAGGGAATGCCGTGTTAGCATCACCGCTGTTTTGCAAGGATTTTCGCCTATTTCCAAGCCAATCGACGTGGGGCTGTAGCGCAGTTGGGAGCGCGCGTGAATGGCATTCACGAGGTCGCCGGTTCAATCCCGGCCAGCTCCACCAAATTTTCAGGTCAGCGGCACAGGGCAAGGGGTTAGAGGTACGAGCAATCTTCAGAAGTAGCTCCTAAGTCTCACGCCAATCCAGACTCCTCAATTCATCGCCTCTAGCTTTACGCCGCTAGCCCCTAGCCAGTCCGGGGAAACATGCTTCAAATCGAGTCCGTCTATAAACAATATTCCACGAGGGTTCTGCTTGAAGGTGCCACAGCGCATCTCCGCCCCGGCTCGCGGGTCGGCCTGGTGGGGCCCAATGGCGCCGGCAAGACCACGATCTTCCGCATGATCCTCGAAGAGGAATCACCGGATAAAGGCAGCATCCGGAAGCGGCCTCGACTTCGCATCGGGTACCTCCCTCAGGAACTTGAAACCATCACGGGCAAAAACGTCCTGGACGCCACGCACCGCGATCTCTATCCAGAGCATGAGGCCGAACGTATCCTCATGGGGCTTGGTTTTTCCGAGATCGACTTCACCCGTGAAGTCGAAAAGTTGTCAGGCGGCTATCGCATGCGTGTGGCCTTGGCGCATCTGCTGCTGACCAAGCCAGATGTCCTCATGCTCGACGAGCCGACCAACCACTTGGACAAACCGACGCAACGCTGGTTCGAGCAATTCCTTCTGGAATCGGAGATGACCCTGTTGCTCATCAGCCACGACACGGCCTTTCTGGATCGTGTCGTCACGCACATCTGGGATCTCCGGCATCGTAAGATCGAAGAATATCGCGGCAACTATACCTCGTTCCAAAAGATCCGCGCCGAACGAGACGCACAGCAAGAGGCCGCCGCAGGACGCCAGGCGAAAGAGGTCGCACGCGTCCAAACCTTCGTCGATCGATTCCGCTACCAGGCGAACAAAGCCAGCCAGGTCCAATCGCGCATCAAGCAGCTTGATAAGGTCAAGATGATTGAGGTGAAGCGCGATCCCAAACGGGTGAAGTTCAAATTCCCCATCCCCCCAGCGAGCGGCCGGCAAGTGCTCGAACTCCAGGGCGCATCCAAACGCTATGGAGAAAAAGTGGTCTACGAAAAAGTCGAGTGTTCGATCGAACGGGGTCAGCGAGTGGCGCTGGTGGGAGAAAACGGGGCTGGGAAAAGTACGTTGCTCAAGATGCTGGCAGGCGCGCTGGAGCCGGACAAAGGCAAACGAACGGTCGGCCATGGTGTCACGCTGCACTATTTTGCTCAGCATCAGGCCGAGACGTTGAACCCGGAACATACCATCCTGGAATCTCTCACCGAAGTGTCCAACCAGGCGGAAACGAACTTCCTCCGCGGAATTGCCGGCGCCTTTCTCTTCACCGGTGACGATCAAAAGAAACCCATCAAGGCACTGAGCGGAGGGGAACGCAATCGCGTTGCACTCGCGCGGATGTTGGTCGAACCGGCGAATACGTTGCTGCTCGACGAACCGACCAACCATCTCGACCCGGCGTCGGTCGATATGTTGACTGATGCACTCTCGGAGTTCCCCGGTACGATCATTTTCATTTCCCACGACCCCACCTTTCTCACCAGAGTCTGCACGCGCGTCATTGAAATCGAAGAGGGCAAGGCCCGCAGCTTCACCGGTGACTATGAATATTACTTGTGGAAGAAAGCGCAGGAACTCGAATCCATCAAGGAATCGAGTGACGACCTGAAGGGAGTGGATCGTGAAAAAACCGTCGGGCCGACCAGAGCCATGGCGTCGCAAGCCCCGGCCAAGTCCTCATCCGGAGATCGCCGCGATTTGAGCAAGGCCCAAGCCCGCCTGGAGAAGCAGCTCGTGCGGGCCGAAGCCGAGGTCGCCGACTGTGAAACGAAGATCAAAGCTCGGGACCTCGAACTGGCCAACCCCGCACTCTATAAAAATGAATCCACCAAGTGGAGTGCGCTGCAGATTGAGTATGACGGCTGGAAGAAGGATCTTGTGCGGCTCACGGCCAAGTGGGAAACACTCTCAGCTGAACTGGAAGACGTGAAACAAAAACTGACGGCTTTTGCGTAGTAAAATCACTGCGGGACAGGCAAGACTAGCGGGAGAAGCGAGAGGTAAGAAATCAGGAATTGCCTGTCGAGGCCTTGACTAGACCGAGGATCGAACAGTTTCTTCAAGATAATAGTACAACCAGCGGTTCTTCTCTTTCGTCACCAACTCGTCCCAGACGACGCCGATCAAAAACCTCTTCTCCCACGGCTTCACCCATGCGACTTTTCCGTCGAGACGCTCCATCTGTTCCGCACGGTCAGAATCGAGAAATGCCAACGACACCGTCACTGACTGAGCCTCCGCCAACTTCTCTTTCGTATGCAGGCCCGCGCCGACTTTATTGACGTTATCCAACACAGCCGTAATTGCCTTCGAGCCACTCTTCGGCGAAATCAACGCGGAGCCGACCAACGTTGCCCGCACAAGCTTACGCCGTTCGTTTGTGGCGGCAATCGATGCAGCTAGCTTCGGGCTCTGTCGTTTCATGAGCCTAAGTATAACCGATTAGAAATCTTTGTCCACCACTCTGCCTGCCCCCTATTTATGCGTCCTTAGGTCGATAGTACCGACGGCCCTTGAGCGATTCAGGGAGGTGCCCCTGCGCCTTGGCCTGAGGATCGTCGTGGACATAGCGATAACCTTTGCCATACCCGAGCCCCTTCATCATGGAGGTAACGGCATTCCGTAAATGGAGCGGAACCCCTAGATTTCCATGAGCTTTTGCATCTTCCATCGCCTCAAGGAGTCCGACATAGGAGGCATTATCTTTGGGCCTGGTGGCGAGGTAGGTCGTCCCCTGGGCTAAATTGATCTGCGCCTCGGGGAGCCCCACAAACTGCACGGCCTGGGCGACCGCGGTTGCCACTAGCAGCCCCGTCGGATCGGCATTCCCTACGTCTTCGGAAGCAAAAATAACCAGGCGACGGGCGATAAACTTCGGATCCTCTCCCCCTTCCAACATCCTGGCGAGCCAATAGAGCGCGCCGTCCGGATCGGAATCACGCAGGCTCTTAATATAGGCGGAGATGACGTTGTAATGCTCTTCCCCTGACTTATCGTACCGGATCGACTTTTTCATCAACGCGGCTTCCAGCGCCGCGCCATCGATCACGCGCGTCCCATCAGGCCCAGCCGGCTGCTGTCTAACGACAAAATCCAGCGCGGTCAGAAGCGCCCTCGCATCGCCGTTGCCATAGGCCGTCAATCGCTGCCTGGCCTCTGGCGAAAGGCGAGCATTCCATTTCCCCAACCCGATCTCTAGATCTGTGAGCGCCCGATCAAGGATCTGCCCAAGCGCCTCATCCGATAGGGGCTTGAGCACAATGAGCAGGGAACGAGACAGCAGCGGTGAGATCACTTCGAAGGAGGGATTTTCCGTTGTCGCGCCAACCAGGATAATGGTTCCCCGCTCGACATGAGGGAGAAAGGCATCCTGCTGTGCCTTATTGAAGCGATGAATCTCATCGACGAAGAGAATCGTCCGTTGACCGTTGATCGCCTGACGTTGCTCCGCAGTCTTGATGATGGCCCGCAACTCAGGAACACCCCCCGTAACCGCCGAGAAAGGCACGAACTGCGCCTTGGTATGACGTGCGACAAGATGAGCCAGCGTGGTTTTGCCAGAACCTGGCGGCCCCCAGAAGATGACGGAGGAGAGTTGATCTGCCTCGATCGCCCGGCGCAACGGTCGATCCGACGCCGTAATATCATCCTGCCCGACGAAGTCCGCAAACTCTCGCGGGCGCAGACGTTCGGCCAACGGAGCCTCAACGGATTTCTCTCCCTCTGGAGTCCCAAACAAATCGGACGTCTGATCGTGTGAAGGGGTCATCTGAATCCTCAAGAATGGGGAGAATTGTATACGCCGGGCGAGATGATCGCAAACGCCAGCCACATCGTCGCAGTCTTTGCCTCCACATTCGTCCAGGGGTCACGCATTGACCCCTGGCTCGACTTGGTCCCATGAACTTGTGTGTGCCCTGTGCCCTAAAAATCAGCGGGATGCCATTCCCAAGAAGCCAGACGGAACAACACGAGCGGCAGCGAGTGGAGGAGCATACGAGGGAACGAGGAGGGCGATAGGACCTGCCACGAAGGACGTTCAAAACGTTCATCCGGCAAGGCCGCAGCCGATGGAAGCATCGGAAGCGTAGCCTCATGGCTACGTTGAGAATGCTTTCGAGGCGAGAGCGCAGCCTAGGGAAAGGCGCGTCTTGGCGCGCTGAGGTTGGGCGGATGAGAAGGGAGACCTTTTCAACGTCCTGCTTAGTCGGAGTCGCCGACGTTGCTCCGACGTATCAACTTGAGAAACTCTATCCTGGTTTGCGGCTGTGTACGGAAGGCGCCCAGCATCGAACTGCTGACCGCGACCGTGTTCTGCTTTTCGACGCCCCGCATCATCATGCAGAGGTGCCGCGCTTCAACGACCACGCCGACTCCATGGGCGTTGAGCTTGGTCTTGAGGGTTTCGGCGATCTGTACGGTCAGCCGCTCTTGGACCTGCAACCGGCGCGCGAAGGTATCCACGATGCGCGGAATCTTGCTCAGCCCCACCACCTTCTTATTGGGCAGATAGCCCACATGGACCTTGCCGAAGAACGGAAGCAAATGGTGCTCGCACATGCTGAAGAAATCGATGTCCTTCACGATGACCATCTCGTCGTACTCGATCGGGAACAGCGCGCCGTTTAAGAGTTGGTCGATATTCCGCTGGTACCCCTGAGTCATGAAGGCTAATGCCTTAGCCACGCGCTCTGGGGTCTTCATGAGGCCGTTGCGGCCGGGCTTTTCGCCGAGGGCAAGCAACATCTCGGTGACGAGAGATTGCAGCACGTCCAGATCGGCCGGTTTCCCACTTCCGTTGACGTCTTCAATCGGACGCCCACTCTTCCGCCTGACTCCCTGCTTAGCCATTTCGTCCCTCTCTGAGCACCGGGGCATGTGTTGCCGACCCCGCATACTCGAAGTAATTGTCGCGCGTTTCGATGAGCCCGACCTTTTCCAACTGCCCGTTGGGCAGGTGCTTCAGGAGAAGGTCCCAGATCAGTAACACCAGGTTTTCTCCCGTCGTGGTGAGATCGGCAAACTCAGGATCTTGGTTGAGATCCTGATGGTCGAATCGCGTAATCACCTTGTCGGCCACGGTCCGATCCAGCTGATCAAGGTCCACTCCTGTATTCGTCGCGGTCGGGACCGTACTGTTGACGGTCACCAAGACGACATAGTTATGGCCATGCCCATTGGCATTATTACACTTTCCAAATGCCGCCACATTTTCAGCGGGGGATAATTGATCCGTATGCAGCCGATGTGCCGCGCAAAACCGATACCGCCTTGTCACACTCGCCTGTGCCATCGTGGATTCAGCTCACATTCATCCGGAAAAACGGAAAAGCCAGAATTGCCCACATACACGGACAATCCTGGCTCCCCTATTCATTCAACGAAACAACTCGCGCCACTCCAGCGCACATCCCTTAGGCGCTGAAAGAGCTGCCGCAGCCGCAGGTCGTCTTCGCTTGTGGATTCTTGATCGAGAACCCGGACCCTTGGAGGCTGTCCACGTAATCGACTTCAGCTCCCTGCAACAATGGCGCGCTCTGCGAATCCATGATGACCTTGACGTCACCCTTCTCAACCACCGTGTCGTCATCGCCCATCTTGGACTCGAACGCCATCCCATATTGATACCCGTGGCAACCGCCGCCCTTCACGTAGACGCGCAAGCCGACGATATCCTTCTCTTCAATCATCAATTCCTTGATCTTCTGCTCTGCAATCGCCGTAATCGTAACCATATCTAATCCTCCTCGTGTGACCAGGCCGTCCTTCGAAGACCTGCCTGGAATGGCTTAGTGTAACATCTCTTTACCGAATTTCAATACCCTGCGACTCTACTTGCGTCGTCGTGGGTGCAACCCACTTACCCTCTGGGACCAGAACCACCACGTCTCCGAGCACTTTGGCTTGGCATCCAAGCCGATGCCACGGTTCACTGAGCGCCTCCCGATCGAGAAGATCCTGTTCATCGAAGTCGATCTCCGACAGATTCTCGGCGCCCATCTGCACTTCAACCCGACAGGTGGTGCAGGAGGCATTCCCACCACAATCGTTATTCAACGTAAACCCGAGAACCTTCGACGCGTCCAAGAGGGACGTATTCTCCGGAACTTCTCCGCTCTTGCCATCAGGATGGAGAAATGTCACGCGCGGCATCGCAATCCCTCTCAATGCGCCGTTGCACCAGCCGCCACCGGCTGATAGGGGCAGCGCTGCAACCGGATATGTTCCTCGAATTCGTGACGGAACAGTTTCATGCTGCTCTGCACCAACACCGCAGCCCCCGTGACCAGCGTGCAATAACCCGTCCCCTTCACAAACCCGCAAAGCTGAAGGAGGCTATCCAAGTCTTTCTGCGTCCCCTCTCCCTGCTCGATCTTGGTCATCAGTGCAGCAAGATTAATGGTCCCCATTCGACAGGGTGGGCATTGTCCGCAACTCTCGCCTTTGAAAAAGTTCGAAAAATGCAGCGTCTTCGCCACCATACAGGTGGCATCATCGACCACAATCATGCCGGCTGACCCGAGTCCGGTGCCGGCTTTCTTGAGCGAATCGAAATCCATTGTCAGATCGAGCTGATCGGCCGTGACCATCGAAAAGGCCGGTCCACCGGGGAACACAGCCTTGATCTTGCGTCCACCAGGCACGCCGCCGCCGCAGGTATCAATGAGTTCCCGGATCGTGATCCCCATCGGCCTCTCGTACACGCCAGGCCGATTCACGGCGCCACTGAGAGAGAACATCATCGTGCCGGGACATTTCTCCGTGCCGACCTCCGTAAACCAGGCTGCGCCTTTATGGATGATCCGTGGAATGTTGCACAACGTTTCGACATTATTGACCAGGGTCGGCTTCCCGTAGAGCCCGAAGTCCGTTGGGTAGAACGGGGGCTTCTGCCTCGGCATCGCCGGCCGCCCCTGCATCGATTCGAGCATCGCTGTTTCTTCACCAGCCACATAACTTCCATGGCCCTCGAACACTTGCAGATCGATATCCATCCCACTGCCCATGGCATTCTTGCCCAGGAACCCTCGTTCCTTCGCCTGAGCCAACGCTTTCTTCAAATTCTCGCGTTCTTCGTGGTACTCGTGATTCACATAGATAAACGCCGCCTTGGCTTGCACCGTATAGGCCCCGATGAGGCAGCCTTCGATGAGCTGGTGTGGCGCTAACTTGAGGAGATGACGGTCTTTAAATGTACCCGGCTCATGTTCGCCCGCATTACAGACGAAGTAATGTTCTTTGACCCGGTGGTTGAGGACCTTTTCCCACTTGATGCCGGTGGGAAAGCCCGCGCCTCCTCGGCCACGGAGCCCGGCTTTCTTCAGTTCATTGACGATATCGGTCGGACTCAGCTCTTTGACGCACTTCTTCCAGGCCTCGTAGCCCCCGATCTTCAAGTAGGCATCGATATCCCATGGGTCGCCGTCAAGCGTTTGGAGAACTCGCGGGTCAGTCGCAGTCGTCATGCGCCCTTCCTTACCGGTTTGGCTCACAATGCGGAGCGTTACTATAAAGTGCCTGGCCGGTATTCGTCAAGGCAATGGCACGATAATAGGCCTGAATCTCAACGACTTAGGGCCAGCGACCCATGCAATACAGGACATATGGGCCATCTGTGCATGGCAGGGGAACGATGGAGGGGGCTGAGGCAGGGACGGGAAGAAAGGAACAAGGCCGGCAGGTCTCCCCGCCAGCCTTGCTGTTCAACATCTTACTTGAAGTGGCTGCCGGCTCCCATGAAAAACAACATGGGAATCGACAAGAGCACGTTGACCCGTGAAGCCAGGAGCGCGGTCCGGCCCCATTGAGCCATTTCTGCCGGCGCAGGAGTTCCCTGGGCTGCGGCCGTCACCGCGGCAATGATCTTCTTTTGAGCCGGCCAAATAATCGCATGGACGTTGATCATCATGATAATGCCCAAGGTCCCGCCGATTCCCAGCGCAATCGCGCCGGTTCCCCCTTTGGCATACAGGTAACCATACAGCGCAATCCCGGCGAGCACCGTGACGGTCGCCCCATGTCTGAAATAGTTGAGCGCGGGGGGCATCAGTTTGGGAATGACGATATTTTTCGTGGGACCATCGAGGCTCTTGAGAAAGCCTCCGTTCACGAAGTTGAAAAAGTAGAGAATACCGATCCAGGTAATCCCCGCGATGAAGTGAATCCATCGGAAGATCATCCCAACCCAATCCACCTCACCGGCACCGATGCCCGTAACGCCCAAAAACACCGCAATCAATACAACTGCAAGGACAAAGCCTACCCCCGCTGTCTGAAACGCATCTTCAAGAAATTTCATTGCATCTCCTTATTAAGTGTACTGCCACGTCGCTATCTCTACCGCCGGCCCGTTTCTGCTGTCGCGCTGACCTCGAACACGATCACATTAGGCCATCAACCGATCGACTGTCGCGCAGAGCTCGCGCACGGCATGAGCCGAATTCGCCAACCCCGCCTGCTCCTCTGCCGTCAATTCATATTCGACCACCTGTTCCGCCCCGCCTCGGCCCAGCTTGACCGGAACCCCCACCACCACATCCTTCAATCCATACTCGCCCTCGCAGAGCACGGCACAGGGCAATACCCGCTTCTGGTCCTTCATGATCGCCTCGACCATATCGACCGCCGAGGCCGATGGGGCATAGAACGCACTGCCGGTCTTCAAGAGACCTACGATTTCGGCTCCGCCTTCGCGTGTCCGCTTGACGATCGCATCCAACCGTTCCTTCGACATCATGTCAGAAACGGGTTTCCCCTTCACCGTCGTATAACGAGCCAGCGGTACCATCGTGTCGCCATGTCCCCCCAAGACCATGGCCTGCACGTCGGGCCCGGGCACATTCAATTCGGCCGCGATGAACGCGCGCATGCGGGCAGAGTCGAGCACGCCCGCCATCCCCAAGACCCTGGATTTTGGCAAACCACTGACCAGCCTCGCCACATGGACCATCGCATCCAACGGGTTCGTGATGAGAATCAGGATGACGTTCGGCGATCGAGACACCAATTCTTTGACAACCGACTTCACGATCTTGGCGTTCGTGGTCAAGAGCTCGTCACGGCTCATCCCCGGCTTGCGGGGAATACCAGACGTGATCACCGCCACGGCTGAGCCGGCCGTTTCATCGTAGCCGTTGGTGCCTACCACGCAGGTGCTATAGCCGCAGACGGGACCGGCCTGTGAGATATCGAGCGCCTTCCCCTGCGGAACCCCCTCGACAATATCCACGAGTACGACCTCGTACTCGTTCTTCTCTGCCAGCCGTTGCGCCGTCGTGCCTCCGACGTTCCCCGCACCCACCACCGTAATCTTCGGTCTCCCCATCATCTCACCTCTATGGTTCGTACTGGCTCCCTACTCTCAGGGCGATGTGCGCCTTCATCTGCGCACCGCGAACAAGCCCGCCTCATCATTCGCATTCTGCAGGGCCAGAATGCAACCGGCTTGTATTCAATGCCCCCCCTCATGCTCCGTCCAACCCGCGACTTTGAAATTGATCGTGCAGACGAAGTTGTCTCCGTCGTAGAAATTCACTTTGATCTTTTTCTTGCCATAGTTCTTGGCAAGAAAGGCGTCCGGATCGTCGACCAGCTCTTGAAATCCTCCCGCTGGATATTCTCCAAGGTCGTGGAACACGACGATCATGCCCACCTTCACCTCTTGAAGAATCTTGGCCCAACAGCGAGGATAGACCTCCCAAAACTTGGCATCGATCATCTCCTTCGTCGGCTCTTGGCGATCTTCTCCCGGCTTGGTCGGCTGGGCGAACTTCGCTAAGCGACGAACATAGGGATACTGATTCCCTGAAAACAACTTATAGAGCCAAGGCGGCACAGTCGGTCGGTCAGTTTCATTGGCCATGTTGTATTTCTCGTGAAACGTGAAAAGTTGAGCCCGAAATTACGACGCAATCCTTCCGCGATATCCGACCTTTCATGTCTTACGTCGTGAGCCGTTGGTAAATCTTCGGCAATCGCTTCGGCAGCGCTTCCAGATGATCGATGACGGCAAACTGCACGTCCCCATACATTCTCCGGACGTACCCGTCGGCCTCCCGATCGATCGTAATACAAAACGGATGGACCCCCCGCTGCCGCGCCTCTCGTAACGCCGCTTTGGTGTCTTCCAGCGAATACTCATCTTTATAGCCGTCATCGAGCGGACGTCCATCGCTGATGAGGACGAGCAGCCGCGTCCTGGCTTCGCGCGCCAGTAATTTGGCGGTCGCATGGCGAATGGCCGCCCCATCACGATTTTGCTGCATGGGGACCAGTCCGCCCAACCGCTGCGCCGCCTTCCCGCCCAACTGGTCGTCGAAATCCTTGATCACCAGAAAGTCCACTTGCCCGCGGCCCTGGCCCGAGTAGCCATAGAGCGCATATTGATCTCCGACCGCCTCAAGCGCTTCACAGAGCAGCACGAGCCCCTCTTTTTCCAGGTCGATCACGCGGCGGCCACTCCCTAGCTGACGACTGGTCGACCCGCTCACGTCGACCAGAAAGGCCGCCGCAACATCCCGCTCTTTTCGCTCCCGCCTGACATAAATACGATCCGAGAGATCGATGCCCGCCGCGCGCTCCGCACACATACGAACTGCCGCATCCACATCCAGCTCGTCGCCATCGGCTTGGCCAGGCACCCGCCGCAGCCCCGGGGGCCGCAGACCTTCAAAGAACCGTCGAAGGGCGGAGACCTCACTACCATGTGCGCTCAACGTCGCCGCCACAATATCCCCGCTCCCCTCCTCTGCGGCACGTTCGACGACGCGACACCAGTTGAGGCGATAGTCATCGATCCCCTGATCCCATTCCGGATAACGCACAGCACGATCGCCCGGTCCGGCATGATCGATCGGCGCCGGCTGCTCGACCTTCACGGCCAACAGCTCTTCCACCTGGGACGGCAACTGCCGCCCCCCGGCGAGCCGATCCCCTTCCGTCTCCGTGCGTGTACCCCCTCGATTCTGTTGACCCTGCGACGAAGCTTCTTGCGATCCGCCTGCTGCGCTCGCCATCCGTTGAATCTCTTCAGACTGCTGCTGATCGTCCGCCGTCCGTCCGTCCTGTGCATTCTGACGAATGAACTCAGGATTCATGGCCCCACGGTACACCCAGTTGGTGATGGGGCGATAGTCCTCACCCGTCTGATCGGAAGCGGAGGGGCCGACACCCAGCTCTTCTGACGCGTCACCGGCCTGATCGGCCTGGATCATCGCCCCTTTCGGCGCCAATAATTCTTCGAGCTGTACATAGAGCGCATGGGCCAGACGCACGGCCTCTTCCGCCGTCGCCGTTGGAGCTTGAATGGCCTGGCACATCGGCCAGAGGACAGCGATCTCGTCCTTAATAGCCTCATGAATCGCAACAGGCTGCGACGCGGCGGTGGACAACTGGAGCAATTGATCGACGACGAGCTCTTTGACCGTCAGCCCATGTGTCAACGACCGCGTCGTGATCGCCTCTCTCGCGAATTGTTGGAGATCCCGCTGGAGCCCCGGATACTCTCGCTGCAACAGATACTCAACCCGCGCATCCTCCACCAGCGTCCATAAGTCCTGGATCAGGCCCGGATGGGGATAGAAACGGAATAGCGATGCCAAACTGTCCGGGTCAACCTGTTTCACCCGGCCATACTTCTGGCGCAGAGCCATGACCACGTCCGCGAGCGGCTCAAGCGTCAACTGGTAGGTCCCGAACTCGACGTGCCCCGCTTCGTGAGCCGCCATCACCAGATACAATCGCGTATTCTCCTCGGCTGTGGGATAGCGGCGAAGGAGTGCCGGCAGCGAGATCGTGCGCCCGTCCTGGCTCACCGTAGGCCGCGCAGCCGTCTCCTGGCTCAGCGAATCTGGAAGCGCCTGAATCGTCAGGTCCGTGCCGCAGAGCCCTTGCACGAAGAGCTTGATGGTCCGCGCGACTTGCCGAAGCGGCACACCGCTTAAGGCCGCTTCCACCGAGGTCAGCGCCTTCTGCGACTCCAGGGCAAAATAGGCTCTGGCTCCCTCGACACTATAGGCCAGCACTTCCATGCCCGCGGTAAACCAGGCCTCAAATCGCGCCATGGCTTCGGCAGACGCGCCGATCACCGCCACCAATTCAGGCGCGCGGCGCAAATAAGTCAACGCCGTGTCGGCATCGCGCTCGGCCACTAAGGCCCCGTACTGCAATATTTTCAGTCGCCACCCCTCATTTGGCACGGCACGCAACAAACGGGGCGATTCCGATAACCAGGCAATGCCGGCCCCGGGATCCCGTTCAGCCAGCAACGACCCGACGGTAATGACCTTGGCCCGCACCGACTGGTCTTCGAGATCGCCGAGAATGAGCGGGCTGGTGCGGAGGAATTCGATGGTCCCGAAATAATCGGTCTTACCGAAACTATTCTGGGAAATGAGTTTCATCCCGAACGTCGCCCAGGCTCTAGCCTCTTCGATCGGCAATACGCGGGCCACCGCGGGAATTTGGCGGATATACTCCAGGGCGACGACAAAATCGACCTGCGTCAGCTCGAACCCGATTTCCAACCAGGCCTCTAGCTGATCCGGCGAAATGACCGTGACCGCTTCCGCCGACACGCGGAGGAATTCCAGCGCCACATTCGCATCCTGCTCGGCCAGTTCCAACGCAGTTTTCAGAACCAACGACCGGCCAGAGGGAGTCTCGATCAAGCCCAACACCAGCGGGCTCTCCTTGAAATATTTCAATCCGATCGCACCGGATGAACCGGCGAGCGCAATCCCCAAATCCAGCCAGGACACCGCATCGCTGAGCCGATCCCGGCGCTGCAAGTCAGGGAACGACTCGATCGCAGCGCGGGCAACCTTCGGAGATATTTCATCTAGTTCATCGAGCAGCAGCAACACGCCTTCCGCTTGATTCGGCTTGACCGAGACTTCGACGAGGCGAGCGACCAGGTGCTGGGCCGTGGATGGTCCTAGCTCCTCCGCCAGCTTTGCGATCAATTGCTGATGGGTATCCGACATCTCGATTCTCGATCCAATACTGCGGAATGTGAGGGGAGGGCTGGATTGTAAAGGACGCCCTGGCGCTTGTAAACTAGGCGCTGACGCGCTGGTACGGGGCGAGAGGCACAGGGCTAGGGGGCAGAAATCCTCGTCCTTCCTCTCGCCAATAGCCCCTTGCCAAAGGAGTTGTGATGGCCGATCCCAAGCAAGAAAGTCTCGACAAAATGTGGAAGTACGTAAAGGGCTTTGCAGACAAGAGCGGAACCGCCATGCATCCCATGCCCGCCGTCACCGAAGCCGTGGTCAAAGGCCTCGCGATGCACATCGACGAACTGGGTAAACCCCTCTGTCCCTGTAACTTCTACAAGGATAAACAGGCGGAAGCCAAACTCCGCCGTTGGATGTGCGCCTGCGACGAGATGCAGATCTACAAATATTGTCACTGTCTGCTCTTCGTGCGGGAAGACGGCATGCCGATCACGGAATATCTCCCGGAAGGCCACGAAGGGCGGGAGATCTATGGCGTCGTCACAGACCCGACTCCCGACAAAGGCCGGGCACTCAAACACAAAGCGGCCCAGGCACCACAGACAGCAGACAAGGATTCATCAACACCGACACCGTAACCGCTATGCGATACCCTGACCGACTCCGGTTCGGATTCGTGCTCTTCCTACTCCTCGGGAGCCTCTGTCCCCTATCGGGGCAAGCGCTTGAGCCAACCTCGTCGAACCAACCACCGTTGAACGAAAAAGACTTTTTCCCCTACAAGCAAAAAGGGCAAGGCAGTCTGACTGGACAGGCGTTTCTCAGTTCACCATCAGGAAAAGCCATCACCCAAGCAGGCGCGCCAATCCATCTCATCCCCATGACTCCCTACACCCGTTATTGGTTTGACCACCAAGTCAAAACAACTTCCTGTTCGGCGACAGGAACCCAGGCCTCCGCTGAAAACACCGTAGCCCCACGCTCTCCAGCTGACTGCGCACACGAAGCAGTGACCAGGCTCCAGACAGAAAAGCGGCTAGCTCCCTATCTCCGCACCACCAGAACCAATCCCACCGGGCATTTCTGGTTCACCAAGGTTCCCGCCGGGCGCTACTACATCGTCAGTCTGATCGAAGGAGGATCTGGCACACACCAAGAAGAACGACTGTCCGGACTAGCCTGGCTGGTGATAGAACTCGAGGCAGGTGAAAAAGCCACAAATCTCGTCGTGACCGACTGCAAAGCCAGTCTCTGCTGAGGCTCCTTACTCCGCAATCATCGCTCTCTCAGGTCTCACAGCCAGGGCAATCCAGACTGGTCCGTCGAACAAACACTGTTTCATCGTGCGCGGTCTGCGAGCAAGAAAGCTGGCCGACTTTCTCACAGGCCTGCATCGCACGGCCATCTTTCCAATTCCTTATCTCTTCCACTCTCACAGGCTGGCAGAGAGGAGCAGCCCTCTACTGCGCGCGTCGAACGAGGGCCTTCTGAGGCCGCGCGTTCCGCGAGCAAGGAGGGCTCTCCTCACTGCCAGCCACTCACATCATACCCCTTTTCAATCAAACACCGCACCACCGCATCGGCATACGGAGGATCCGGCTCCAGCGGTTTGTAGGCGCCACCAAACGACCCGACGATCACTCCGAGCGTGCCGCCGACTGCTGCCCCGATCGTCACACCAGGTACGCCGCCAATGAGCCCGCTCGATGCCCCGATTCCAGCGCCGGTCAGTAGACCCAAGACAGCTCCCGCAGCCACGTTACTGCTTCGAGCGCGGGTGCCCGGCTTCAGTCCGGCTTCGTCAGCCTTCTTCTGACACAGCGCCACATCGAGCTTCGACGCCTCCCGCCCCTGCAGCTGTACCTTCGCATTCGACCGCAACAACGGCTCCGGCCCCGCACAGGCCACGAGACCAACGGCTATTCCGACCATGATGAGACGCTGCCACATCAACCTCTTAATCATTCATTCCCTCTTTCTATGAGGGGACGGATGGATTGATGCTCGACTGCGCGCGTCGAACGAGGGCCTTCCGAGGCCGCGCGTTCCGCGAGCAAAGAGCATCGATCCATCTGCCCCCATCCCGCTACTGCCATCCCGTCACCTCGTATCCTTTTTCTTGCAAGCACCGATTCACGAAATTCGTGTAGGCTTGATTCGGCGGCGACCCGGCGAACACGTAGTACAGACTCGTGAGTAATCCCCACACCGCCCCGCTCGCAGCCCCGATGATAGAACCGCTGCCTGCTGCACCAGAAATGGCGCCGCCGACTGCGCCGCTTGCCGCTCCGACACCAGCCCCGACCGCGGTACCGGCCGCCACACGACCGGCTTTGCCATTGCCCTCTTCCGCCCCAGCCGTTTCCGCCAATTGCCGGCAGGCCTCAAGATCCTGCTCCGCGACGTCCTTCCCGACAGATTGCAGATGCGCATTGGGATAGAGTACCGGCTGCGCCGACGAACAGGCGGTGAGTAGCAGGAATCCCCCGATGACGGACAGACGTCTCCTCGTCATGACTACACCGATCCTTTCTGCGATCCCAGGTTCAAACGAGCCATCACCAGCTGCGCCGTGGCTCCTTTCACGAGGACACGTTTGTGCCGCCCACTCGCACCGGATTGGATCTGCACCGAAGCAAGAGGCGTCGAGAGTTGACGGGCCAGGAATCGGATCAATTCGTCGTTGGCAGCGCCATCGACCGGAGGGGCGGCTATTCTGATTTTAATCGCGGCGCCGTGAAGGCCCACACATTCTGTAGTGGAGGCTTTTGGCTGAATGTGAACGGAGAGGACCGCTCCAGCTTTGGTGTCCTGCACGATCAGCGCATTCATCTGTGACAGAGCCAGGAACCTAACAGAGCTTGCTTATGTACATTGTCCCAGGATGCTCAAACAGACCGTCCAGCAAGGCCGCAGCCGATGAAGGCACCGGAGGCGTAGCCTTGGGCTACGTTGAGGATGCATTCGAGGCGAGAACGCCGCTGGCGGGATTTTTCAGCATCCTAGAAGGAATTAGAAAATGGCCTTCACCAACTCCAAAATACTGCGCTGCATATCGGGATCGTCGGTAATCGGACGAGCGATCGCCACATCGCAGGCTCGATCGGTCGCCACACCTTGCCGTATCAATGTCCCGGCATAGATCAACAATCTGGTGCTGACCCCTTCTTCCAAGCCATGATTCTTGAGGTTCCGCACCTTGCCGCCAAGTTTCACCAGACTGGCAGCAAGATCACGGCTGATCCCAGCTTCTCGTTCGACGACCGTGGTTTCGATGTCGGGCGCCGGATAGTCGAACTCGATCGCCATAAAGCGCTGCTTCGTGCTTTGCTTCAAATCCTTGAGCACGCTCTGATAACCGGGGTTGTAAGAAATGACGAGCAGGAAGTCGTCTGCCGCTTCGAGAACCTGGCCCTTCTTTTCTATCGGCAGGAGCCGGCGATCATCGCTCAGCGGGTGGATAATGACCGTCGTGTCCTTCCGCGCCTCGACGATTTCGTCCAAATAAACAATCGCGCCATGTTTGACGCCGAGCGTGAGCGGCCCATCGACCCAGACCGTCTCTTGGCCCTTCAGCAAATACCGGCCGACGAGATCGGACGCCGTCAGATCTTCGTGACAGGCCACCGTAATCAAGGGACGGCCGAGCTTGTAGGCCATATGCTGAACGAATCGGGTTTTGCCGCAGCCGGTCGGGCCCTTGAGCATCACCGGCATCTTACTGTTCGCCGCGATGGTGAACAGCCCGATCTCGCCACGAACCTCCGCGTAGAACGGCTCTCGCTCGATCCGATATTGTCCAACGTCGACTTCGCGTCCCTGCTGACTCATGACTCTTGCCCTTTGTAGATGTTCAAACAGCTGCGTGCTGTGGTAGGGCACGATAAACGGAACCGAGGCTGAAGATCAAGCGATCCGGCAGGGATAGGCCGACGAAGGCACCGGAAGCGTAGCCTTGGGCTACGTTGAGGATGCGTTCGAGGCGAGAACGATGCTGGCGGGCTTTTTCAGCATCCTGCAAACTAAGCGGCTTTTACACCGTCCAATATTTCCCGCACCTTTTGTGCCAACACGTGAGGGGAGAACGGCTTCGGCAGGAACCCCGTCTCTCGGCTTACGCCGCCCTGATCGAACACCGGATGGTCCGGGTACCCCGACATATAGAGCACTTTAATCCCCGGCCGAACGGTCAGGAGTTTCTCTGCGACTTCGGGGCCGCTCATCTGTGGCATCACGACATCCGTCAACAACAGATGGATGGGCCCCACGTATTTTGTACTGGTGAGGAGCGCTTCGATACCGTGACGCGCCTCCAGCACCGTATAGCCCTGAAGCCGCAACGTTTCATGTACCAGCCCCCGAACCGCCGGCTCGTCTTCGACCAAGAGAATCGTTTCGCGGCCCCTCGCCGGATCGATCGCTTCGGTCGCCCCCGCTACCCCAGGCGCCTCGGCTTCGACCCGTGGAAAGTAGATCCGGAAGGTCGTGCCCCGGGCAGGAGCACTCTCCACCGTAATGCTCCCTCCGCTCTGTTTGACAATGCCATAGACGGTTGAGAGTCCCAGCCCTGTCCCTTTCCCCTGCTCCTTCGTCGTGAAGAACGGCTCGAACAGGTGCGATCGGGTCTCGGCATCCATCCCGTGGCCGGTATCGCGAACCAACAGCAGCGCATAGGATCCCGGCTCGACCCCGACGGCATCCAGCCTCGCCCCTTTATCGATCGTCACATTTTTCGTTTGAATGGTCAGCCGCCCACCCTTGGGCATCGCATCGCGCGCATTGACCACCAGGTTCATAATGACCTGCTCGATCTGTCCGGGATCCGCCTTGATGGCGCCGGCTGACGAATCCAGCTCCGTACAGAGTTCGACGATATCTTCACCGATGAGACGCCGCAACATGCCGTCCATATTGGCGACGAGAGCATTAAGATCCAGCACTTTCGCCGCGATGAACTGCCGGCGGCTGAATGCCAGCAATTGACGAGTCAGCCCGGACGCCCGGTCGGCCGCTTTCTTGATCTCCTCCATATCTTTCCGCATGGCATCGGTGGGTCCCAATCGACCAAGCAGCAACTCGCTGTACCCTCGAATCACGGTCAGAAGATTATTGAAATCGTGCGCAACGCCGCCGGCCAATCGCCCGACGGCTTCCATTTTCTGGGCTTGACGCAATTGGGCTTCGGTTTCCCGAAGCACCCCTTCCGTTCGAGCCCGCTCACCGAACTGGCCGATCTTGAGGCCGATATCTTCTACCATTCGCAACAACTCGTCATCGGGCTGACGGACCTGACGACTGAAGAGTTCGATGACGCCCTCGATCTCACTCCCGACGAGCACAGGGAATCCAAACGCCCCGTGGAGCCCAGCCTCTTGAGCCTGCACCTCACGAGGAAAGTTGGTATCCAGCGCGACGTCCGTCACCCAGGCCGACTTGCCGCTGGCCCAAATACGACCCGGCAAGCCTTCTTCCCGACGAAACGCCTGCTGCCAGGTGACCATCGTAAACGGATCGGCTTGCACGGATGACGACTTCCACTGATCGAGGCAGCGCAACAACCCCGCCGACTTATCCACCCGCCAGAAAACACCCAGATCCCATTCCAAGCTCTCCCCGATCGCCTGGATGATTTTCGGAACCGCCTCTTCCAGGGTCGTCGACTCGGACAGGACTCGCGTCACTGCATACTGAGACGCCAAGCGCCGTTCAGCCCGGCGACGGTCGGTAATGTCCCGAATGAAGGCGCTGAAAATATAGGCGTCCCCGATCTTTGCCGGAGACACCGCCAGCTCGACGGGAAGCTCCCAGCCGTTCCGGTGTTGCGCGATAATTTCAATCCGGCGGTTCAGGATTGCGCCAGCCCCTGTCCGGAGAAACTCACGAAGGCCCCGTTCATGCGCCTGACGATCCCGCTCAGGAATAATGGTCTCTGCCAGGGCCCTTCCCAGCGCTTCCTCGCGAGACCATCCGAAAATCGCCGTGGCCTGCGCGTTCCAATCGGTCACAATCCCGGTCGAGTCGATCGTGATCACCCCATCGAGCGCGGTATCGACGATGGCCCGGTTTCGCTCCTGGCTTTGGAGGAGCGCCGTCTCGGCGGCTTTCGCCCAGGCACTTTCCTGTTGCGCCTGTCGATGTTCGGCACGCAATCGCGCCGTGGACCAGAGCAACAACACCAACATGGGAATCCAGACCACTCCGGCAATGATCCCGGCTTTCCACATGAACGTATGAATCGGCGCTAAAATATCCTGCCGATCCATGCGCACCAGGACCGTCCAGCCCAACCCGACAAACTCTCCAAACCCCTGAGTCCTCGCATAGCCCGTCACCACCTGAACATGCCGGCGCAGATGCTCCTCTTCGATAAACCCCGGCTCTCCCGCCTCACTCAGCAGCACCGACGGGAGTCCCATGGTCTTCAGATTGAGACTCTCCGGAGAGGACTCCATCGAATCGACAAACACTTTACCCTGCCGGGTCACCATTTGATATTCGACTTGCCCACCTCCGTCTTGTCGATTTTCAATGGCGCGAATAGTCCTCGTGGTGACTTCCTCCAAAAATGGGAGCGCGACCCGCGTGGTCACCACGCCTAGAAACGTGCCTTGTGAGTCGAGAATCGGAGCCGTAAAGGCAATGGTATCGACGCCGCTGCCCGCCTCATGGGCTGCCACATCGGCCACGTCCAATCGTCGCGACGCGCGCGCGGCCAAAAACCATGGAGCCTGGCTATGGTCATGCCCCGTCAACGAAGACTCTGTCGCCGCCACAATTGAGCCCTGACTATCCGTGACCGCGAGCCACAGGTACACCGGGGAATAGGCGGTCTTCATCCACTTCAAATACTCGGACAGGTACGTCGGGTCCGAGGCGCGCAACGAAAATGCGCGGGCCATCATGAGGGCATCGCCCTGACGTTCAAACAACATCCGATCGGTTTTTTCGGCCACTTCCACCGCGGCGAGTGTGAGTTCTTCCCCTGTCGCCACGACCAGGCGGGATTCAACGAACTGAAGCAACTGGGCGCCGGCCACGAACGCCAGCAGGGTCATGGCAATAATGAGATAGGGCAGCCAGCGATAGCGGCGAAGGTCGAGAAATGAGAGGGCCATGGACGTCTTCATGATTCGCGCACCGGGGACGCAACGAAATTGGGAATCAGCAGCGCTGGATGATAGGCCTGTTTGGATGCACGCAGGCCGGGGAGCCCCGCATCATCCATCGTGTTAATAGCATCGGCCCCTTGTGACAACGCCATCCGGCAGGTCTCACGAAATAGATATTGCGCCAAACCGGGACGTGCCCGATCTGCCACCTCTAACAGGACACAGAATGTCGTATTCGTCAACCAATAGCCGAAGGTATAGGCGCAGATCCGGCCTTGAACCCTGACGACCGTCCCGATGATCTGAAGGACCGGTGCATGCGACCACAGGACATCATGTACCGACTCCGCATCAGCCAGCAGCATCACGCCGAACGACTCAAGTCCTTCCGCCTGCTTCTGGCGTGACCAGTCCTCGAGGAGGGCACGGCAGCCCTCACGATCGCCAAGCTGATAGGGGCCCACCTCACAGGTCTGCTCTCGCTCAAATCGATTGCACAATGCGCGCTGAGATTTATATCTGTCGCCCGCCAGAGCGGCGAGGTCCGTCGCACGGTACAGATAGTCCGGTTCCTTGGGCGTCAAACGATATCTCAGCCGCTCAAACTCTGGCACCAACCGGGCCGACACGTTCTCAACTCGGCTGACCGACGAGCCACCGTTCCAGCGCCGCAACAGCTCCATTGCGGCAGCCAATGGTGCATCGATGGAGCCTGGTCCCAGAGGAGGCAGGAGCATGAACCACCCATCCGGCGATTGCGCAAAGAGGCACAAGGCCCCGTGAAGCTCCATCCACCAATAGGCTAACAGCCCGTTACTCATATAATGATAGACCGGCGAATAGGCGGCAGGCGATTGCGGCCCGCCGAATCCAGACCGATCCAGGGCTATCGTCAGTCGAGGGATATCGTCCACTGTCAGACGCTGCAGCGACAGAGTCCCCCACCGAGCGGCGACTGCGGCTGTCATATCTGGAAGGGGGGCCAGCACAATCACGTCCTCTTGAAACCGTCCGACGAGCCGAGGGTGCGCGACAAGCTCTTCACGGATGCCTGGTTGATTGAGCAGCGACATCACCCGGTCGGCATGCTGCTGGATCTCCCCAGGAATTTCCTCTCGCATGAACGGACATTTCGTATCCCACCCCAACAGAATCTGGTCGTGCGCTTCGTTCCACATCAGCGCCAATGGATAGAGCTGACAATCGAGCGGGCGTTGCTCATAGATACGGCACTGTGACGTCGTTGAGTCGAATGCCGGACAGAGATAGCCCTCTCCATGAGGGACTGAAACCAGAGTCACCTGCGAGCCCCCCCGATCGGGAAAGGCCGTCCCCTCAATACCACCAGCCAGGGCTCTGGTAATTTCGTCCCCGGTAAAATAGGGACGCAGGGCACTGTCGGGGTCCGGAAAGCGACAACAGACATCGCACTGGAGACAGCTACGGCTCGGCACGAGTTGTGGCAACGCGGTCGGTACTGTCACGGAGGGACTCAGCAGTTCACCTGTACAGTCGGACATGGGAGGATTCCAATCGATAGGCGGCTTATACTAGCACCATTCTGCAGGAGTGCCCAAGGGGATGTCACCTTTTCACTGACGTCCCTCCTCATCATCTGTCGTAAAATATTACATCCATGTGTCCGTTCCATCGGCACTTGTTGCCGTAACCTTACGACGGGCTCCACCGCCTCTTCCCCTTTGCGCCCTCGCCCCTTGTACGATCCTAAATCCTCGTGTTAGAGTTCGTGGCCCTCGCATGAAAGGCTCTCATTGACATGGACACCTCCTCTGTCTGATTTGGCTACCTCCGACCTCATTCATCGCTGCGCGATCATCCGTGACCAACTGAGCCACGCTGGCCTCTTTCCGGCTCTGCCAGGACAAGAACCGGTCCCTGGAGCGGTTGCCGCAACGACGACCTGGCGAATCGCGACCACGCCACTCACCGTCACCCAAGAGCAGTTAGGTTTTTTTCACCGGCTTGGCCCGCAGCTCCTCTCGTTTTATCGAGCGCTGAACCGCCTCTACCTCGACAGTGTGCGAGGCCTCCAACCGGCTTGGGTCGCGGGATACCTCGATCAAGGCAAGCCGGAAGGGCTGATCACGTACAGCCGGATGAAGCGATTTCGCGATCATCTTCCCGCCGTCATCCGACCGGACGTCATCCCCACCCAGGATGGCATGGTCATCACCGAACTCGACTCAGTCCCAGGCGGGATCGGCATGACGGCCTGCCTCTCGTCGCTCTATACCGATGCACAGACTGATGGTCTGTCGCTCGTGGGAGGTCCTGACGGGATGGTGCAAGGATTTGCGGCCATGTTGAAGGCCCAGCTCGCTCAACAGACCGGCTGCATCGCCATTCTGCTGTCGGAAGAGGCCAAAGACTATCGGCCGGAAATGACGTGGCTCACGACCCGGCTGCGAGCGATCGGGGTCGACGCCTATTGCGTAGAGCCCCGCCAGGTTCGCTTCACGGAAGAAGGCCTCCGGTTCACCCATGAGGGGATGGACCAACCGATCGCGTTGATCTATCGCTTCTATGAGTTATTCGATCTGCTCAATATTCCCAAATCAGAACTCGTCCAATATGCGGTCAAGAAGGACCGGGTCGCCGTCACGCCTCCCTATAAGCCGGCGCTGGAAGAAAAACTCGCCTTTGCCCTGCTCCATCACCCGGCCCTACGACCCTTCTGGGAGCAGGCCTTGGGAGAAGAGGTCTTCCTCCACCTGACGACGATTATGCCGCGTACGTGGATTCTCGATCCTGCGCCGATCCCTCCATCCGCCACGATTCCTGGTTTGACGATGGGCGGACGGGCCGTGATGAACTGGCGCGATCTGACCACGGCCACTCAGAAAGAACGGCACTTCGTGATCAAGCCATCGGGGTTCTCCGAACTCGCCTGGGGCAGCCGAGGGGTATCGGTTGGTCACGATATGCCGCAACACGAATGGACTGCGGCCATCGACAACGCCCTAGCCTCGTTTCCCAAAACGCCCTATGTCCTGCAAGAGTTTCATAAGGGTCGCCTCTACGACCTCGACTACTTCGATCCCCTCAGCGGCGAGATGAACCGGATGTCCGGTCGCGCCAGGCTCTCCCCCTATTATTTCGTGAGTGGCGAAACGATCGAGCTGGCTGGTATCCTGGCAACGGTCTGCTCATCAGACAAGAAAGTGATCCACGGAATGAAGGACGCCGTCATGGTGCCCTGCGCAGCGATGAAGAACCTGAGTACTGAGGGCTGAACGCTATGGCCTTAACGCTCTACCATGTTGACTGGTGTCCCGACTGTGAAGTCGTGCGCGACAAGTTGGCGGACCTCCACCTCGACTACGAGCCGGTCATCGTGCCCGACATCCGGCCGATGCGCAAAATCGTCCACGAGGTCTCAGGCCAGTACTATGTTCCCGTCCTGAAGGATGGAGACCTGGTGTTGACGGAAACCGACGACATTCTCGACTATTTGGACAAGACGTACGGTCAGGAGCGGATCCAGGGTCGTTAGTCGAACAGCCTGCCGTTCCATATCGACAGCAAAGGAGACCGCATGGAAGCTTGGAGACGCATACTCGCCGACAGCATCGTGAAACCCAAAGACTTGGCGGCGCAGCTCGGTGTCGATGCGAAAGAAATCGAAGCTATCGTGGGCGACTATCCAATGCGCATTACTCCCACGGTGCTGGCGACGATTAAGACAAAAGGCGACGCGATCTGGAAACAGGTGGTTCCCGATATCGCCGAAATGGACGACTTCGAGGCGGAAGACGATCCGCTCGAAGAAGATCTCATGAGCCCGGTCCCGCACCTCGTCCACCGCTATCCGGATCGCGTCCTGCTCATGGTCACGAATCAGTGCCCGATCTATTGCCGATTCTGCACGAGAAAACGGCTGGTCGGAAAACCCGGGTTTCTCAAGAAGGGCGAACTCGATCAAGCCATCGCCTACTTGCGTGAACATACCGAGGTGCGCGACGTCATCCTCTCCGGCGGCGACCCGCTGCTCCTGCCGGATCATTTATTGGAGCGGATCCTCAAGGCCCTGCGCACCATTCCGCATTTAGAACTGGTTCGCTTGGGATCGCGGGTGCCCGGCACCCTGCCGGAACGGATCACTCCGGAACTCTGCGCGATCGTGAAGAAGTACCATCCTATTTATATGAATCTGCATTTCAATCACCCGGACGAACTCACCCCGGCCGTCAAAGCAGCCTGTGGGATGTTAGCCGATGCCGGTGTGCCGCTTGGCGCCCAAACCGTATTATTGAAAGGCGTCAACGACGACCCTGAGATCATGAAACGCTTGATGCACCAACTCCTGCTCGCGCGCATCAAACCCTACTATCTCTACCAAGCGGATCTGACCAAGGGCACGAATCACTTCCGCACCACGGTTGAAACGGGATTGAATATCATTAAATCGCTGCAGGGCCATACCAGCGGAATGGCCGTCCCACATTTCGTGATCGATGCGCCAGGCGGCGGTGGCAAGATTCCCTTGCTCCCCGGCGACTACATGGTCCACATGGATGCCGAGGGGGTCCTCTTGAAGAATTACGAAAACAAAGCCTTCCACTATCCTCAGCCGAAACAGAGCTCGTCCCGCGAGCTGCCGATGGTCAGCGCCGGGCCTTCACTGAACTCCTGCAGCAATGGAGAGCACGACGACCTGTGAGCACCAGAGCCCCGGAGGGCATTTTGCCCTACCAACAGATCAAGCAGCTGATCGCAAGCGGGGCCATCCAGGCCGACGTACCGATCGAAGACCGCCAGATTCAGCCGGCCAGCCTCGACCTGCGGCTCGGGCGCAAAGCCTATCGGTTGCTCAGCAGCTTCTTGCCTGAGCTGTCCGAGATCACGAGCCGACTCAACGTGCTGGACTTCTATCAGTCCGATCTCGTGATGTACGAGATCGACCTGACCGAGGGCGCCATCCTCGAAAAAGGCCATGTCTATTTGGTGCCGCTGCTGGAACGGGTGACGTTACCCAAGGCCATCCGGGCAAGGACCAACCCCAAAAGTACGACCGGACGGCTGGACGTCTTTACCCGCGTCGTGACGGATCTCAATACGGGATTCGATGAAATCAGAGCCGGCTATACCGGGCCCCTCTATCTGGAGATCGTCCCTCGCTCGTTCACGATCAAGGTAAAGACCGGGTATTCGCTCAATCAAATTCGCTTCGTGCGCGGCGACGCCACCGTGCCGGACCGGTCGCTGCAGACGCTCCACAAGCGGGAGCCCTTGCTCTACCACAACCTCCCCACGAAGCAGGCGCTGGCCACCCGCGATTTCCGAACGGACCGCGGCCTGTTTCTCCGCATCGATCTGAAGGGAGACGACCGAAGCACCTCGCCGATTATCGGCTATCGAGCAAAGAAGAATAGTCACGTCATCGATCTCTCCAAGGTCGGCCATTATGCGGCGCTCGATTTTTGGGAGCCCCTCTACCGCCACCGCCAGGACAGCCTGCTCTTGGAACCGGAAGAATTTTATATTCTCGCATCGAAGGAACGGATTCGCGTGCCCGCCGGCTATGCGGCCGAGATGGTCGCCTTCGAAGCGGCCTGTGGCGAGTTGCGGACCCACTACGCAGGATTTTTCGATCCGGGATTCGGGTACGGCCAAGGCGAGTTGCACGGTACCCAAGTCGTGCTGGAAGTCCGCCCCCACGACGTGCCCTTCCTGATCCATGATGGACAAACCTTCTTCAAGGTTGTATACGACAGGATGCTCGCGCGCCCCGGTCAGCTCTATGGCTCGGCGCTTGGCTCTTCGTATCAGCGCCAGGGCTTGACCCTGAGCAAACATTTTAAGGCCTAGACGGATGCTCAAACAGACCGCCAGCTTCGTCCTCGCTTCGCGCAGAGGCTCAACGTACCCTCAAGGGTACGCCTCGGGCCTTCACATGCTGCGGCCTTGCGGGACAGCCTGTTTGAACATCCGGCAACATGCGTACTTTGCTCCCTATTCGGACGTTTCACATTTCACGAACAGTTAGGAATCTGTTGCCCATGCCGCTAGAGCCAACCAACCAACCGGCACGCCACGAGCCAGATGACGACTCCGGGAGCGACAATCAAATGCGTGTCGCCGGGATGATCGTGGGCACTGCCCTGATTTTCATCGGCTTTCTCGACATCTTTCTCTCGATCAGCGGCGGATTCGAGATCGATGTGATTCCTCTCTTAATTTATTTCGGCGGAGTCGCGGTATGGGCCAATGCGGTCGTTGAAAATATGACCCTCCGCTACAGCCTCATCGGCGCTTCCCTCCTGCTCGCAGCCATCTTCTTCCACTATGGAGAAGTCCTTTTCTGGCACAAACAGGTGGTGTTTTGGTCGACCGTAGTGGTCGTCATGTATTTCATGTTCAACGAACCGAAGAAGCCCGATTAGCAGGATGCTGAAACAGGTCGCCAGCAACGTTCATACTGACTGCTAACAACCATGGCGATGACGATATCCGTCATCATCCCGACGCTCAACGAAGAACGGACGATCATGGCCACCCTGGCACAGACCGTAGCCCTCGGCTTCGATGAGCTGATCGTGGTGGATGGTGGCAGCCTTGATCAGACCCCCCTACTCGTCGAGTCCTATCGACTCAGGACTCAACACTCAGTGCTCAGCCCCGTTCGACTGGTGCCTGGCCCACGCGGACGGGCCCGCCAGATGAACGAAGGCGCAAAGGTCAGCCGCGGAGACATTTTATTGTTTCTCCACGCCGACACGCAGCTTCCAGATGACGCAAAGACCGTGATCGAGACGGCGATGGCCAGACCAGACCTGATAGGCGGACGGTTCGATGTCCGATTTGATCGCCCCTCGCGGTGGGGATCCATCATCAGCAGCATGATGAACTGGCGCTCAAGAGTAAGCGGCATTGCCACCGGCGACCAAGCCCTCTTCGTCCGTCGTCCCATCTTCGAACAGATGGGAGGCTTCGCCGATGTGCCATTGATGGAGGATATCGATTTCTCCCACAGACTCAAACGAAGGGGCGCGACTGCGGCCCTGACCACAACCGTCACCACCTCCTTCCGTCGCTGGGAGCAGCAGGGACCATTGCCGACAATCCTCTTGATGTGGGCACTGCGGTTCCTCTATTGGATCGGGGTGCCCCCTCATACACTCAATCGATGGTATGGAATAGTGAGATAAACGATGAAACAGCCTTCCTCTCAATCGCCTGACACCTCACGCCTTACGCTTCACACGGCATTGGTAATCTTTGCTAAAGCTCCGATCCCTGGCGAGGTCAAAACCAGGCTCTGCCCGCCACTGACCCCTGACGAGGCGGCCACCTTGCACGGCAGTTTCGTCCTCGACATGCTGGAACGATCCAAACTCGCCGTCGCAAAACTGCAGCTCCCGTTCCATCGCTACCTGGCCTGTTCGCCCTCCTCTGAGCTGGTGTTCTTCAAAATCATGGAAGAGCGACAGAACGTCCACCTGCTCGATCAAATAGGAGAGGATCTGGGCCAGCGGATGCACCGCACCTCAGTCGATCTCTTCGCGAAAGGCTACAAACACGTGATCATCGTGGGGACCGACATTCCGACCTTGCCTCTCTCGGTGTATCAAGAGGCGTTTGCGCTCCTAGGCCGTTCGGACGTGGTCTTAGGGCCGGCTATCGACGGCGGGTACTACTTGATCGGCCTCAAACAGCCCACAGAGAAACTCTTTACCGGAGTGCCCTGGTCCACCGATCAAGTCCTCGCCGTCACGCAGCAGAAAGCCAAGACGCTGGGCTTATCCGTCGGACTCACCACCGCCTGGCGCGACGTGGATACCATCGCAGACTTGCAATCGCTCACCACAGAATGCCAGGAAGACAATAAGAAGCCCAAACAAGACCGGACATTTTCCATGCGAACAGCCGGCACCTTGCAGCTGCTCGCAACCAGACTCAAGACTCGATAAGATCCGCAATCGGCCACACCGCATAAGGGATCACTGATGGCAGAGAGAGTAGCGCTCATCACAGGCGGAGCTAAAGGCATCGGACGGGGGATCGCACTCGACCTCGCGGCACAACAATGGTCGGTCGCCATCTGTTACCGCACGAGCGACGCGGAGGCCAGAGCCACAGCTGAAGCCATCACCAGTCTTGGAGGCCGTGCGCTCTCGATTCGCTGTGACGTCTCGAAACCCCAGGCGGCCAAAGGGCTCGTGGCCCAGGTTGAACAGCAATGGGGACGGATCGACGCCCTGATCAACGGCGCAGGGCCCTACCATCGCGTGAACCTATTCGACGAAACCGTCGAAGGCTGGAACGAGATGTTCGACGGCAACCTCCATCCGATTTTCTATCTGGCGCAAGCCGTCGCGCCGGGCATGAAGACCCGCAAATCCGGGCACATCATCAACTTCAGCATGGCCAACGCCGACCAGATGATTTCACAGCCGGACGTGACGGCCCATTACATCGCCAAGGCCGGCGTCTTGATTCTCACTCGCACGCTAGCCAAACTGCTGGCGCCGCACGGTATTACCGTCAATGCGATTTCGCCAGGCTTTATCGATTCCGGCAGTGCGCCGCCGGAAGAACTCGCCGGCATGACCAAGCGCATCCCTGCCGGCTATATTGGCGAGGTGAGCGACACTGTGGCTGCGGTGAGATATTTACTGAGTGACGAAGCCCGGTACGTGAACGGAGCCAATATTCAAATCAGCGGTGCATGGGGGGTGTGAGGGGATGGAGCCTGATGATCTCCTGTGCTCGCGCAACGCGCGGTCGCGGACTCCCCTCGTTGGACGCGCGCAGTTGAGCCAAGGCTGTCCAGCCTTCCTGGAATGACAAAGAAGTGGGATACAAGGGAGGTCTTATGAAATCAGAGCAGGAACGGACAGCACATGACCGATTCATTCAGGCCTTACAACACGAACACGTGACCTGCGCCAAGCCAGGCTGCGGCGGAGCGATGGACGTGACAGACACCACTCCCCATCTCGCAAGGATCAAGACTTACGAAGCTGAATGCGAACGATGCCATATAAAGGAACAGATCACCGGCAAAGAGCAGACCACCCCACCCTGGGATGACGGATCGATCACGATGATGGCCGAGGTGCATCTCCTGCATGATCAACCCAGCTGCCCCTTCGACGATACCCCCATCACTTTTACCTCATTGCCGAATCCCCGCCGCAAAGGCCGCTATCGCCTCTCCTGCTACTACTGCGGCAGGCACACCGAAATGAACTGGCCGCCTCCGGAAGCAAAAAGGTAGGGAGAGGACTGGCACCCCCGTTGGTTCTTTGCTCCTTTGCACCACACCTTCTGAAGTGAGGGGTGCGCGAGCACAAGAGCATGACAGCCACCCTTCCCTACTTCTCTCCCCCCACCCGCTGCTGCAGAAAATAACGAGGGCGACGGTTATGCTCTCACTGCGCGCGTCCAACGAGGGCCTTCGGAGGCCGCGCGTTGCGCGAGCAAAAGAGCATGACCGTCGCCCTCGTCTCTTCGAATCTATTCTTACTTTCCGAATGCTTTTTTCAGCAGCGGCTCAATCTCGCCTTTGGCCGCCATCGGGTCCAGCACGTCGGTGTCGCCGTAAAACTGCCCGTCGATGAACACCTTGGGGAGCGTCGGCCAGTTGGTCATTTTTGCGAGCGCTTCTCGCTTGCTCGGCTGAGTGAGGACGTCGATCAGTTCAAACGGATACCCGTACTTATCGAAGAACTGTATCGTCTCTCGCGTGAACCCGCACATCGGCATCTGCTTGGTGCCTTTGCCGTAGATCAAAATCTTGTGTGCGGCGACTTCTTTGTTAATTTCATCTTGAATGGAATCTGCCATGGGTCGGCCTCCTAGGCTTCGTCTGTGGTTTTGGCTGTGAGTTCGAGCGCATGAATCCGCCCGTCCTTCATCGGAACATCTAATGCTTGATAAATCATGCGGTGTCGATCCAGCAGGTTCTTTCCCGCAAATGCTGCCGAAATCACCACCACTTTGAGATGATCCATCGTACCGGTCCGGTCCAAGACCGTCACCGCAGCATCCGGCATCGCCCGTCGTACAAAATCAGTCAACACGTCTGGCGTGATCATAGACTCTCCAATTTCATTGTGCAGTCAGGATACCCTAGCGCCAGACTGAAAGGCAATTCAAAGCCAACGAACAGGGCTTAATCGCGGCAGCAGGCTCGAAAGACCCATTCCGAAAGCATGAACGCGATTGAGCCCTGTATCCCTTCTCATCCAGGCCCGTATCCCATGTGATTCATCCGATCGACGAGCTACAGGCCTTTCGCTCGCATGTCACCGCAGGGACCATGCTCGTTTCGTCACCACGTTCCTTCTTCCCCGTTCTCGGCGAATAGCAGAAATGGCAGGCTCCCGTCACCTTCAAGTCTCATTGGTGGTGGTTTTCAGCACATGCTGGTGGGTATCAACCACGTGCCTACGCGCCCTCTATCCGAAAACGCATGTTTGCAGGGAAACTCGGACCCTTTCTACGAAGCCAGGCTGGCACGCACATTGCGACCTACGTAGTTCAAGAGCATGTGAGGGAGCCAGCAGGAAACCACATCTCACTATCAACCAAGGAGGGCACCATGAGTGAATTTAAATCTGGGTTCTTTGTCGGGGGGGAAGCCTGTAACGGACGGGTGCTGGTGGTGGACGATGAGCCGGATATTCGTAAAGTCGTGAAGATGACGCTGCAGAAAGCAGGCTATGACGTGCTTGAGGCTGAGAACGGTGAGAAAGCCATTGAGACGATCAACAGCGGTGAGAACCGGCTCATGCTGGATGTGATGATTTGCGATATCCGCATGCCAAAGGTCAATGGAGCCGAAGCCATCGCCTACTTCCGCAGCAACTATCCGCATGTCCCGCTCATCGTGCTGACCGGCTTCCCGGATACCGATATGGCGACCTCCTTCCTCCGGCAAGGCGTGGTAGATTATCTCGTCAAACCGGTCGAAGGCGAGAAACTGCGGTCAGCCGTCGCACGGGCCATGGAACAGCGGGAGCTTGCGCGACTGTAACCATGAGCCTCCACCCCCCTCTATGCCGAGGAGAGACCTTCCCCTCCTCGGCACAAGAGTTCCAACTCTGCCATAGGGAGACCGCTTGAATGGAATATTCCGACCCCACCAAGGTCGCCATTTTGGGGGCAGGTCGCGGCGGCCGCGCGTTGTTAGATCTGCTGCACCAGCTCCCCTCGATTGAGATCGTCGGCATTACAGACCGTGACCCCTCTGCGCCAGGGCTGCAACGCGCGCGTATGCTCCACATCCCCGTGACCACCACTGTGCGGGACTTGATCGACAACCACGGCGTACAGCTGATTATGGATGTCACGGGCAATCCAGAGATGGAGACCTATCTGAAGGCCCATAAACCTCCGACCGCAGATATCCTGAGCGGATCGGCCTCCCGCCTGCTGTGGAAAATGATTCAACATGAATCCAAGCTCGAAGCCGAACTTCTTCAAGCCGAGAAGCTTGCCGGAATCGGCTCATTCGCCGCGGGCATCGCGCATGATATCAACAACCCCTTGCAACTCATTTTGGGCTTAGCAGAAAACCTCGCAGAGGAACGCGACTTGGCTGCGGTCCACGAACAGGCGTTAGACATTGTTGAAGCCGTCAAACGGACGAGTGCCATCTGTCGGGATCTCACCCGCTACTCACGACGCGCATCCCCGCATGAAGACATATCGGTATCGATCAACGCAAAATTGGACGAGGCGCTGAAGATCGCACGGTATGCATCGAGCTTTCACGACATCGAGATGCTCAAACAATACCAGCCCGGCGCCGCCGTCAAAGGGAATCCGGATGAGCTCCTCCATCTCTTCGTCAACCTGATCACGAATGCGGTTCATGCCATGGAGCAGGCGGGCGGCACGTTGACGCTCGAGACCAGAGTCCTCGGCGGACAGGTCGATATTCGAATCTCCGATACAGGCTGTGGCATCGCTCCGGAGAAAATCCCCGAGATCTTCGAGCCGTTTTTCACGACGAAGGCTCCGGGTAAAGGCACGGGTCTGGGACTCTATAACGTCAACACCATCGTCAGCAAAATGCATGGCCAGATCACGGTCGAGAGCAAGGTCGATCAGGGAAGCACCTTTACCCTGACCTTCCCCCATGCCCAATCGGCCGGAGAGGGAGGTCTATGATGACTCCCGCGGCCCCTCCAGCGCGCACCGACTCGAGATGGGGGCTCCAACTCAAACTGATTCTCTCCATGTTGCTGGTGGGCGTCGTTCCTCTCATGGTGGGTCTCGGCCTCGCCTTTTGGCAGGGCTCACGCGAGATCCAGACGGTCAACGGCGAAAGCTTCAAGGCCCTGGCGGAGGAGTCGGCCAGAAAAATCGATTTATTGGTATCTGACGAAGTGGCACGAACGTCACGAATTGCGGCTGACCCGTTGATTATCCGTGAACTGGAACAACGGCGCGATGCCCTCCAGGACATGACCGACGATGAACGCCGCCGCACGGTGGCGAAGCGCAAGGAGGACTGGGAGACCAAAGATCCCGTGGCTGTCCAGGCCATCACGGGAAGCAACTTGGCCCGCCTCCTTCAGGAATATTTCTCGGGAGCCAAGAGTGACGCAGACCAACTGATCCCGCAAGTGGTCCGATCCGCCACCAAGATGCTGTATGTCACCGACATCGAGGGCAATCTGGTTACCGCGATGACCACGAACCCTCCCTTTGCCAATAAAGACACGGTCTGGTGGAACGGCGCCTTCCATCACGGAGTCGGGCAACTCTTCATCGAGGATGTGCACTTCGACGAACGAGCCCAGACTTATGTCATCACCATCTCGCTTCCCATCATGGACCGCATACGGTATGGAGCAATCGGGGTGATCCATCGCGTCATCGATGCCAAGGAATTTCTCTCGCCATCGATCGCGCCGATTCGCTTCGGCAAAACCGGACATGTGATGCTGATCGACTATCGTGGCATCGTCATCAGCTGTCCCATCCTGCCGACCGGCGTCTCGCTCTCCGACGTACAGCTCATCCCCCTCGTCACGCCCCTTCAGCCTGGCTGGGTCAGTGCTCCGAGCGATGGCCATGGCGGACAATCCCGATCGATTATCGGGTTCGCCCCGGTGCCGGAAACCAGCCGTGCCACCAACGGCGATCTCCACAACGGATCCTGGCATACCTTCGTGTGGCAAGCCTCCGACGAACTCTTCGCCCCGATCCGCCACTTGCTCACCTGGATGGCCGTCTTCAGTCTCGTCTCAGTCGGATTAATGGCATCGCTCGGCTACCTGGCAGCCAATCGAATCGTCACACCCGTGCGCCGATTACAGGCCGCCGCACAATTGATCGGGCGCGGTCAGCTGTTGGAGCCCATCGACATTCGAACCGGCGATGAGATTCAGGATCTCGCCGACGAATTCAATCGTATGCATCGCCAATTGGAAGCGGCCTTTGCAGGCCTGGCCGACCAAGTGGCGAGGAAAACCCAACAAGTGGAGTCCTTGATTCACTCGACGGACCAGATCCTGGATGCCGTCCCGACCCCGATCATCATGGTCAATCAAGACGAACAGGTGCAATACATCAATCGGGTCGGACGGGATTCTTTTCAGTCCATACTGGAATCGACTCACTCGACTCCGTTGTTCGAGATCCTCCCCGTCGATGCGGCGGTGCGCGAGCACCTGCGAACAGAACTCAGACGTGTGCGAAGCGGAGAGGATGTCGCCGCCATTGCATCCCAAACGAAAGAGGCCGTGGACGTCAACCGCGCCCGTGACCCATTGGCCCCCGCGATCGGCGCAGCAGACCCCAGTAGCCGGCAGGACATTCAGATTGGTTCACGACGGTATCACTATCAATGGTTCCGCATGGCGGGGGGGGACCAGGGGGAGGATCGGATCGGCCTGGTCTTCAGGGATACGACTGACGACAGCCGCCTGCAAGACCAGCTCATCCAAGCCGAGAAATCTGGCAGTCTCGGAACCCTTACCGCTGGAATCGGGCATGAATTGAATAATCCCCTCTTCGGCATTCTCGGGCTGGGAGAGGCTATCGAAGACGAAACCGACCTCGAACGTGTCAGATCGTATGCCCGCGATATCGTCCAGCATGGCCGCCGAATGGCGACGATCATTCGAGACTTCACCGGCGTCGCCACCCGCGAAACATCGGACCAACGGCAACCGGTCCACCTCGAACGAGAACTCGATCAGGCCATCGCGACACTCACAGGCAGCATGGACCTATCAGGACTCACGATCGAGAAAACCTACGCAGGAGACACCACGGTGATCGCCCTCCCCGACCAACTCAGACAGGCCTTCGCAAATTTATTGATGAATGCCATCCAGGCCATGAAGGGCCGTGGCTCCCTGCGCCTCACGACGGTCCCGACCGGTACATCCGTGGTGACCACAATTGTCGATTCAGGCCCCGGCATTCCGAAACAACATCTGTCGAAAATTTTCGATCCGTTCTTTACGACCAAGGGACAAGGCGACGGGTCCGGGCTTGGCCTCACCGTCGCGCGCCGGATCATCAAGAAATTTGGAGGGGACATCAGGATTGAGAGCCAGGAGGGAAACGGCACCTCCTGCATCGTCACCCTCCCGGTCATCCCGCTTTCGCCACCCCCACAGGAGGCCTCATGCACCGAGCCCACGTCTCGCTCTATGCCGCAGCCCTCACCATCTTAATCGCTGGATGGTGGGGCCCCTCTGCCTTCTCTGCCAAAGAACGCCCGGGACCACCCGGCATCCCGCCTGAAAAAGTGGCGGCGTATCTCTACGCCGTCATCAAGGCCGATCGCACGATCTACACGACGGAGGTCGTCAATCGACTTCAAGAGAAAGGTGTCACCACGGCCTCTGAACATTGGGAGCAGGAGAACGCGCTCATGTTGCCGGCCCAGTTCCTCCAACATGCTGGCAAACTGGCAGCCGAGAGCGGAAGCGGAATCCGGTATCGATTGATCAGTCTCTGGCCTATTTACCGCCGCAATGCGCCGGCGAGCGACCTGGAGCGGAGCGCGCTGGAGTCGCTCAAGAAGAATCCCGACCAACCAGTGACGGGAATCGTCACCAGCGGGCGTAAGCAGTTTTTTCAGGCCATCTATCCGGACGTCGCCGTGTCACCGGCCTGTATCAACTGCCACAACAGCCATCAGCTCAGTACGAAACGGGATTTTAAGCTCAACGACGTCATGGGTGGGATTGCGATCACCATTCCGCTGGAATAACGGCGGTGGCGAGAGGCCAATGGCTAGGGGCTAGCATTATACCGGCGCGGGGGGATTCGGCGAGACAACGGGAACCGGGGCGTGATAATCCTCGCGGTAGATGGCAATCACCGTCATCAGAATGCTCATGAGGATCGGCCCCACGAACAGCCCGATCAGACCATAGAGCGCAAGACCCCCGAGAATGCTAAAGACGAGAAACAGCACTGGCATCTGGACGCCCTGTCCGATGAGCCAGGGTCGCAGAAACTGATCGACAGTCGATACCACGCCAATTCCCCAGATCAGCATCACCAGCGCCTTCCCCATCGATCCGACCGTGAGAAAATACAGCACAACAGGGCCCCATACGAAGGCCGTGCCACCGAACGGGATCGGCGCGAGAAGGATCGTGAGCGCGGTCAGCACCACGGCAAAAGGAGCGCCCAGCACGGCATAGGCGGCACCGGCCAACAGGCCTTGAACGATGGCGGTCAGGAGTACACCCTTCACGACGGCGCGAATCGTAATATCCATTCGCGCGAAAATTTTCTGTTTTTGCGCTTCCCCGAGCGGAACGAGCTCGTAGAGAAACTGGAGCCAGCGGTGACCATCCTTGTACAGAAACCAGAGCGTAAATAGGATGATGAGAAAATCGGTGAGTAGGACAAAGGCGTTTTTGAGCAGGTCGCTTAATTGATCGATAAAGAACTTGGAGACCACTTGCGCACTCGACCGAACCAACGCCTCTAACGCGTCCGGCTGCAGAAGATACCGTCCGATCAGACCCTGGAGTGCGCCTCCGATCACCGGCAACTTCGAGAGCTGCTCCGGCACATGTTGGACCCCACCGGCTTCGATCCAGTTCTGCACCGCCAGCTCTGCGCCGACCGCTTCTCGCACCAGCATCACCGCCATCAGCAATACCGGCACGACCACCATGGCTAAGATACCCAGAGTCAGGCACGAGGCTGACAGGGCATCGCGTCCGCTCATGCGAGCGGTCAGCCGCACATGAAGCGGAAAGGTCATGTGCGCGAGAATCACCGCCCACAATACGGGGAAAAGAAACGGCTGAAACATCAGGGCAATCTGATAGAGGAGCAGTGAGAAGAATGCGAAAAATACGGTGGTGAAGAGCTGCGGCTTCGTCATGGGTTGGCTATGAACAGGAGAGAACCGGAAGTCCTATCGGAGCGCTTCGCCTCGGGAATCTTTATCGAGCACCACCACCTGCTTAGCCCGGTGCGCGGAGAGATCCCGGACGCTGCCCGGCAACTTCGGTTGCTCCTCAGGCCAGGAGGTCACTCCCATATCCGTGATCCCTTGCATCTTAGCGCCTTCTTCCATGATGAACAATGGCGTATGGACTTCACCGATCAGCGTCGCCGTCTTCAGCAACTGCACACGCTCCATCGCCGTCACCTTGGCTTTGATGCGACCACTGCTGATCACCGTGCCGGCCGTAATCATGCCCTGCACGAGTCCGTCTTCGCCGATAATGACTTGCCCCTTGGTCTGAATCACGCCGTCGAGGCGGCCATCGATCCGCACCGTCCCATCGACATGGATCTCGCCCTTCAGCAAGACCCCTTTGGCCAACAGGGTAATGTTGTCATCTCCGGCAAAGCCACTATGTTTCATCCGTGATTCCCCCTTCACACGCCATCATTCACGCAAGCTTACACCATTCGTCTCAGCGCGGCCTAGGAGAATCCAAAAGTATGCCGGAGCCGCTCCCAGATTCCTCCTCCATGCACTTCACAATAGACGCTAGGCTCCGTGCCCTCGATGAACACCTCCGGCACCTGCTCCGGGCACTGAGACGTGGCCAACTGCCCGGTCTTCGGATCTATGGTGCGGGCCACGACACCGGCGGGCATCACGAAGGCGGGAACATTCGGCGGGATCACCCGCTGTGCAAGCTCCATCCAGATCGGCAACGCCGCCTGCGATCCCGTGAGACGCAGCGGCCGTTCATCGTCGAATCCCACCCAGACTCCGATCACCACGTCGGACGTGTAGCCCACGAACCAGGCGTCGCGATAGCCGTCCGTGGTGCCGGTTTTTCCAGCCACCGCACCCTGCAATCCGATCACCCGAGCCTTACTCGCCGTGCCCCGCTGCATCACGCCTTCGAGGAGAGACGTCAACACATAGGCCCCTTGAGGAGTGGTCGCCTGTTGCCGATTCGGCACGGCATTCCACAGCATATCGCCCTGCCGATCCCTCGTCGTACGAACCGCCGTCGGTTTCACCGCGATCCCTCCGTTGGCCACCGCCCCATAGGCCGCCGCAATTTCCAGCAACGACACCGACGAACTGCCCAACGCAACCGACGAAAGATCCTCGCCAATGGCGCTCTTTACGCCCATGCGATGCAAGAGTTGCACGATCGGCTTCGTCCCCACGGTCTTGGCCACACGCACGGCCGGCACATTCAACGACTGTTCCAGCGCATGCCGCATGGTGACATGGCCATGAAATTGTTTGTCGTAGTTCTGCGGAGACCAGGGACCAGTCTCCGAGTCAAACGTCACCGGCTCGTCCGCCAACAAACTCGCCGCCGTCAGACGGCCTGCCTCGCCTTCACGAGCGGCCTCCAGCGCCGCCAGATAGACAAAGGGCTTGAAGAGCGATCCCGGTTGCCGCCGTGACTGCACCGCACGATTGAATTGACTCCGCCTGTAATCCCGCCCTCCAACCAGCGCCAGGACAGACCCGTTCTTCGGATCGAGCACCACCACCGCCCCTTGCACCGGCTCCAGCCCACTCGTGAGATGGGGATGCGCCGCCTCTAACTTCGCGAGGCTCTTCTCCAACGATTCACTGGCTGCCTGTTGAACCATGGGATCGAGGGTGCTGTCGATCCGCAAACCCTCCGGCAACGGCACGACACCGGCCTCTTCCACTTCCCGCAGCACCGCGTCGACGAAATACGGCGCATCGGTCAACAGGTCTTCTGATGGAGTCACACGCACCGGTTCATTGACGGCGCGCGTCCAGGTGGCTTCCGTCAGCACACCCGTATCCCGCAGCCGCCGCAACACAACATCGCGCCGCTGCTTCGCGAGCTCAGGATGTTTCGTCGGCGCATAACTATTGGGCCCCTTGATCAAGGCGGCGATCATCGCAATCTCTTCGACCGTTAATTCCCCCAGCGTCTTCCCGAAATAGCGATACGCGGCCTCGCCCACCCCGTAGATCGACAGGAATCCCGCCTGCCCGAGATAGATTTCATTCAGGTAACTTTCGAGAATCTCCTGTTTCGTATACTTCGCTTCGAGAATCAGGGCGGCCAAGGCTTCTTTGAATTTCCGTCCCATCGTTCGTTGCGGCGAGTAGAACAAATTTTTCGCCAGTTGCTGCGTGATCGTGCTGCCGCCCTGCACCACACCACCCTTGGTGACATTGGTCCAAAGCGCCCGTCCCACGGCTACCGGATCGATGCCGAAGTGAGAATAGAACCGGCCATCTTCGATGGTCAGAACCGTGGCGATCACGTGAGGAGGAATCTGCGCCAACGGAATCCATTCGCGCACCTGACGTGAGGCACCTCGCACGCCGCTCAACAGTTCAGGCTCCAGAAAGATGGGAAAGAGCGGAGCGCCATCGACGGGAGACCGGACATCCGTCACGCGCCCTTGCTCTAACAGCAACATCACCTTCGTCGCGCCGACATGGCCCTCCGGCTGCGGATGGAGGTAGACCGTCAGCGCCTCATCGGTCAGCTGATAGTCGCCGGAAGACTGCACCGGCACGCTCACTCGCCGATACCCCAACCGTTGCAGCCGTTCAAACAGATGGCTATGCGCCAGCGAGAGATCTGGTTGCAACAGAAAGGGGCCGCTGTACAGACGCAGCGGCGGATGCTCGTCGCTCTTCGGCAGGGCAAGACTCATTGAGAGGATCGCACCATAGATCGCGAGTCCGGCCAGGCCGCTTGCGACCAACAGCAGCAATGCCCCCGCTCCCCGCTTCATCCATGGATGAACAATCGCCATGAGACGCACTCCTTTCCGGACAGCATACGCGATCGTTCACGAGGATGCGAAACGCCCCTGTCACGAGGCAAGACCGATCTCGTCAACATTGGATAGTCCACCCCACGGGTACCTGGCAAAGAGGGGCAGACATAAATGTTGCAGAGGCACGACGGAGGCTGTGACGGAGTGGGGCTGAACACGAGAGCGCTACGGATCAGGGAGACGGAAACGCTCGCCTCCGTCTCCCCCCTCTGTAGGCTAATACGACAAGTCCTTTAGGGCTTGCTCATGTCGCCGCCTGCGCTAGGCGCTTCCTTGGCGGCTTTCTTCTCGGCCTTGCGCTTTGCTCTCTCCGCTTTGCGTTCTGCTTTGTGCCGTTCCTTCGCGGCTTTACGTTCGGCCTTCTTCGCCGCACGATCCGTCTTCGGGCTGCCTTCCGCCTTCATCTCCCCGGACGCCGGAGCAGTGGACGCTGCTGGCGCAGTCGGAGCTGGCACAGGAGCGGTCTCCTGCGCAAAGGTCGATGCGCCAAAACCAAGGGCGACCAGTAGAGCCGTGGCAGACAAGATCACCTGTTTCATCGAAGACACCTCCTTGGGACGTTAAATAAAGGGAACCGTTTCACCGAAAAATCCGCGCTATCATAATGGGAAATCGGAGCATTGCCAAGACTCACCATCATCTCTGCGTCAGGCAGGATCACAATGCGCCGTAGCCGATGAAAAGGCCGGCAGACAAACCTCGACATATTCCCCCTTCAGCCCCCAGATTGCTGGGCTGAATATTTTAACCGTGCTTCCCCCCCCTTCCGAGTTACTTCCTCCGGGTCTACCGCCCTCCGGGGATTCCGCTATCCTTTTCACAGCGGGTACGAGTTCCTGGACGACAACCGAGGAGGGCACCATGCATTGCTCACGCTGTTACAGTCTCATGGCAAAGGATCAGCTCTTGGTGTTCGAAGGAGCGACCGGACGCATGTGGATGGACGGGTATCGCTGCATGAATTGCGGGCAGATCCAGGAATCCCCCGTTCAGCAGTATCACCTGTCGCGACGGAAGCCTACGTCCATACACTCGCACGACGAACAAGATTACCAAGGCGAAGATGTCCATCTGGGAGCTGAGTCGTTCGTCATGCAGGCAGCCTAAACAGCCTGCGAAACGGGCTTCTTCAAGGGAACAGTCCCACGAAATGTCTCAACGACATCATCCAACTCTGGCCGGGAGGCACATGGCTACAATCCTGATTGTTGACGATGACGCAACCATTCGAACATTCTTGTGCCGCATTCTGGAGGAAGACGGCCATGAGGTCCGCGAAGCGGCCAATGGGCAGATCGGCCTCAAGTTGTATCGCCAAGACCCGACCGATCTGATGATTACCGACATCCTGATGCCGAAACGGGATGGAATAGAGGTCACACTCGCGCTGACGCGTGAGTTCATGGAGGCGCATGTCATTGCCATGAGCGGTGCGACAGATGCCCGAAGTCTTCTGGACATCGCCCAACTCTTCGGCGCACGGCACGTCATCCAAAAACCCTTCACCGTTGAAGATGTCCGTCGTCTCGTCCGCATCACATTGGCCCAGTAACAGAGGCCCAACTTGCTTACCTTGCGCCAGAGGACTGCGACGGCCACAGCGATCCTGCGATCATGCCGGCCCCCGCGGCCAGAAAACCGACAAGTTGCGGCGGCCATATGGCAGTCGGCGAACTGAAGCCTTCGAGTGCCAGCCAGCTCGTGAGGCCAGCCACAATGGCCCAACGCGCACCCTGAGTCGTGGCTCGTTTCCAATAGAGCCCCGCGAACAGAGGAATGAACGCCGCCACCAGCGTCACCTTATAGGTATTCACCACCATCTTGTAGATACTGGCGTCCGACCAGAGGGCGATCGCCAAGACCGTCACGGCAAACCCCACCAACACCACGCGCATCAGACGAAGAAATGCTGAATCGTTCAATGGCGACAACATCGGCTTGATGACGTTCTCGCTCAAGGCCACCGACGGCGCCAGCAACGTGGCGCTCGAACAACTCATGACCGCGGAAAGGACGGCGCCGAAGAACAGAACCTGAGCCACCATCGGTGTGTGCTGCACGATCAGCGTCGGCAAGACCAATTGCGAATCCTGTTCCAACAGCAGACCGAACTTCACCGGGTCCACCAATGTCGCCGCATAGGCCAAAAACATCGGAACAAAACAGAAGAGAAAGTAGAGCATGCCGCCCAACAGCGCCCCCCTCACGGCCGTCCGTTCGTCCTTCGCGGAGGTAATGCGCTGGAAGACATCTTGTTGCGGGATCGACCCCAACATCATCGTCATCCAGGCCCCGATGAACGGAATCCAAGCCGAGAACGTGGCGGGAGGGAAAAGATCTAACTTGCCGGCAGCCGCTGCATGGTCGATGACCGTGCCCACTCCCCCCGCCAAGCCGCTCACGATAGACGCGATATAGAGCAGCCCTCCCATGATCACGGAGATTTGCACAAAGTCCAGGATCGCCACGGAAAACATCCCACCGAATGTCGTGTAGATCAACACGATCGCGGCGCCGATCACCATGCCGGCCGACTGGCTGACCCCGCCATCGGTGACCACATTAAACACCAACCCCAACACCTTGAATTGGGCTGCGACCCAGCCCAGGTACGACGCGACGACGCAGAGGGTGCAGAGGACTTCAATGCTGCGGTCATAGCGAACTCGATAGTAATCGCCGACGGTCAGCAGATTGAGTCGATAGAGACGAGGGGCGAAGAAGAGTCCGGCGAGAATCAGGCACATGCTCGACCCGAATGGATCGGCGACGACGCCACGCAACCCCTCTTTCACGAACGTGGCAGAAATCCCGAGCACCGCTTCTGCGCCGAACCACGTCGCGAAGACCGTCGCCGTCACAATCGGCAGCGGAAGACTCCGTCCAGCGACCGCAAAATCTTTCGTGGTATGGACCCGCCTGGCGGCAACCAGCCCAATCCCGACCGACAGCAACAGATAGAGAATGACGAATCCAAGAATCATAGGAACGGCTTGGGCATCCTTGTAAGCGGATTCTAGCGAGGCGTCGACAAGGGTGCAACGGAGGAGTGGCACAGCAGGCAAACGCATGTTAGGCTAAAACGAGTTGCTACCAGGAGGGCGCCATGAACGATTATGCAATCCGTCAACATTCCGCGAGAACAACAACCAGACCTTGGCCAGGGCTTCTCGGCGGCGTACTGGGGATCGGCATGTTGCTGGCTTCGCTGCCAGCCCAGGCGGGCGAGTCGCAGTCACCGTGGGAATGTTCGAACTATACCGGCGACGCCCATACCCGTTGTTTGGCGGCCTTCGTCGAGTCGCAGCGCGACCAGATCGCCGCGCTTCAAGCACGCGTGCAAGCCCAGCAAGATACCGTCAATCAACTCAAGTCACAAATGGATCGCCAAGCCTCCGCCGGAGCAGCAGCACAACAGCCACTGGCCCAAGCACCCACCATCGTGCAAGTGGCTCCTCCCCTCTATACCTATCCGCCTGTGGGACTCGGCCTCTATCTAGGACGCCCCTGGATCTACGGACAACCCTACTACTATCCTCCCTACATCTTCGGCCCCCGCTATTATGGACATCACCGTGGCCACCGCTGGTAGCGAGGAGGCACTACGACCGATTCGTTTTCTTGAATGTAGCGCACAGGGTGCTCAAACAGTTCGCCCAGCAAGGCCGCAGGCGAGTCGAAACCGGAGGCGTACCCGTGAGGATTTCAATGAGCTGAGAACGAAGCTGGAGAATTGTTTCAGCACCCTGTTAGGCATAATTGTCTTGAGCCCGGCTCTCACATCGCATACTCTACAACGCTTCGGGACTTGCGATATCAGGTCCATCGCCGTCACATACAAAGAAAGGATCGCTCATGCGCTTCGTCGTCTCCTGTTTGGTCGCCCTACTCAGCCTTGGAACCGGTGCGGCATTCGCGGCAACTCCGGAACCCACGAATGATGAACAAAAAACCCTCTATGCCCTGGGATTGGCCATCAGCCAATCGCTTAGCGCCTTCAGCCTGACCGAATCGGAGCTTGATCTCGTGAAGTCCGGCATCTCCGATGGGGTCTTCAAAAAGACGCCCAAAGTAGAACTTCAGACCTTCGGACCCAAGATTCAACAATTGCAACAGGCCCGCGCATCGGTCGTCGCAGAGGCGGAAAAGAAAGCGGGAGCCACGTTCCTCACGAAAGCCGCCGCAGAGCATGGCGCCAAGAAAACCGAATCCGGTGCAATCCTCATGACCATCAAGGAAGGCAAAGGCGCGAGCCCGAAAGCCACGGATACGGTCAAGGTGCACTACCATGGCACGCTGACCGACGGGACGGTCTTCGATAGTTCCGTCAAGCGGGGCGAACCGGCCACGTTCGGACTGAACCAAGTCATCAAATGCTGGACGGAAGGCGTACAAATGATGAAAGTCGGCGGCAAGAGCAAGCTGACCTGCCCGTCGGCCCTCGCCTACGGCGACAAAGGCGCGCCCCCCACGATCAAGCCAGGCTCGACGCTGGTGTTCGAAGTCGAACTCCTCGAAATCGTCGCAGCCAAGTAGATTCGTACTATCTCCCCCACGAGGGCGAGCAGGGCACTACCCTGCTCGCTCTCGAATCAGGAAATCCCGAACCCGTAATCCAGCAATTGCAACCATGGTCTGGATAGGAATGACGATCCGAGTGATGACCGGCTCTCATTCCATCGGCCAGGCCAACAGGACCGGAGCACAGACTTCGGATGTCCTGCCTTCCCATTAAAATGTTCATTGCGCCATCTGCCCTGTAGGCTCAAAACCACGCCCGCACTCCCACGACAAACCGGGCCTGGCTTGAGTCTCCACCCTGCCGGCGCACAAACGTGGCGGTTTCACCAAAACTCCTGTCCAGAGAGACCCCCACATAAGGCGCAAACTCACGCCGGACTTCATAGCGAAGGCGAAACCCAAATTCCAGATTATTGAGACCCGATCCGGTCGTGAACGCCTCAACTCGTTGTATGGCAGCGTTGGTCTCGAAGCGGGTCTGGAGGATCAATCGTTGCGTCAGCAACATATCCTTGGTAAACGAAAGACGTGCGGACACCGCCCCGTTTTGATCGATGAATAGAGCCGATTCGAATTCATAGCTGTACGGCACGAGGCCCTGGACTCCGATTACGCCGAGCCCACGGGTCACGTTGCGGCCACGAAACGTCTGAGTCTCGACGCGCGGACCGATCTGAAAATCGTAATACTTCTGGATGAACCGCCCATACAGGAGCTGCAGGTCCACATCGTAATCTGCCTTGAAGGCCGTATTGCGCTGCCCTTCGCTTTTGAACCAGAGTCGGTTGTAATCCCCGCCGTACCAGCCTTCAACGTCCCACCGGGAGTCACTTGTGCTTTTCCCTCCCGCTGTGCTTGGCCGGTATTCGAGGACATCGACGAGCGTGAAGAGACGATGCTCCTGATCGTTGACGGGAGGAGGCCAGTCCCCTTGCGGCAAGACATTCGGTCGCGTCCCATCCGGCTCGTGAGAGCCATGGCTCCCCGGCGATTCACTCGTCATAGTGAATCCGTATGCAGCCCGTGACGCGGCGGCATCGGTCCTTTCCGGCCGAGTAATGTTAAGGGAGGGACCGGACAAAGATTGCGCCTCGACGCCCCTTACTACGACGGCCTGGCCGAATATGCCGATCAGAACAGTCGCGAGGAAGCCCGCAGACAATCGGACGGGAAGAGCAGGTCCGGTCATGCTGATACCTCGACGACGCGGAACATCCCCGCCTCCATGTGAAACAGGAGGTGACAATGAAACGCCCAACGGCCCGGCGCATCCGCACTGACCACGACGGACAGCCGCTCCGCCGGTTTCACGATCACGGTATGCTTGCGCGGCAGGTACTCGCCTGCGCCGTTTTCCAAGTGCATCCACATCCCATGTAGATGCAGCGGATGTTCCATCATCGTGTCGTTCAGAAAGGTCAACCGCAGCCGCTCGCCGTATCGGAAGTGAATCGGCTCCCGGGATTCCGAATACTTCTTGCCATCGAAGGACCACATATAACGCTCCATGTGGCCCGTGAGGTGGAGTTCTATTTCACGCTCCGGCTCACGTTGGTCGGGGTAGGGGGCAAGACTTTTCAAATCGGTATAGAGCAGCACCCTCCGGTCGCTGCCTCCGAGCCCTCTCCCCGGTTCCCCCATCCGGCTCTGCGAATACTCGGCTACCGTTTGATTGCCGGGGCCATGATCGTCGGGGCCATGCTTGACTGGTTCGATAGCGGGCGGAGTCACGTGGCGATGATCGCCTGCACTCGTATCCTGGATTTCATGCATGCCCTGCATAGGCGGAGTTCCAGGATTGTGGTGCAGGTGCTTCCCGGCTGAAGCATCGCCAGAGGGGCTCATCATGGGCATGCTGCCGGACGGGTCCATGCCGGGTATTTTCATTCCGCCATGGGAACTGGTCATGCCTTCCATGCTCATACCCATGTCCTCCATCGTACGGAGCGGTCTGGGACGACGATCAGGAATTTCCCCTGTCATGCCTGCTCGCACGGCAAGCGTGCCCCGTGCGTAACCGCTGCGATCCATCGTCTCAGCGAAGATGGTGTAGGCGCGATCCTCCGTCGGTTCAACGATCACGTCATAGGTTTCCGCCACTCCGATGCGGAACTCGTCCACGGCGACGGGTTGGATGTTCTGCCCATCGACTTGCACCACCGTCATCTTCAAACCCGGGATGCGCACGTCATACATAGTCATCGAGGCTGCGGCGATGAACCGCAGGCGCACCCGTTCTCCCGGACGAAATAGCCCCGTCCAGTTACCGGCGGGAGTTCGACCGTTCATCAAATAGGTAAATGTATTCGCCGTGACATCCGCGAAGTCGGTGGGGTCCATCCGCATCTGATCCCACATCAAGTAGTTCTGTATCGCCGTCCAGAGCCCCATGCGCTTCACATCTGTCAAGAACTCACCCGCCGTACGCTTTTGGAAGTTGTAGTAGTTCGACTGCTTTTTGAGTTTGTCGAACAGGCCTTCGGGCAATTCGAAACTCCAATCCGAGAGCATGATCACGTAGTCACGCTCGTAGCGAAACGGCTCCGGTTCAAGGGGATCGATGATCAGCGGCGCATACATCCCCCTGAGTTCCTGACCTCCTGAATGGCTATGAAACCAGTAGGTGCCGCTCTGTGTGATCGGGAACCGATAGGTAAAGGTCGAGCCCGGCTTGATGCCGGCGTAACTCACGCCGGGCACCCCATCCATGTCGGGGGGAAGCAGTATTCCGTGCCAGTGGATCGACGTGTCTTCTTGTAAACGATTTGTGACTCGCATAGTCGCCTGCTGACCTTCCTTCAGGCGAATCACGGGACCCGGTACGGTCCCATTGATCGTCATGGCCATTCCAGTTCGCCCGTCGAGGTGAAATGGAGCTTCGGCGATGATCAGATCGATGAGGTCACCGCTTAGAGGAGAAAGTTGCGCCGCACTATGCGGCGCGCGAGCCCAGGCATAGGAAGGAAGGAGGCGGTCCACCGCGGCGAGCAGCCCCAACGCCGCCGCGCGCTTCAACAGGAATCGTCTGGAGATACGGGCTGAAGTCATGCTGTGCTTTCCTGAATTGGGTTGGAGCGCTTCAATGAATCGACCGTTCCATTCTCTCACCTAGTGGCTGTGCCTGTGACCATCCGACGACACTCCTGAAACTTCCTTCTCCGGAATCGTCACACCCCGTAGAGGAGGCGCATCCCAAATGACCTTGTTACCTGGCGCCAAATTCGCCGCCGCAATGAAATGGATGTCGCCCTCTTGCATTGCGTTGAGTCGATATAGCGTCATCCCTAGATTGTAGTGGGCTTCGGCGAACTCGGAGGACACAGCGATCGCCGCCTCAAAATGGTGTTTCGCACTTTCCCACTGTTGCTGTCGATACGCGTGAATTCCCTCTTCATGGTGCCGCGCGGCAGCGACGTCCGTGTGAGCTGGCGCGGTTAACACCGTCCGCTTGGCCGTCGACTGACATCCTGGGCCTACCATCGCTCCGACCAGTGTCAAGATCGCGAGCACCTCCTTCCCTCTCATTTCACGCTCCTCCGTCATTGATTATGTGCATCGCTTCGTCTGAATCGCTGTCCATCCTACTACCAAAAATCTCTACGTTTCAGGGCTCGAATTCGTGGAACGAAGCTGGACGCCTCGCCATAAGGCATAGAGGACCGGAATGACCACCAGAGTGAGAATGGTCGAACTGACCATGCCCCCAACCATGGGGGCTGCAATCCGTTTCATCACATCCGCGCCGGTCCCTGTCGTCCACATGATCGGAAGCAATCCTCCCATGATCGCCGCCGCGGTCATCATCTTGGGCCGCACCCGCTGGACCGCGCCTTCCATGATGGCCTCGCGCAGGTCCTGGGCCGTCGTCATGCCCCCTTCACGCATTCGTCGCTCATAGGCTTCATCGAGATAGACCAGCATCACGACCCCCGTCTCCGCCGCCACGCCGGCCAAGGCAATCAGGCCTACCCACACGGCCACGCTCAGGTTGTATCCCAAATAGTCAAGATACCAGATGGCTCCGATCGCGGCGAAGGGGACCGACAGCAGGACAATCAGCGATTTCACGAGGGATCGGAAATTGAGGTAGAGGAGCAACAGAATCAGGGCAAGCGTCACGGGAACGACCAGCATTAAGCGTGCTTCTGCTCGAACCAAATGTTCGTATTGACCCGTCCAGATGAGGCGGTATCCGGGAGGCAATGTGACCCGATCCTGAACCGCTCGCTGAGCGTCCCGGACGTAGCTTCGCAGGTCTCGCCCACTGACCGCGACCGACACCAGACCGGCCAGCGCTCCCGCTTCATCAGTGATCGAAGGCGGTCCCTGTGTGATCACCATCTCCGCAATTTGTCCGAGCGGGATCTGGGCCCCGCTTGCCGTGGGAATCAATACCCGTTTGAGCCGGTCTGGGTCATCGCGCAGTTCACGTTTGTAGCGGACATTGACCGGATATCGCTCCCGCCCCTCGACCGTCGTCGTGACGGTTTCTCCACCGATGGCCGAGGTGATGACCGCCTGCACATCTCCCGTCGTCAAGCCATACCGAGCCGCTTCGCGCCGATTGATGATCACATCCAGGTAATAGCCTTCGTTGAGCCGTTCCGCGAATGCGCTCTTGGTGCCTGGCACGCCTGCCAAGACCTGTTCGATCTCCAATCCGATTCTCTCAATGATTTTCAGATCCGGTCCCAGGACTTTGATGCCGACCGGACTCCGGACGCCGGTCGTAATCATTTCCGTGCGAGTTTGAATCGGCATCCACCAGATATTCGGGAAGCCCGGGATCCGGAGCTTCTCATCCATGTCATCCAGTAAACGATCCCAGGTCATGCCGGGGCGCCATTGCACTTCGGGTTTGAGGGTGACCGTAATCTCTGCCATTCCCACAAAGGCCGGATCGGTCGCAGTCGAAGCCTTCCCCATTTTCCCGAACACCCGTTCCACTTCCGGGAATGTCATGAGCAATTGGTCCTGAACCTGCAGCACCTTCGTCGCTTCGGGAATTGAAAGGCCGGGCACCGTGGTCGGCATGTAGAGGATGGTCCCCTCGTTCAGCGGCGGCATGAATTCAGCACCGAGTCTCGTGAATATCGGGACCGTGATCACCACCGCCGCGATCGCCAATACCAGCGTCAACCACCTGACACGTAACGCGCCGGAAAGGATGGGTCGATAGAGGGCGATCAGGAGCCGGCTCAACGGATTCCTGGCTTCCTCCCGGATCCGGCCACGGATAAGGATCACCATCAGCACCGGAACCAATGTCACCGAAAGCGCAGTGGCTGAAAGCATCGCGAATGTCTTGGTGTAGGCCAAGGGCGTAAACAGTCGGCCCTCCTGAGCTTCCAAGGCAAAAATCGGCAAAAATGACACGGCAATCACCAACAGCGAGAAAAACAAGGGACGGCCGACTTCTTTGGCCGCGATAATAATGGTATCGGTCCGATTGGCCAGCGGATTTTGCTCTAGCCGTTTATGCGCGTTCTCCACCATCACAATGGTGGCATCGACCATCGCGCCGATGGCAATGGCAATGCCTCCGAGCGACATGATGTTGGACGTAATCTTCATGTAGGCCATCGGAATAAAGGCCAGCAGCACGGCCACGGGCAAAATAATGATGGCCACCAATGCACTGCGGAGATGAAACAGAAAGACCACCGCGACCAGACTGACAATTATGCTTTCTTCCACCAGTTTTTCACGGAGCACCGCCATGGCCCGGTGAATGAGATCAGACCGATCGTAAGTCGGTACGATGCGTACGCCTTGGGGCAACGCCGGTGTGATCTCTTGTATCCGCGCTTTGACCCGCTCGATCACGGTGAGGGCGTTCTCGCCGGCTCGCATGATGACGATGCCGCCCACCGTCTGGCCCTTGCCGTCCAATTCGGCGATCCCCCGACGCTGATCCGGCCCGACTTGGACATGGGCAATGTCCCGAATCAGGATGGCCGTGCCGCGGCCATCCGTCCCGACCGGGATCAGCTCAATATCCTCAACCGAGCGCAGGTAGCCTCGGCCCCGAATCACATATTCCGTCCCGGCCATTTCCAAGACGCGGCCGCTCACCTCCGCATTGCTGTTCCTGACTGCCTCAATGATCGTCTTGATCGGCAATCGGTAGGCCGCCAACGTATTCGGGTCCACTTCGATTTGATATTGCTTGACGAACCCGCCGATGGCCGCCACCTCTGCCACACCAGGCACACTTTCCAATTGGTAGCGCAGAGACCAATCCTGCAGACTGCGGAGTTGAGCGAGGTCGTGCCTGCCGGACTCGTCCACCAAGGCATACTGGTAGACCCAGCCGACACCCGTCGCGTCGGGCCCCAACGTCGGCGTGACGCCGGGCGGCAGCTTGCCGGTCAGCTTCTGAAGATATTCCAGCACGCGACTCCGCGCCCAGTACAAGTCTGTCCGGTCTTCGAAGATGACATAGACATAGGACACTCCGTATTCCGAGACCCCACGCACTCGTTTGACTCTCGGCCCGGCGAGCAGAGAGGTCACGACCGGATAGGTAATCTGGTCTTCAATGAGCGTCGGGCTCCTGCCCTGCCATTCGGTGTAGATGATCACCTGGACATCGGACAGATCCGGAATTGCATCCAGTGGAACCTGGAAGACCGCCCAGCCTCCCCAGGCTGTCAGCATCAAGACACACAGGAGGACCAGGACGGGATTCCGGGCGCTTCCTTCAATGAGTCGCGCGATCATGATGGATTACAGGCCTCCCGCGGCGACCGAGAACTGAAACTGCTCGGCAATAGGCGGTCGTCCCGGTATAGACAGATTGACAGTCACGATCCAGACGCCCCCCATGCCGAACAACACCTTCCCTTCGTAGAGCCCGTCCTTCGTGTGGCGAGCCGTCGTCCTGGAATCGGTCATCCCCGGCATGGGCATGGTATAGACGAACACGACTTGTGCATCCGTCACCGGTTTGCCGACCGGATCCGCCACCTTGAGTCTCAGGAACACGTCACCGGCTTTGGGTCGTTCCGTCACCGTCGTGAGAGAGAGCATGAGCCCGTTTACCTGACGGGCCTCACCCCCTGTCATGGCGTTGTTGCTCCCCATTTCCATGCCCGGCATGCCTCCCATCCCCTGCATGCCATCCATCCCTTCCATCTTGCCCTCATGGGCCCCGCGCATCTGCCAATCGCCCATACCGATCCGGCCCATCATGGCCTGCATGCTCGAGGCCGATGCCAACTTGCTTTCCGCGTCCAACAAAAAGTTGGCTGAGGTCACGATCCGATCCCCTTCTTTGAGTCCTTTCAGCACTTCGACCGAGTCCTGACTTCGACGACCCAGCTTGACCGCAGCCGGCTCATACCGGCCTTGGCCCCGATCCAAGAAGACCAGTTGGCGGAGCCCCGTCTCCAGCACCGCTTCCTTGGGCACGGCCAATGTCCTTACCACTTCGGTCTGCACGGTCACATTGCCGTACATGCCGGGTTTCAGTTTCAGCCCGGGATTGGCCAACTCCAGACGCACCCGCACCGTGCGCGCCTCGCTATTCAGCGTCGGGTAGATGTAGGCCACCGTGCCCTGAAACCTTTCCCCTGGATAGGCCGCAAACGTGACCGAGGCAGGCTGATTGATCTTCACTGCGGCCATCTCGTATTCATAGACATCGACAGAGACCCACACCGTGGAGAGGTCCGCCACTTCATAGAGCGTCGTGCCCGGCTCCACATATTTCCCGGGCAAGGCTTCCCGCTTCAGGACAATCCCGGAGGACGGGGCATAGACCGTGAGCAACGGCTCCGCAGTACCTCGACGTGCCAGCGCTCCCATTTGCCGATCGGTCACATCCCACAGTTGCAGACGTGCTCGCGAACTCGCCACGAGGGAGGCTGCGTTTGTTTTGACGTCCGCAAGCGGGCTGGCGGCCAGTTGGTCCTGCGCCCTCACGGCGAGGAGATACTCGTCCTGCGTGGCCAGGAGGTCCGGCGAGTAGAGAGTAAAGAGGGGGGCGCCTTTGTGTACCGGTTGACCGATCGAATTGACGAAGACGTCGCGGACCCAGCCGGAGACTTTCACTGAGACCTGCGAAAGCCCCCGTTCGTCATAGCCGACAGTCCCGACCGCGCGAATGTCCTGTTCCAACGTTGCGAAGGCCACCGGGGCGCTCCGCACTCCGATCAGCTGCCTCATGACTGCCGGAATCGCCACAGCCCCGGACGGAGCGATGGGCATACCCGACATGCCTTCCATGCCTCGCCCGCTCTCATCGATGCCCTGTATGTCTCTTTCGTTCACGGACGGACGCTTCATCTCGCCCATCTCACCTGCCCGCCCAGGAGGCGCCGAGATGCCCCCTGTTCCCATGGTCATGCCTCCCCTATCGCCCATCATCTTGTGGGCGATGAAGAAACCAACGGCGATTCCAGCGATCACACCGATCGCCGCCATCCCAACCACAAAACTGCTTTTGAATGGGTGTCGGTTCATGAGCGTTCCTCCTGCTGGTCTGCATGAACTCTGCTGTCGAGATCGCCCCCCACGACCTGCTCAAGCTCAGCCAGTCGATGTTGCTGGTCCACGAGGGCCTTGAAATATTCAAGCTGATAGGTGCGCCGGGCCCGCTGCGCTTCAATCAGGTCCTGAAATCCTGCCTTCCCCGTACGATATCCCGTCTGCGCCGCCTCCAGACTCTGCCCTGCCTGCGGCAAAATCGTGGTGCGATACAACGTAGCGACCTGATCGGCAGCCCTGAGCTTGGCCAGGAGATCGTTGATCTGAAAACGAGTCAGGTTCTCCAGGGTATGGTGCTGCGCCCGCGCGGACGAGACCGCAGCCGCGGCTTCCTGCACGCCCGCGTCGTACTTCGGCTTGGTCCAGAACGCGAACGGGATGCTCATCGCCATGTAGGCGCCGAATCCGTCATTGGCCTGAAAGTTCTGGAACCGCTGAACCGCGATATTGAAGTCCGGATAGTACTGACGTTGGGCCAGCGCGTGGGACTGCTCGTTTCGCTGCACCGCCAGTTCGGCGGCTTTCAGCTCCGGTCTGTCGTTCAGCGCGAGACGCTGCAGATCCTCGACCGTCTTGCCCAACGGCCCCTGAGAGGGCTCTTGAGGGAGGCCCAACGGTGAGGCTGGGTCTCGATCCAGAAGGGTGTTCAGCATCGCTTCGGCAGTCTCGCGACGCTGGTCGAGGACCGGGAGCTGCTGGTGAAGCAGGGACAGTTCAACTTGGGCCTTAAAGACATCGGCCTGGCTTCCCTTGCCCGCTCGAAACTTTGCGTTCGCAATATCCACGAACTGCCTGAGCAACTCGACCTGTTCACGATGGAGTTGGACCGCTTTCTGCACGAGAAACAAATCGTAATAGATCTGTTTGAGGCGGGCGGTCAGCTCCCGTTCCTTGGCACGCACTGCCTGCTCGCTCATATCGGCCGCACGGCTCGCCACATCGCCCTTGAGCGCCAGCTTGCCGGGAAACGGGAGATTCTGCGAAAGACCGAAAATACTGTTCTGCGTCTGCGTGACGTTCACGCTCTGTGGAACATTCCATAATTGTACCGACAGGGTCGGGTCATCCAATGACTGCACCTGCGCAATCCGATGTGTCGCGGCTTCCCATTGCTTCCGTGCCGCCACCAGCTCGGGATTCCTCGCCAGGGCCTCCCGGATCAATTCCGGCAACAGCAGCCGGTTGCGCAGTCCGGAATCGGATTCCTCTGCCCCCGACAGCCCGCCGCTGAAGCACATGAACAGCCCCAACGCGACCGCCATACAATGACGTCGTCTATTCCGGCTCATATCAATAGCCTCCCAGAATTCCCGCATGCTCAATGCCTGCCAGCGCTCCGGTCGTAGGAAACCACGGGAACAGAGCCGTTGGGCTGACGCATAGCGTCGAGCGGCGCGCGTAATGACAGAGGAACGATGACGAGGGATGAACGGAAAGGATCAGATGCGAAGTACGGAAATCTCGAGCAGGAGATCCCGGGACAGCCCGGCTATGGGATGGTCGAACAAGCGGCTGCTCTGTAGGCGATGGGTGACGAGCAGCGCTAATGAGGCGGTATCTTCGGAACAGATCGGCTGACAGTCACTGCTGAAATGGGACTTGTCGACAGATTGCACACCAAGCGTTTTAAACGCGTCGCAGAACTGATAGACCGGCTGTTCGTCCGGAGTCGAACAGCCGTTGCCCATTGTGGCAGCCGGGGCGCCATTCACCGGCAGGAGGCAGGCATAGGCATTGAAACTCAGCGCGAAAAAGAGCACGACGAGTGAGCAGACCAGGACCGAACGGACGTGAGGGGATTGTCGCTGCATGGCAATACTTTATCCCTCTCCCTATCGGCCGTCAACAGGAGCACCGCAATATGCGGTCGAGGACAGCCGTCGAAGACATTTTAGATCTGCGCCCGCACCGCCACAGGATATCATCTCACCCGCCCTCTCCTAGCCCCCCTTGTAGTTCTACCGTTTACCCCGTACACTGTTATCTTCGCGATCCAGCCTGGCCTGAATAGTCCTGCCCGATCGTCCATTCAGCCGATCAGTTGATTTATCCATATCGGACACTAGAGCTATGCCACCAATAATTCTCTTGAGCTGCCAGTCCATCAGCAAAACTTACGGCGTGAAACCGCTGTTCTCCGATCTCTCGGTCGGGCTAGCCGAAGGCGATCATGTCGGGTTGGTCGGGCCCAACGGCTCAGGCAAATCGACCTTGCTCAAGATCATGGCAGGACTCGAAGAACCGGATGAGGGCACCAGATCGATGCGCAGGCAACTCCGCATCGGCTATGTGCCGCAAGAACCGTTATTTGACGGAGCCCATACGATCGAAGAAGTGCTCGCACAGGTTCTGATCGACGAAGGGCTGGACCCCCATGAACATAGCGGCCGCACGTCCGCGGCCCTCAGTCTGGGAGAGTTTCCCTCAGCCGACCAGGCCACCGCCTCACTCTCAGGAGGATGGAAGAAACGCCTCGCCATCGTCCGCTCGCTCATGCTGGAGCCCGATGTGCTCCTGATGGACGAACCGACCAACCATCTCGATGTCGAAGGGATCCTCTGGCTGGAACGCTTGTTACGGGCCGAAGCCCGCGCCTTTCTCGTGGTCAGCCACGATCGGCGTTTCCTGGAAGCCGTGACGTCGCGGATGATCGAGATCAATCGCAGCTACCCCAACGGGGCGTTCGAGGCCAAAGGCAACTACAGCGACTTCCTGGAGCAGCGGGATGCCGCACTCCACGCACAAGCCAACTATGAAGCGTCGTTGGCCAATCGAGTCCGGCGCGAAGTGGAGTGGCTCCGCCGCGGTCCCAAAGCCCGCACGACGAAAGCCAAATCCCGCATCGACTCAGCCGGGCGTTTGATCGAGGAACTGAACAGCGCCGACGCCAGAAAAGACCAAGGCACGGCCGGCATCAACTTCACCTCTTCGGGACGCAGATCGAAACAGTTGGTTGAAGCCACACAACTCTGCAAATCGCTCGGTGGGAAGCCGATCGTCACGAATCTCGACCTGCTGCTCGGACCGGGCCAGCGGATCGGGTTGCTGGGACCGAACGGAAGCGGAAAGAGCACGCTGCTGAAACTGGTGGCGGGTACCATGCAGCCGGATGCAGGCACCGTCACCCGCGCGGACAAGCTGCGCGTCGTCACGTTTGAACAACACCGTGAATCGCTGGATCAATCCTCCTCGCTCCGGCGAGCCCTCGCCCCGCATGGCGACTCGGTGGTGTATCAAGACCGCGAGGTGCATCTCGTCTCCTGGGCCAAACGATTTCTCTTCCGGGCGGAACAGTTGGATCTCCCGGTCTCCCGCCTCTCCGGAGGCGAACAGGCGCGGCTGCTCATCGCCAGGCTGATGCTCCAGCCGGCCGACCTCTTGATCCTCGACGAACCGACGAACGACTTGGATATTCCGACGCTGGATGTATTGGAAGACAGTCTGGTTGAATTTCCGGGCGCCTTGATGCTGGTAACCCACGACCGATGGCTCTTAGACCGTGTCTCCACCATGCTGCTCGCACTGGACGGCACAGGCCAGACCGAATGGTTCGCCGACTATGCACAATGGGAATCTGCGCAAGAGCGCATGAGGGAAGAACAGAGTCGTGCGGCAACGTCACGGCCATCCAAAGCCTCCCGCGCCGAGTCGGACGCGACACCGAAAGCCAAAAAGACAGGTCTGTCCTATCGGGAACAAAAGGAATGGGCGAAGATGGAGCAGAGGATTCTCCAGGCCGAAGAGACCATTGCCACCTGTCAGGCCGCCGTGGAAGATCCCGCCATCGCCTCCAATGCCGCGGCGCTGCAAGAACGATCCACCGCGCTGGACGCCGCAAAGACAGCTGCAGAACGGCTCTATGCACGCTGGACTGAGCTCGAAGGAAAACAGACGGAGTCGGCTGGCCAGCCCCAGGCCTAATACCGATGATTGGTCTGGTCGAACCAGATCGACCAGATCAACGCGTTATCCTCCGCAGCGAGTGCAGACTCCCGACGTAATCTTGGCGTTGAGTTTTTCTTCCAAATAGTCCTCAAGTCGGAGCCAGAGCCCGCCGCTCGTCCGGACTCGTTTGCACTTCGCGCAAAGGCAGAGGGTCCCTCGAAGCGTTTTCAGTTCTTGCACCGTCCGGCCCAACTCCTTCGTCTTGGCATCGAGTTCGCGCTCGCGTTCATCCCGGTTGTCGTATTCCTCCTTCAAGGTCATCGCCATCGAGACACGCGCCACCAACTCTGCGGGAATCACCGGTTTTCTGATGTAATCCGTCGCACCGGCCGTATAGGCTGCCGTCAGATCAGACCCGTCAGTTTTTGCCGTCACCACGATGACCGGCAGATGTTCCAAGCGCTCTTCCGACCTGATGCGCCGGCAGGCCTCCAACCCATCCATATCGGGCATCAAGAGATCCATCAGCACGACGTCGACTCGCTCGGAGGAACGGCCATCGGCACCGATGCCCAAATACTGCAACGCCTCGGCAGCCGACTCTGCAAACAACAACGATCGATACCCCGCGGCCTGTAGCGTGGCCGCCAACATGTCGCGCTGCTCTTCAAAATCATCGACGATCAGAATACTCATCGCGGCATCTCCTTGTCGTTCCTTATTTCGAGGGAATTTTGTCGCTACCCGCTTCCGAGCAGGCTCCTTCAGCCTCCCGGAGCGCCTCGACCAACCGCTGCACCTCCTCGGTCACTCGCTCGAAGTCACCATCGAGGGCAGCCGCCTCAATGGAGCCGCCGATCGATCCTATCCTGTCTAACCCATACGAACCCGCGAGCCCCTTGATACGGTGACCGATCGTTCGAATCGTATCGGCATTCTGCGCGACGATCGCGGATTGGAGGATCGCCACATCCTGCTGCCGATTACGCAGGAACTTTGGGCGGAGCGACTGCAGGCTCTGCTCGAGCGTATCCTCTGTTACGGCTCGCGGACCCTCACTCGGACCGGATACGGTCTCTTTCCTCGGCGCAACCATATATCGGTGGATTACGCCGAGAATCGTAGCGACTTTGACGGGTTTCGTCACAAAATCGGTACAACCGGCTAGCTGGCTATTCCGTTGCGCCTCGCCGTCGGCATTCGCGGTCAACGCCACGATGGGGACAGGGGTCCGGCCCTGCGTCTCCTCCCAAGCCCGAATGGCTCGCGTCGCTGCATACCCATCCATGCCGGGCATCTGGAGATCCATGAACACGAGATCGTACCCGCCCGTCTGATATCGTTCGACCACGCTGGCGCCGCTGGCGGCATGATCCATCCGATGGGGAGTCCCGCGAAGATACAACGCCATCAAATCTTGAGACTCCACGCAATCCTCAGCGAGGAGGATCGTCAAACCTCTCTCGCCAGGGATCTGAGCGCCTGCTGTCGCCATCTGGACTGGCAGGGCCCCTCGCTCAGACAGGACTCCAGGCGGCTGATCCTCCGACAGCGCCTGAAACTGAATGATCACCGTAAAGGTGCTGCCCTGCGCAGGCTGGCTCTCGACCAGGATACGTCCCCCCATCAGGCCAACGAGTTGCTGACAGATGGCAAGCCCCAAACCGACTCCACCATAGGACCGGCTGGCACGGGAATCGACTTGCACAAACCGATCGAAGATATTTTGGTGCTGCTCGGGAGGAATGCCGATTCCTGTATCGGCCACCATAAATCGCACAGTGTTTCCGTCAGGCGAACCAGGCATTGGCCCGACGCGGACGTCCACGCCCCCCTCTGCCGTAAACTTGACGGCATTCCCGATGAGATTGAGCAGGACTTGCTGGAGACGCAGCGCGTCTCCCAGAACGAGTACCGGAAGACCTGGATCGGTGGATAACGAAAGAGACAGCCCCTTCGCCTGGGCTTTCTTGGTCAAGAGCCCGACGGTATCCGCAACCAGTCCTCGAAGCGCAAACGGCTCTTGCACCAACTCCAGCATGCCGGAATCCACTTTGGCCGCCTGCAGAAGATCTTCAATCATACGGAGCAAGCCGGAGCCGGCCTTCTCGCACCGCTTCAAGAGATCGACCTGATCGGACGAGAGCGGAGTCCGAAGCAGAAAATCCGTCAGGCCGATGATCGCGTTCAACGGCGTCCGCATCTCATGGCTCATATTCGCGAGAAAATCGCTCTTGGCCTGACTGGCTTCTTCAGCCGCTAACCGGGCTTTCACAAGCGCGACCTCGATCTCTTTGCTTTCCGTAATGTCCTCCGAGATACCTAACAGATATTGCGGCATGCCGAGGGAGTCACAGATAGGAATTTTCTTCGTATGGAGCAGGCGCAGGCCTTTGGCCCTACTCTGAATGGTCTCTTCAGGAATATTGACCAGCCTACCGCCTGACAACGCTTCACGATCTTTCGCCGTAAAAAATTCCGCCTCCTCTTTGGAGAAGAAGTCGTAGTCGTTCTTGCCCAGAAGATCGGATCGGGAATAACCGAGCAATTCTTCGCCGGCCTTATTCAATCGCACGAAACGAAGATCTTTGGCGTCCTTGACGAACACCATATTCGGCAAATGCTCGAACATGGACTCGATGAACGCCGTGGTCTGCCGAAGCGCATCCTCCCCTCGTTTTCTCTCGCTAATATCGCGAATGAACGACGAGAAGAACATCTGCTCGCCAAGGCGCAGAGGGATCACGGTGAGTTCAACGGGAAATTCCTCGCCGCTTTTTCGGAGGGCCCTAACTTCAATCCGCCGTCTGAGAATCGCTTCCTGTCCCGTCTTAAGATATCGCTGCATCCCTGCGACATGGGCTGCGCGGTATTGTAGCGGGATAATCAGTTCCGCCAGAGTCACCCCCACGGCTTCTGCCCGCGTAAACCCGAACGTCACTTCCGCTTGCTGGTTCCACTCGACGACCAGGCCCTGTTCGTCCATCGTGACGACGGCATCCAACGCGCCTTCTATGACCGCGTGGATCCGCGACTCCGCTTCGAGGCGGGCGCGCAACGATCGGCTATCGAGATACAGCAGACCAGCCATCAACCAGAGCGTCCCCACACCGACCGCCCGATTAAACACACCCGCAGTCGGATCTCCCTCCTTCGCCAATAAGACCGCGCCGCTCAAGACCAAGACCGACCAGAGCAGCGTGGAGAGAAGCAGCACCCTTGAGGGATAGAACCGTGACACCACGAATGCCAGAAAGAAGTAGAAGACCCAGGGGGCAAAACCAAGCGGAACGTAGAGATCGATCAGAAAGGTGCCGAGGGTGGTGACCCAGACAAATGCCGGAATCACAGGCTTCAGCCTGACAAACCACGGATGAGTCATCAGTTCAAGGTTCGTCATGCGTTACATCACCGGTAGAGAGAAACGTTCTTCGAGAATATCGCCGTCGGCCTATTCTGCTATCGATGCAAAATCGTCATGCTCCAGCCATTCCACGATCTTTCCTCGCAGAAGACAGTCGAGGAAATGGCGGAAAGGGCTGACACGATACCCTCAGGAAAAATATAACGCCAAACACTGGGTAGACCTACGTAATTCAGAAAATGTACAGACTGGGAGAACCCGCCCTGCCGCCCTGGATCGGAGGGCAAGGCCTCGCTGGGGAGATCGAGATGAGGAGAGGACTATTCGAGCGGAATATAAGTCTTGTTCTGAGCCAGCCACTGGTCGAACGTCTACAAGGCGGGATTCAACGCGCGCGACTGGTCGAGATTGCGCGCCCCGCAGAAGATCGACTCGAAGTCACGTTTGAATTGGAACATCTTGCCGAGATACTCACAGCCCTCCTTGAAGATGCCGAGTACACACTTGTAGCCCCGTGAAAATTCTGTACAATGCCCCCATGCGCCCACCCACCTCGCTCGCCACATTGCTGATCGTCACTCTTGCCTTCGCCACAGCAGGCTGTGAGACGACCGACCAGATCCTTACGGCTGCTGAACGGGTCACGAGGAGCCGGACCGGCCAGACCGTCATCGATCTCGCCGGGGGGAAGGATCCGGCGCAGGTCGCGAAGCAACGTATCGAGCAGTATGCGCGCGATCCGGAAGCCCTCATCAGAGATCTGCGCGCGGCAAAAAAGGACTTCGAGACGCTCCTTGCCGCCCTCGGGGTGAATGTCGGAAAGACCTGGGGCAAGGAGGAAGTCAAACTGCCCGAACAAAAGAAATATGTGAAGTACACGCAGAACTACAAGAGCCGGGCGATCGTCGACTTTGACGCAGGCGAGATCCTGGTCGAAACCCTCGACGAGCAAGACCCCCAACGCAGCCTCAAGAATGCCCTGGTCACGACGATTCTGACGCCGGAGGATCCCCGCGCAGTCGATTTGTTTTCCGACAAAGAAATCGTCCTCACCGGCGACAAAATGCCCTACTTATACGGCCTGGTTCTCGATCAGCAGCGTAAGCCGGTGCGCACACCGGCAGAGGCCGAGCCCTTTGCCGCCTATATTCTTGAAAAGAAGTCTTCGACGCGGGTGATCGACCAGGATGGGGCCAAGAAGACGGCTCACTACGTCAAGATCCCGATGGTGTCCAATCTCGCCGTGAAGCAGGCGGACAAGTACCGGACGCTGGTGCATCAGTTCGCCGAGCAATATCGCATCAGCCCCAGCCTGGTGTTCGCCGTCATCCGCACCGAGAGCAACTTCAACCCCTATGCCGTCAGCTCGGCCCCGGCCTATGGACTCATGCAGCTCGTCCCCACCAGCGGTGGGCGAGAAGCCTATCGGAAGGCGAAAGGCCAGGATGTGACTCCGACGCGGGAGTACCTGTTTGACCCCGCCAACAACCTCGAATTGGGCACCGCCTATTTGAATGTGTTGATGTTCAATCAGCTAGAAAGCGTGGCCCACAATGTCTCGCGCGAATACTGTGTCATTGCGGCCTACAACACCGGAGCAGGCAACGTCTTCCGTACGTTTTCGCGTACCCGTACCGAGGCCATCAACCAGATCAACTCACTCCAACCAGCCGCCGTCTATGACCAATTGCGTGAAAAGCTGCCCTACGAAGAGACCCGACAGTACTTGGGAAAAGTGACCGGCTACCGCAAGGCCTTCATCAACTCGTCGGAAAGCCCTACCCAGTAAGACGCGAGCATGGCCTGACAGAAGACCGCTCAGTACCACAGCGCCCACTGACCGAACTCGCTCGACCCTAAAAATTCTTTGAGCTCCTGAGGCGCGGACTCTGGCAGCAACGACGCCAGTAACCCATGCCCGCCCAATGCGGCGAGTTCCTGCCACAGCTCGTCAGGGAGCGGGCCCTCGAACGCTGCCTGCATGATACCGGCCAGCACGGACAGCAGAATCGACATATTGTGGGCGGTGGTGAGATCGTAAGGATAGGAATAGGTCTTGGAAAACTGAAGGTTTCTGAGTATGTCCACCACGACCGACTCCTCCCACACCCGATCGTGGGGGTGATCCAGCGACATGCCCTGCGGCAAACTGGCGAAACCTCGCCGGTCCCAGGCAAAAATCTTAGCGAGGTAGGTTCGCAGCGTCTCACGATACGCATCGGGCAAGTGGCCCGGAGGTTCCTCCAGCCACGCCCCCACATCGATCGGTGCGTTCCTGCGCAAGGCATCCAGCAACCGGTTGCCCGCGTAGAGACGCTGACGGAGCGGCACCTGCGAGTTCTCCAGCAGGTCGAGCAAAATCGTTTCGATCTGGCGGAACGATTCCCATGGGATGTCCAGGCCAGGCGCGAGACGAAACCCGTTCGGACTCCGCATCGGGGCGAGGAACAGGCGCTCACGCACATCGTCTTGACGCGCTGCCAATGCAGGGCCCAACCGGTTTCTCACGCTGCCACACACCAGACTCGTCGTCACCGCCACACCTTCCGGAGTCTGCGTAAACGCAAAGGGGAAAACGGCACAGGGTCCAAACGGTTGGCGGCCCAGGGTCTTGTGAATCAAGCACTGACAATGTTCACCCAAAAATCGGCAGGTCTCGCGGTTCTCCTTCAGTTGCAACTGACCGTCGGTGCGTACATCCAATTTCGTGCCCATGAGTGCAGGCTGAATCTCTTCCCAGGGAATGGCATCGATCAGGACTTGGGCGGCGGGAGGCACAGCAATACTGTAATCGAATTTACAGCAGGCCCCGCTCATATGGCAGCTAAAGCGCGCCTCTGGCAGAAAGCTCAACTGCGCGTCCGACTGCCGGAACAGACGGCCGTAGGACGCATCGAGCGCACTCCGCGACAGGACTGGTACGTCGGAGAGCATCCAAGGATATTCTGCCAGCGTCTGCAACCGCCCCTGGCGATAGGACCAGTCCTGGATAGCGGGCGCAACGATGCACCAGCCCACGCGCCATTGCCCACCCTCATGTCGAGCACCCAACCCCACGGTCGCGGCCCGGCCATCGCCCGATTCGAAAACGTTGAACCACCCGACCGCCAAGCTGGCATCCGTTTCCACGTTGCCCGCAAGCAGATCGACGCGTTCAAACACCGGCAATTTCCCGATGCCCTGCGTACAGGCATGACGGTGTGCCTGCGCGAACGCCTCTCGATCCGTGTCACCTTTTCTGCATAAACGTCCGTCGAACGCAACCGGCGCGTCGTCGGCATAGAGATCGTGCAGATGCTGGCCACCATCAGGATCGGCGTGAGCTGCAAGAAACTCCTGGAAGAGGGCCATAACAACTGCAACCTCCTGCGGCAACGGGGCGAGTACGGGAATCATCGATCCTCCTTGGGACTCGTTACGAGCATGAGAGAAGAGCGCCCACGTGCCGCCGCCTTGTACGCCGTGCGGATCGATGGCGCGCTCGCAGGTCTCCCGCGAGCGATCTGCGCGATCATCCCGTGGTGCTTGGCCGATATCGCAAAGGGTATGCCGCACCTGGCCGGTGCTGTTTGCCCTGAATTCTCATGATTGGTTCAACTCGCGGTGAACCATTCAGGCGCTGAACAGGAATAATCTGCCGAGCGATTAGGCAGATTACGACTGAGACAGGAATGATGGATCCGGAAAAATCAGATGGCCGAGCGCAGGATCAGAGAACGATTACAGGTTGGGTGTCCGAGCTTGATACGATGAACGAGCCACTCCGCCTATCCACGAAATATGTTTTACGCAGCAGGTGAAGATGCAGGTCTCTGGGCAAAGAGGATGTGGAGGCACATTCATAGCGGGCAAGAAAATTATTTCAGCAGCCTGCTAGAACAACGAGGTCGGTCTCGGCACGAACGATCCCGCACGTCGTAATCGGCCACCCCTCGACGCCGATCGAGGGCAATCGCGCAACAGGCCTCCAGCATCTCTCGCAATTGCCGCCGACCCCGTTGGACACGTGACTTCATCCCCGAGACCGTCAACCCAAGTCTGGCTGCCGCCTCATGCTGCGCCAACCCCTCAAGATCGATCAGGGTCACCGCCTGCCGATAATCCTCGGATAGCCGCGCAATCATAGGGCGGAGGCAGCCGGCCAACTCCCTGCGAAGTTGACCGGAATCCTCAGACGATCTCACAGTCAGGGACGCAGGATACAACGTTTCAAGGTCGCTCGCGAGACCGGCCGGCCGCTCAGGATGCGTATCTTGCACACGGTAGTAATCGATGATCACATGCCGCGCAATCCGATAGATCCACGGCAGGAGGCGGCTCTGGTCCTTGAGACCCTCAAGCCCTCGCTGCATCCGGATGAAGACCTCCTGCGAAAGATCCTCGGCTGCCGCCTCATCGGTCACACGTTTCCGGATGAAGCCGTGCAGCCCGCTTTGGACCTCGTCCCAGAGATGCTGACTATCCGGCATCATGTTCATCACTCCTCACTCTCGGTCCATACCGTAACGCCCCTTACGACGCCGCGCAAGCAACCGGCTGAGCCGCCCCACTGCTCGTCGGCACACAACAGCCGGTGTGCGTCAATGGCCCTGTCACCTCCAACTGCTCATGAACGGTAAAAACCTCCCAGGCATTATCGTCCGGGTCGGAAAACCAGAGTTTGTCCTGCCGCGCAAAACAACAGGCGATATCCGCTTCAACCTTTGCCAGAATGCCCTGTTCTTGCAGCCGTTGTTTCCACCCTGCAATCTCATCCACCGATTCGACTTCGAGACCGAGATGGTTCACCCTGCTGACCCTCTCTGGAGATGACACCAACGAGAAATTCAACGCCGGCTCCCTCAGATCGAACTTGGCATAGTCTGTCGTCTGTTTCTGCGGCGCGACACCAAACACTTTCTGATAGAACGCCACCGAAGCAGGCACGTTGCGTACATCAAGAGATAGATGGGGTCTCATGAGGTTCTCCTTTCGAATGAATGGGAGGCACCATGCCTCCCCTCATTTCTATAGACGGAGACATCCGGAAAAGGACGCAAGCCGTGCACTCGTTCGTCCTCGTCATCGAGGACTCATGGAACACCAGACTCCATTTCATGTCCATAACCTGGTGATGTACACTGCGACCGTAAGCACAGCAGGACGGCCCATACAGGACGCTCAAAATGGCCACACAGCAAGGCCGCAGGCTGTCGAAACCGGAGGCGTACCCCAAGGGGTACGTTGAGGATTTTGATGAGCCGAGAACGATGCTGGTGGACTGTTTCAGCGTCCTGCAGGAATAGGCATGAGAGAAACACGCTACGACGCGATCATCGTTGGCGCCGGTCACAATGGATTGGTCACAGCTTGCTACCTGGCCAAGGCCGGCTGGAAAGTCCTGGTGCTGGAACGTCGCTACATCGTCGGCGGCGCCTGCGTCACGGAAGAAACCTTCCCCGGTTTCAAGGTCTCCACAGCCGCGTATGTGAACAGCCTCTTCCGGAAAGAGATCATCCAGGATCTTGGCCTCCAGTCCTACGGACTGAAGATTCTTGAACGCAATCCCTCCTCGTTCACGCCCTTCCCCGATGGCAGACATCTCTTGCTCGGCCCCGATCCCGCGCTGAACCATCGGCAGATCGCGAAATTCAGTCTCAAGGATGCGAACGCCTACCCGGCCTATGAAGCCATGCTCGAACGAATGGCAACGGTCCTTGAACCGCTGCTGACGATGCGGCCTCCGAATCTGGCGAAGCCGGGGCTGCGAGACCTCTGGACTCTGTACCAAGTAGGAAAACCCTTCCAGGCCATGGGGCCCGCCATGAGCGAAGCCTTCGAGATCCTCACCGCCCCCGCGCGGCAGATTCTGGATCGCTGGTTTGAATCGGAGGAACTCAAGGCTACGCTTGCGACCGATGCCGTCATCGGGGCGATGGCTTCTCCCTCGACGCCCGGCACCGCCTACGTCCTCTTCCATCATGTGATGGGAGAAACGAACGGAAAAAGAGGCGTCTGGGGTTATGTGGAAGGCGGCATGGGCGGGATCACCCAATCCTTAGCGAAGGCCGCACGCGACCTCACGGTTGAGATCCGTTGCGAGGCAGAGGTGGCAAGAATTCTCGTGAGTGACGGCACCGTTCGAGGCGTGGCCTTGGCCAGCGGAGAAGCATGTTATGCGCCGGTCGTCGCCAGCAATGCGGATGCGCAGGTCACCTTCACCCGCCTGCTGGATGCGAAGCAGCTTCCAGCAGAATTCTCAGACGCCGTCAGTCGGATCAACTACGACAGCGCCTCGATGAAGATTAATGTCGCGCTGAGTGAACTGCCGGACTTTCTCGCCTGCCCGGGGCTGGAGCCGGGCCCGCACCATCGCGGGACTATCCATATCAGCCCTGACCTGGATTACATTGAACGGGCGTTCGACGAGGCCAAGTACGGGCACCCCTCGCAACGGCCTATTCTGGAATGTACCATTCCCTCGGTCGTGGATCCCACGGTGGCCCCGCCGGGCCAACATCTCATGTCGATCTTCGTGCAATATGCCCCCTACAAATTACGGGGCGCCACCTGGGACGACCTACGAGAGAGTTTCGCCGATCGCTGTTTCGCCCTCTTGAACGAGTACGCGCCGAACTTTCAGCGTGCCGTGCTCGCCCGCCAAGTCCTGACGCCACTCGATCTCGAACGAACCTTCAACCTGACAGGTGGAAATATTTTCCAGGGAGCGATGACGCTGAACCAGCTCTTTGCCTGCAGGCCTGTGCCGGGATTCGCCGATTACCGGACTCCAATCCATGGGCTCTATCTCTGCGGAGCCGCCGCCCATCCGGGCGGAGGAGTCATGGGCATAGCCGGTGCGAATGCCGCACGGGAAATTCTCCGTTCGTCACGCCGTTTCTCCCCCTTCTAGCCTGCCTCACACCGGTGCGGTCTCGGCGGCAGATGTTTGCACATGCTCCGGCCGGAATCCGAGTCCGATCATCCGGGCAGGAATCCGGCGGAGAAAGGGAAACCGCGCGATCAGCCGGACGGCGAAAGGCGGAGAAAGTTTACCCGATTGGGTGAGGACCGGCCGAATGACGCGATTCTGAACCGCGAGCTGCATCCATTGCGTCATGCGGGTCGGCCATTCCCGCCGTTGCTGTACCAGTTGGAGATCCCGGGTTGTCAGGTTTCCGATCCGTAACGGCGCAGTCAGCAGATTTGCCGTCGCAACCGCATCCTGGATTGCCAGATTGATCCCGATGCCACCGACCGGAGACATGGCATGTGCCGCATCGCCGATACAGAGGAGACCGGAACGATACCATTGTCGTAACCGGTCGACTTGAACCGTCAGTAACTTGATCGGCTCCCAGTCCTGAAGTTCATCGACACGATCGGCCATGAACGGCGCGAGTTGTGCAACCGCATCACGAAACGCTGGCAGCCCGTTGGCCCGGATCTGTTCCAACGAGCCTTTCGCAATCACGAAGCCACATTGCCAATAGTCGCCGCGGTTCAACATGATAAAGATACGCCCTGCATCGAACCGACCGATAGGATCTGCCGAATCGCTTGGCCTCCTGGGCAGACAGAACCATAGGACATCCATGGGCGCGCCGAACTCTTCCACCGACAAGCCAGCCTCCTTGCGAACAGTCGAGTGCCGCCCGTCCGCTCCCACGACAAGACTTGCACGCACCTCGATCGGACCGCCCTGTGTGTTTGCCTTGAGTCCCACCACTGAGCCGGCCTCTTCAATCAGGCCCGTCACGTCTGCCTGCATCAGCAAGTGAAAGCCCGGATATCGAGCGCCCTCCTTCGCAAGAAAAGCCAGAAAATCCCACTGTGGGATGAACGCCACAAATCGGCACCGTGTCGGGAGAGTTGAAAAATCCGCAACCGTCAGCGCCAGGTCACCGAACTGTCCATTGATCCGCGAGACTTTTTGATGCGGCAAGGCGAGAAATCGATCCAAGATCCCCAATTCATATAAGACTTCGAGCGTTGAGGGATGAATCGTATCTCCACGGAAATCGCGGAGAAAATCGGCATGTTTCTCTAACACCATCACCTCGACGCCGGAACGGGCCAACAACAGGCCCAGCAGCATCCCCGCCGGGCCGCCCCCCGCAATGCAGCAACGCACCGACATCGTCTTCATCGCCAGACCTCCTCACTTTACTGCGGGCGCGAATCGCTAGCGACGGGCACGGATAAAACAATCGTCCGTATGGTCATCCACAAGACCTGCTGCTTGCATATAGGCATAGATGATTGTGCTCCCGACGAAGCGAAAGCCTCGCTTCTTGAGATCTTTCGACAAGGTGTCGCTCACCACATTCGTCGCTGGAACGTCTGACATTCGCTTCCAACAATTGACGATCGGCTCGCCACCGACAAACGACCAGACATAGGCATCAAACGAACCGAACTCCTGCTGCACCGCAAGAAACGCCTGCGCGTTGGTCACCGCCGAATCGACTTTGAGCCGGTTGCGAATGATGCCGGGATTCGTCAGCCGCTGGGCCTTCTGCTTCGCCGTGAATCGCGCCACCTTCTTCGGATCGAACGCGGCAAAAGCTCGACGGTAGCCCTCACGGCGCAGCAAGATTGTCTCCCACGTGAGACCTGCCTGGGCCCCCTCCAACAGCAACATCTCGAAATGCTTCCGGTCATCGTGAACCGGCACTCCCCATTCACGGTCATGATAGGTGATGAAATGGGGCTTGGTCCCGACCCAGCCGCAACGGGTCTTTCCATCGGACATCGCAGGAGGGAGCTTAGTCATCAGCGAATACTCGGCTTCAATCTTCAGCCGCCTTCTATGTCGAGGTAATGGCCAGAGACCATTTCGGCTTCATACGACCGAAATCGGTCCGTACATGACGACGAAGGGCACGATTCGAATCGAGGACGACCGGTCCGTGAGGCCCTCGCCAAAACATCACCCAATGCCAGAACGCGCGGCCCCGATCTTCGTGCCATTTGATGGCCAGCAACGCGAGATCCGGCAACGCCTCCCATGAGGTAAAGGGCGCTTCTGTTCGAGCCAATCGAAAACCATATTCCTTGACCAGCCGACGGACATGGTCCGTCTCGGACCATAATGCAGGATCGGCGGCAACGATACCGAGCCGAGTCGCCATCTGCTTCGCCTGATCGTACGTGACGCCTGCCAGCGCTGCCACGGTAGCGATGCCGCACCCAGTTCGTTCAAGCCGGACAACTGGTTTCATGCTCGCTTCAAACCGCTATCAATTTCATGTGTGGAACACACCTTCGATGAAAGCGGTTATAATATCCTGCAACCAGTTTTACCACCAGGATGGTGGTGGGAGCCTGAACCAAGCGGCGACTCAAACGTTAGCAACTTCGGATTCTGTCCAACGAAGATACCCTGCCACTCGTGATCTAGAAAACTCCCAACTCATGAGTACTAGTTGACATTACGATAATTAAAAGTTTACCATTTAATTCCATAAAGTTTACATATAAACATCACAAAGTTTCCATATGCCCATAAAAAGAAGAACTCAAGAAATTCGCACGACCATAATGCGTCAAGTAGACGACCTGGGAACGATTGCTGTGATGGAAATAGCAAAAATGTTTCAGATAACCAGGCAGGCAGTATCCAAGAATGTAAGAGAGCTTATCGCTTCTGGCACGTTGGAGAAGACAGGTTCGGCAGATCATCCATATGCCATCAAGGCGTTAAGAGATACGTGGGTTAAGGTTCCTGTAGGGCCTGAGTCACAAGAAGATAGAATCTGGAATGAATCAGTCTCCCCTGTCCTTGGTGAGCTAAAAAGTAACGTTCGAGAAATCTGCCATTATGGGTTTACGGAAATGTTCAACAATGTGATTGATCACTCCAAGGCAAGCTCGGCAGACATATGGATAAAAATAGATCCTTTAGTCGTGAAAATTGTCATTCAAGACTATGGCGTAGGGATTTGGAGAAAGTTACAGGAAGAATGTCACCTGGATGACCCGAGGCATGCGCTTCTTGAGCTAACGAAGGGAAAGCTCACCACTGACCCTGCGAGACATACAGGTGAGGGAATATTTTTCACTTCGCGCATGTTCGACAAATTCATCATCGCTTCCGACAAGCTAACGTTTTGCAGGTTTCAAGAAGGAGATGAATGGCTATTTGACGTTAAGGAGGACAATTCTGGACCCGGAACAAGGGTGAGCATGATCATATATCTAGACTCAGCGCAAACTCCCAAGGATGTTTTTGACAAATTCACAGCAGACTTAGATGAATTTGGATTTACGAGAACGAACCTATCGGTGCAGTTGGTAAAACATGAAGGTGACCATTTGGTGTCCCGCTCCCAAGCTAAACGCCTCTTATCTCGCTTAGAGAAGTTCAAGGAAGTGTATTTGGATTTTAGTGACGTAACCGACATCGGTCAGGCATTTGCCGACGAAATTTTCCGAGTTTTCAAGAATGCCCATCCATCTATTCGCCTGATACCTACTAAGGTATCTCCAGCAGTTGAACGAATGATAAAGCGAGCGATGAATCAAGAAGGCCAAGCGATATTGCCTATCTAAAAGACCGGTCAAAAATAGCCCCCTACCCGGCGCTCGGTTCTGGTATCAGGGGCACCGTCGCTTATGATACCTTCGAGGCTTACGCGACACGAAGAATCGACGATCATGCCGACAAACAACTTACGCATCGCGCTCCTCCATCTCGCGCCAATCCCAGGCGATCTCGCGCGTAATCGACGGCTCATTGAAACGGCCGTGACCGCCGCCGCGCGACTCGGCGCAACCTGGATCATCACACCCGAACTCATGGTCACGGGCTATACCTTCGCCGACAGCATCGGGACGGAATGGATTCTTCCGCAGCCAGATGCCTGGATGACGCACATGGCCCGGCTTGCCGCGCAACTGCGCGTAACGCTGTTCCTCTCCTGCCCCGAACAGGACCGCAAGTCCGGCAAACTCTACAACAGTCTCTTCGTCATCGCAGCGGATGGGACCATCGTCGGCGCACATCGAAAGATTCATACCTTGCGGGTGGGATCGGAGGCCTGGTCGACTCCCGGCACAGAAGCGGTCGCCCTTCCCGTCGCGCCGTTCACCAGAATAGGCATGCTGATCTGCGCGGATGCCTATACCTCGGCAATCGCCAGAACCCTCCAGGCTCAAGGAGCCCAGTTGCTGATTTCCTCGGCCGCCTGGGCCCCGGGCCATCATGGCCCGAACGGGGAATGGGAACGCTGTACCGTCGACACAGGGCTCCCGCTCATCGTCTGCAATAGAACCGGACCAGACAAGACCCTCGATTTCCGCCAAGCCGAGACGGTCGTGGCGAAGGACGGACGACGACTTTTGTCGTTATCATCGGCACGATCGGCCATATTCACGATCGAGTGGGATCTAGAGATGCAGACGCTGGCGACGCAGGACTATCACCAGCATCATTTATAACAGGCTAGTCGAATCCGGAGGCGGACCCTTGGGGGGCGCACGGTGCGACGAATAAGGAGCACCACGTCTGTGCGCGCCGCCGAGTTAGTGAGGCGGCCGGGTCTCCGTTGATGATTTCGATGAGCCGAGAACGACGCCGGCGGACTGTTTCAGCGTCCTGCTAGTTCATGAATAGTTGCAGCCGCGCATAGCCATCTTCCCATTCGCCATGCCCACTGTCGGCATTGATATGCCCGGCCAGGCCGATATCGACAAAGTTGCTCCCCCAGGCCTCCGCACAATCTCTAGCGTAGATCGACGATGCGAAGGGATCATTGGCGCTCGCGACCACAAGGCTCCTGAACGCGAACGGCGCCGTTGGCACCGGTGAAAATCCACGAGCCGAGGGAGGAAAGCCTGCCCTCTGCGGGTCGGGCAATGCCACAAGAAATGCGCCCTTCGGCACACAGTCTGAGCGATGGGCCCAATGGGCCACCAAAAGACAGGCGAGGCTATGAGCGATCAACAGGGGCGGAGAAGCACAGGCCCGCACGGCCAGATCCAACGCACGAACCCATTCGTCGCAGTTCGGCTTATCCCAATGACCCAGATCGACGCGCTGCCACTCGGGATGGCGCTGCTCCCACAACGTTTGCCAATGTTGCGGTCCGGAATTGCCAAGACCTGGAAGCACTAATACCGGAGTTGATTCGAACATCTTATCCTTCAACCTTCCGACCACTCACGGCGATCGTGGCGTAATACATCGCCAGGGACTCAGGATTCTCCGCGAAGCGGCGATAGCGATCAAGATCCTCGTTGATCACTACGCCGGTCGCCAGATACTTCTCCCGCAACTGCACGGTGGACAGCCTCATGATCGTCGCCATGCCGGAGCCTCCGGCAGATCGCGGAGCATCCTGCTCCATCGTCACAGATTCGAGACTGCGCGCTTGCAGCAGAGCCTGTAATTTCTGTCCCAACGCATAATCCATCCCGAGCCTGTCATACATGACCTGGATTGCCTGATTGACCTTCCCTACTGCAACCAATTCCTCCGCGCTTCCCGCGATACCGAGCGAAGCGGAAAAGTCCGGCTCTTCAAGCACAAGCCAGCCTCCGAGCTTCAGGCAATCCAACATCCTATTCAACGCCGTCTCATAGTCAGGAATATGGATCAACACATAGCGGGCATGGATCAAATCGAAGGACCGTTCAGGTAACTCGACGGCTCGAACATCGCCTGGCACCACCGTCACATTCGATTGCACCGTTCCACCGAGGAACTTCGGGTCGAGGTCCACCGCCACGACCCGGCCAGTCGGCCCGACCACTTCACCCATCCAGGTCATAATCGAACCGGCGCCAGGCCCGACTTCAAGACAACGCCAGCCCGATTGCAGGCCGGTCGCTAGCAACCGGCGGCGACTCGCCGGATCGAACACCCGCTCGATCATCCGCAGCCGTTCAAGCTCCGGCTGATCCTCCACTCGGCGAAATACATATTCTTCCGATTGGGCCATGTCCCGACCTCGCGTAACGATGTGAGAGAAACTCAACGGCGCGAAAGCGATGCAGGAGTATAGACAACTACTAGACAGGAAGAAAAGAAGGTTGGCCTGGCAGATCCTATGATGAGCGCCGCATAAGCAATATCAGGCTTTCCATTTCCCTGTAGGATGCTCAAAACGTTCGTCCAGTAAGGCCGCAGGCTGGTCGAAACCGGAGGCGGACCCTCAGGGGTACGTTGAGGATTTCGATGAGCCGAGAACGACGCTGGCGGACGTTTTCAGCATCCTGCTACTAGCAAGGAATATTGATGGCTGGATCGCACAACAACGGCGGAATGGTCGGAGGAGTCATATATCGGCCCGAGGGATCTTGGGACCCCATCGATTCCTTCATCGGCGGACCGCCTGGCATCCCCGGGAGTCCCCGTCCAGCTGAGCCAAACCTCTTCCCAAGACTTGAACTCGCCGAGGAGCCAACTCCGGAAGCCGGCGCAGATGTAGGTCCCACGTTTGATTGGCCAGAGCCCCCGACATTGAGCTCGGCTTGAGGACTCTGTCCAAGTTGATTCTGAACCGGCGGCGCTGGTGCAGGCGTCTGCGCACCACAAGGAACCGCCAACAAAACAATGGCCAACCGGACCAACAACGACAGTGACGCGTTCCTCTCAAGAGGACAGCGATTCACCTTCAATCCTGCGACATACTTCATGAGCATGAGTCGTTCCGGAGAGAAGATCGGCATGGAAGGATTCTAACGAGGCAGAAACAACAGTGCAATGCCGCGAGCGGGAGGATTACATATTAAGAGAGCTACCGGCTCCCTCACCGGCACTCGATGAACGAGCCGGTCTCGCCTAGCAGCCTCGCAGCGGTGGGGCTCACCACTGTGCAATACTGACCAGACTCAGCCGGTCTCATCAGGTAGACTACGACGGTCAACTCATGATGGTGCATCGCACCATCCAAGACCTCAATGCTCCACATTCTTACCAGGGAGGTTCCCGTGCGAACATTTACGATTGTCGCTATGGCGTTTCTGTTTGTCTGCGTGGGCACCCACGGTACGGCTCAGGCCGATGAGATGAAAGCCGCGGTTGAGGACATGAAGGGCAAAGCGAAGGCCAACGCCCAAGAGGCCAAGGGGGAAGCAAAAGCCCTGACCGAAGAGGCCAAAGGGAATAAAGTGAAAGGCGCAGTCGAACGGGCGAAGGGGAAAACCAAAGCAGCCGGAGAGCGAATCAAAGGCGAGGCGAAGGAACTCAAAGCCAAGACAGAGTAACGTATCCGAGAAGCGGATCGGCTGACCGCCTGTGGAGAGATGCCTCTCCACAGGCGGTTTCATTTAGCGAAGGACGCGCGATCCTGGAGCTCGCTATGGAAAGATGATGGCCTGTTCGGCATGGCCGATCGCTTTGAGCGTGACTTCCAGCGCATCGACCATCGGCGGGGGACCACAGAGAAAGATCACCGTGTCGGGGCCTGGCGGCGGAAGATGCTCGCGCAGAAGAGCTTCGGTGACGTGGCCCTTGCCTTGCGTCCATCCCGGGGGCGGCTCCCCCAACACATGATAGCAATGGAAGTTTGCATGTTCACGCGCGTTCTCGTTCCACTCCTCCCGGAAAATGATGTCAGCCTCTGACTTGTTGGCGAAGACCAGATACAACTCGACCGGAAGGCTCTTGGCAAGAATCCAACGAATGATGGCAATCATCGGGGTAATACCGGAGCCTCCCGCGATAAACCCCACCTTCTTTGCCATACCGTCCACCCAATGGCCGCCGGATTTCGGCCCGCTCATCAGCACGCGGTCTCCGACCTCCCGGGCATGAAGATACTTCGACACCAAGCCGGTCTCGTACCGCTTCACCGTCAAATCGAAGTACCCGGTAGCGCCGGGCATCGATGACGGCGTATAGGGCCGCTTCACCGCTTTCCCGTCGATCGTCGCATGGAGGTAGAGATGATCCCCCGGCAGCAGATCCAACGTGGCGTCGGCAGGCAGAGCAAAGCGGAAGGTCTTCGTATCGTGGGTATCCCGATGGATGGCCGTGAGCTCGTAGGGCTGAGGCTCCTTCGACGTGATGCGGGTGACAGCTTTCATATCCATAGTTCAATCATAAGAGCCTGAGGAAGCGGTCGCAACAGAAGAAGCGCGCGGTGACTCAAACTTCAAGATGCAAGGTCCAGCAACGCCCGCAGACATTCCTACGGTGATCATGCGACCGGCTAATAGGACATGGCGGGCCAGGCCCGAATCAGAATACCTCGTGGCTGATCGGATTATTTGTCAGGGCCTGGCAGTTCCGGTACGGTCGTATCCATGACTCTACTCACGTATCCCTGGTCGTCCAGACGGACGGCAATGCGTTGTCCGACCGACAGTCCCTTAAACAAGTCCGGCCTCGTCACCATGAACACAACCGTCTGACCTAGATCTGTTGTAATCTTTCCACTCATCTTGGATAGATCGAACTCCTCGAGCGTCCCGATAACGACATGCGTATTCTGGCCCATAGGCTCAGGTGATGCAGCCATGGTTGCCGTCATTAACAACGGCAGAGTGAGTAGGAGTGTGAACAACAGGATTATCTTCACAGACATCTTCTCCTCGTATACACGTTAGATACGTGACAGAGTCTGGTTCGGCTGGTTGGGCTGGTTCGGCCCAGGTGGCCCCGGCAACGGTGGAGCCGGTACCGGCTTGGGCGGCAGAGGATCTGTCGGGCCCGATACAAGATAAGAAGACCGGTTCGTTTCCATAGCGTCGGCAATAGCGCCCTGGAGGACACAGATCGACAATGCCATCAACGCAATCATTCCATGTTTCATAATGGCTCCTTCCTTCGTCGTGAGGTTGCCGCTGGCATCACTTCTCGGCAGAGCTCTCTACCCCGACGGCATCCGGTGGCACCTAGGGCTACATGGCGATCATTATGACCAAGAATGGCCTGTCGGCCTGCTCAATATTGCTCACTGCACGAATCGGGGCGCCCTCTGCCAGGATGTCGCGAGCGAGTCGCAGACTCACAGGTTCTCCTCTTTCTCATCGCCTCTCCACAATACCCACGGTCGAGCCGAACAGGAACAAGGGAAGTCGCGCTATTTCGCTCGAAAAGATCCCCTAATCCCACTACTTCAATCTCATACCTCCTGGCAGGGCAGAGCCGCCCTCCAACACAATAGCTGGTACTGTATCTGCCCTTCGCCGAGCCGACGATCGACATTCGAGAGGAAACGAGGCTCCAGATAATTCTCGATCCCTGCCTGGTTACAATGTTACACGGGGCAGGATCTCAATTCAGTGAGGAAGCGTCTTGCTCGATAGCGGCGAAGCCGCCTGCTATCGCACCGCGCAAGGACCGCTCATTGTGGCGGAACAACCCCTGTGGCCATGGAACGGTGTCTCTTCTGTCAGCCTGTCGTGCCGCGGGAAGAAGAAGCGCTCTGACGACAACTCCCGGCTCTTTTTCGTCCCATAGTCCGGGACGTCCCATACCGCCTCACGACGATGATATCGTGATGTCCGCTTCGGGCCTCTTCGAGAATATGTCTGGCGATATCGTCCTCATGGGCATACCTCAAGGCCTCGCGACTCGACGTTCTCCGATCCCGAGACGCAAGGCTTCAACATCGAGCTCGTGCTCCAGACGATGCAGCAGTTCGTCACCGATCGTTCCGTCATTGCGCAGATCGATCAGGGCCAGGCGCTCTGCCGACAAGGTTTCATGTCGCAACCGCCGAAACGTGGCGCCCGACTCCAACGAACAGTCCGGGTCCACGGTACCGGAACTCGCAAAGCGTTCCAGTTGCCGGACATAATGGACACGCAGCCGATCGACATGGTTCTCAGTCAACCACTCCTCCCCTGCCAATTCGTCCAACCGTCGGACTGCAGCCGTGGCTGCATGCTCGCGTGCCTGCCGTTCTTCCTGCTCCTGCCCGCGGTCCTCTTCGAGTTTCAAGACCCGAATCAACGGGGTCAGTGAAAGCCCCTGCAACACCAGCGTGGCCAGAATCACCGAAAAACTGATCAAGATGATTTCGGCTCGAAAGGGAAACGGCTGTCCGGAAGCAGTCGTGACCGGTAACGCCAACGCGGCCGCCAACGTGACGATCCCTCGCATCCCGGTCCAGCCGATCAGAAAGAGAGGAGGCCAAGGGGGCATGGGGTCGCGCACCCGTAACGAAGGGCTCAGCAGCCGGGGGAGGATCGCCGCCAAGGGCACCCATCCCATACGGACGACAATGGCCGTGACGCTCACCAGCGCACCGACCATCAGCAGCAGCCTGAACTGACCGGACGGCACAGCCTCGAGCAACCCCCCAAGCTGCAGACCGATGAGAATGAATATGAAGCCGTTCAGCACGAAGATAAGCAGATCCCACACCGCACGAGCCTGCAGCCGCGTGGCCGGCGCGACGGCCGCGCTAAAATGTTGCCGCACATGCAGGCCACCCGCGACACAGGCGAGCACCGCGGACGCGTGCGTCAATTCGCCCAACACCCACGCGATATAGGGCGCCAGCAATGTGATCGCAATCTGAGTAAAGCTGTCCTCCGTGGCACAGAGCGCCCAGCGTGCGGCCATGCCCACGGCAAATCCAATTGCCACGCCCACCACGGCGGCAAAGACAAACTGCAGCAGCGCGTCACCCAGCGCAAAGCTCCCGCCCACGGCTGCGCCGACGGCGACACGGTATAGCACGAGCGCCGTGGCATCGTTCACCAAACTTTCCCCTTCAAGGATCGTGACGATACGGCGAGGGATGCGCAGACGCCGTGCAATCGCCGTCGCCGACACAGCATCCGGCGGAGAGACGATGGCGCCCAACGCGATGGCTCCGGCCCATCCCATACCCGGCAGCATCGCATGCGCAACCGCCGCAACCGCAGCCGTCGTCGCCAGCACGAGCCCGACCGCCAGCAATGAAATCGGCCTGAGATTGTCGCGAAATTCACGCCACGACGTGAAATAGGCGGCGGACCAAAGGATAGGGGGCAGGAAGACCAGAAAGACGAGATCAGGACTGAGCGTGACTGCCGGGAGCCTTGGAACCATACCAAGGATCAACCCACCGATCACAAGAAGAATGGGATAGGGAATGAAGATCTTCTGAGCGACCGTCGTCAACGCCAATACCACTGCGAGCAGCAGGATGACGGTCTCGAGTTGATGCAGCCCCTCCATCCCTCCCCCTTCCTCATCCTCCACAACCGGTTGAGAGTGGAAAAAATGAGATAGGCTACGTGGGGAAGAAAACAGAGTCAACTATGAGAGGGTCTCTTGCCGGTATAGGAACAGATGAATCCTGCCCCTTTCACGATTACAATAGGGCAAGATACAAGGGCCGGCTCAGCCTGCCACGCCGTTCACTTCAAGCAGAAGGGAGTACTCGCATGCGCCCTCTCATCACATCCCTATCACGAAAGTCGGGTCTGGTCTGCATGAGGGTCGTCGTGGCTTCCGCATTGGGACTCGCCATGGCATCCAGCCTCTCTGCCGAAACCGTCACGGTGTCCGAGAGCTCATTCAGCTGCATGACAGATGGGACCAAGGTCAGAAACACCTATATCACGCATGCCGATCCCGAGAAGCTCAAGGAAGCCGTGCGAATTTTCAAGAACAGCGTGGCAGATACGGAATACCCGGTCGGCACGTTCCTCCAACTCCTACCGGGCGAGGCGATGGTCAAGCACTCGCGCCAGAAGTTTCCCGAGACCAATGGGTGGGAGTTCTTTGACCTGGACCTCTCGGCAGCGGGTACCACAATAAAAACCCGGGGAGACCACGTGGTGAACTTCCAAGGAGTGACCTGCTTCAGCTGTCATCAGCCAGCGGTGAAATACGACTTCGTCTGCGAAAAGGGACATGGCTGTGCGCCAGTCCCGCTCGACGATGCAAAGATCGCAGAACTGCAAACCGCCGACCCGCGATGTAAAAAGCGTTAGGGCCGAGCAGGCTCATCGGCCTGAAGGACCGCAGGCGCAGCCGAAGCACGGACGGCCTTGAGGGAACCGCTCACCCGCGACATGCACGGTCAGCCATGATCCCACACGCGCTTGCGGGCCCATCGACTTGCGACCCTGAAAACGGGTGCGAGAGTTTGAGGACCTCTGTTTATGTCTATGAAGGCCGAGCAGCACACGATGGTTCGCAGAAAGGCGCACTTGCGAAGAGTTGTCTCACCACCATGAGATTGAGGTGGTTCGTCGCAGGTCCACGCTCTGAATCCAATCACAATTCCTTCAACAAATCCATATTCCGTCCGGCACGACAATCATGGCCAAGGCTGCGGGGAGATCCACCACACAGGACCAGGCAGAGCCCGCGAGTGAGTGCGTTGCTAACCTCCCCCAATTAGGGAGCACGGCCTTTCGTTCGTAGAACAACCAGATCGTACCCACCCATACAAGCAAGCGGATCGGGAGCAGCAGCAGGTACCACAGATACATAGAATGCGTCATGCCCCAAAGGGCCATGGAATAGGCGAAGGCCATTCCGACCACAAGACCGAAGGCTGTTCGGACCGCGCTGAATTTCCACGGAGCCACGGTACCGATATTCCTGTACACCACGTTGAGCCGGACTCCGGCACACCCATATCCCGCGAGCGCAACCCCCGCAAACGGGATCGCACCCATGATCGATGGACCAACTAGCATGGAACTCCTCCCGGATCTTCAGCGCGAGCAGACGCACTCGCGCCCAACACAAAGCCCCATTCTCCGCCATTTCAGTCAATCGTCAACCGAAGGATGCTTATGGCCATCGAGACAGGTGTAAAATCCGAACAGGCGGACAGATACAGCAGACTCAGACCAGGCAAGCCCCTAGCAGGGATAGTTCAGTTAAAAATCGTTCAGACACCGTGAGACATGGAAAAAACATTGCCCTTCGACAATCGTGTCACGAAAACATTCCGACCAAAGATCATAAGCCGGTGATTATCCTCACAGTCCGCCGTTTGACGGTCCATACAATCGCGATGGATTGTGTAAGTATTTACAAAAGCGCTATTCTTATCCTAGCGATGAACGTGCTGTGGCAGTGACAGGATCGACCGCGAGACCATACAGAGAGATAGGTTGAAAAACGGCTCGTAGAGGAGGACAGCATGAAGCTGGAATTGACACTAGAAGAAGCCCGTGTTCTCGATGTGGCAGTTGAATACATCAAAAAGCACCGGGACGTCGCGACCAAAATCTTCGCAGGACACGAAGACGACATCAAAACCGTCAACGCCATCGCAGGAACGCTCAGGGCCGCATACCTTCACCAGAGACAAGAAACCCTAAAACGGACCTGAGCCGCCCAGAGATGATCGGCTGCCTATTCAGCAAATGCCGCTCACGCCTCATTGGATCGGCCTGTAGCGAATCCAGATACGTACCCACCAGAAGGACGGCTCCCCGCACAGCCCTCAGCCAGAAGATGTTCTGACCAGCAGGTTACTCACACATTGCCAGGCCACGGCAGAAATGCACAGACCAGAACAGGTGCAGGCACGGGGAGAAATCGTCGCAGGCTGTTCAGAAAGGCCGCAGTAAGCGGAGGAGCGAAGCGCACTCTCGCAGTGCGTGGAGCTGCTGCGCGCCGCGAGAACGCCGCTGGTGGCCTTTATCGACAGGCTGCCGAGCGACCTGAACGGGAGAGGCCGATTACCCAAAGGCCTAGCACCACATCAAGCGAACCACAAAAGCCCGGCCACCAGTCCGGGACACCGGCATTCTCAATCATCATGTGATGAACGAGATCGAAGAGGCCGTGGGCGACGATCCCGACTCCGACAAGAACTGGCATGTGCAGCGCACCCATGATCGCCACCACCGAAAAGGCGACGGCAGCCACCAGTTCCCAAGCAAGCGCCTGGCCTGAACCTCCCATCACGGCAAAGAGAATGTAGTACGCCGCAATGACGACAAGCACGGTAGGATAGAAGCTGCGGTCCTGGTCAAATCGCATGGACTTGGCAAGAACAGCAACCGCGACGGCCGTGAGCATACCGACCAATACTGGAATCATGCGCACCTCTCAGCGCTGGGCACCCTGCGCGTGCCACGGCCATAGGTCAAGAATGAGGAACAACGATATGCGTGGGAATGCCGTCGAGACTCACCTGGTTCTTCTCCTCCTGGTACTGCCGCAACCCCTCCTCGCCTTTCTTGTCGGCCCACTCGTTCAGCAGCTCCCGGTCTCCGGCGTACGACAAATAGGGAACCGCCATCCCGCAAGACGTTTGCACGAGGTCGATCGCCACATCGAACATCTGCCTCGCGCCGGGGAGCGGAGGAAACAAGGACAAGAGCTCGCGCCACTCGGGATCACGCGGGTGCACGACTGTCGCGGTGCCATAGACCCGCAGGACGAGAGGCGGACCGTCAAAGGCACAGAACATCATCGTCATGCGCGGCTGCTGTTGGACATGGGCCGACGTTTCATTGCCACTCCCGGTGACGCTGAGCCAGACAATTCGCCCGTTGCCAAGTACACGAAGGGAGTCCATGCCCTTGGGTGAGATATTGATGCGGCTGTCTGTCGTGGCAGTCCCAACAAAAAATATCCTCTGCTTGGCGATGAATTGGATATGTGCGTCGGAGAGTTCGCGATATCGTTGCGCCATCGAATGCTCCCTGCCGTCGAACGGCGATCATGGATCAGATCACTGTCCCCAATGTTTGAGTCTATCGAGAAATTCCTGGCCGTACTGCTTGGCGATCGTTTGCTCCAGGTCCCAGGTGATCGTGCCGACCCGGAGCAAGTCCGAGACTTCGGTGAAATACCGTTCGAGTCCTGCAGGCGACAGCACCAGCACCGTCCCGCCGCTCGCGCCGGACTGATACAGATGCCGAACCCCTTTCGGAATGTAGACGAAGTCGCCGGGAGCAGCCCGATAGACCTCCTCGCCGCTCTGAATCGTGTAGGCGCCGTCCAGCACATAAAACGCTTCCGCGCCGGTCGGGTGAATGTGCGATGCGGGGCCGGCGTTCGGCGGATGGACCATTTCAATCAGCGAGTAGGATTCTCCCAGCTGCACGCCAGGAAATTTCACCGTCATCTTCGTCCCGCGAAAGTCGATCGCATGACCTTCGCCTCGCTTGAGCCCATACCCGCGCTTGTCACTGGGAATCACAGCAAACCCTCACGCACCCATTGAATGGACTAATTGAGCCATGTCTATGCGAAACGGGATTCTGGCGGCCAGACGAGACCCTGTGCATCCGTCAGATCAACGATCGCGCAACTTGCGCTCAATGTCTGCGCGAACATCGGCCCACGGTCGACCAGAGTCTGGGCTCGCCTTGTATGAGGCCAAGCGCTCACGAAGAATTTGCTGATGCCATTCCGGCACAGGAACTTGCTCAGGGGGCGCCGCGATCCGGTCCCACAGCGATTGCACGACATCGATCTGCGCGTCGACTGAGAGATCGTCGAACCCTGGAGGAGGAGTAGGGACTATCTTGGACATGGAGAGAATTCCTACGGTTGGAAATATATCGCAAACCACAGGTCAAGAGAAGCAGGCAAGTTTGGCCAGCAACAGGCAACCAAGCAATGCCGCCCCTCTTCAGCTACCCATTCCCTGCGGATGATGACGCCTCCGGACGCTACAGAAAGATGACGGCATGCTCGGAGTGCCCTATTGCATGATCAGAGGTGGAATCTCGCCATTTGAGCGAGACACACGAGAAACGCGGGACTAGCCAGATGCCTTCCCATCACGAGTCGCCAGCAGACCAGGAATCCCGACACACGTTTCTGCCCCATGTGATTGCGGGCTCAGAGATCCTCAGGCGCAAGACCTGTCGCCTTCGCCACACGAGCCAGCATCTTGGGACCGATCTCATCGCGATCATGAAACGCGAACACGACATCGGACCAGCCGGGTCGAGCCAGCACTCGATGGGACCCAGTAGTTCGTTTGATAGACCAGCCAATACGGAGCAGGGCAGAAAGAACGCGGGAAGCGTGGGTCGAAGGCCATCGGCTCATGCGGCGATAAACGACACGCTCAAAAACTCGTCAGGAAGGGCCTCGCCATGTTCAAGGCGATCCGCCATCGCGCGGAGCGCCAAGGCTTGGACTGCCGCCAGTGCCTCGGCCCGAGTCGGTCCATAGGCCATCACACCGGGCAATGTCGGCACTTCGCCGATCCATCGCCCATCGTCTTCCTGTTCCAATTCAATTGTGAATTGACCGGGTTGTGCCATAGCAGACCTCCAGGCAACAGGCTATGCCTGGTTCAATCAAAATGCAAGATCCGACCGGCTCATATCGGCTGATAGCGCCGCGAAGAGCTGATGACGGATGCAGGAACAGGCCCTCTCTCTGTATACGAGGTGCGCGGGAGGTGCGAAAACAGTGAGACTGTGTACGGCGGTCTTAAGGCTGAAGTGTTCGGAGCGTCGCTCCCCGACCGTCAACTATCGAGTCACGCCTGCTACGAGCAAGCGAGCCGAGCCAACAAGCCTACGATCTCGGGCCCAGCTCCTCTTTGAGCACGACAGCCAGGTCACGGAGCGCACGGGAGCCGTCGCCGACGAAGGCCGAGCCATGCATTGTCGCCAAGGTCTTCGGCTGCAGGGCCGCCAGGCGCTGAAGCGTCGGATCCGTGAGCGTGGAATAGGGCATATAGTTGGCCAAGGGGCCCTGCTGATACTCGACCAGCACCTGCCGGCAGCGGCCCAACACATCCGCCTGTGTGGATGCCTCAACATCGCCTGCCTGGTGAAAAAGATCCGAACACAAGAGCGTCCGCTGCGTCTCCTCGAACAACAGGCCCGCCTCCCAGCAATGGGGTACATGCGGCGTATGGAGAAACCGGAAGCGATATTTTCCAGTAGTCAGCACCTCCCCATCCTGCATCCCCAAGGCAGGCCGCGTCGCCACGCAATCACCGACGCTCACCAGCTTGCCCACCAGACTGCAGACAGCCGTCGACTGCGGGGCCAGGGCCTGCCACTCCGGCAACGAACCGCACTCGTCGGACTCCACATGGCTGAACCCGATCCATCGTATCGTCTTGGGATCGAGCACCGTCGCCACGGCGTCACGCACCGCAGCAAACATCCCGCGCGGGCCGGTGTGGAACAGCAACGGTTCGGCATCGCGCACCAGGAATTGATTGAATTGCAAATTGAAATCCGGCACGAAGGTCGAAATCCGAAACAAGTCCGGCGCAATCTCTGAAACAGTCGCCATGGCACCCTCCGAGGATGAAAGATAAGAGCCGTAGGCTACCGCCGGCACATCAGCCTGTCAACGAACCCATCCGGGCAGGATTGGCCAGAACCACTGCGGCATCAGTCTGAGCGGAGAACCGGTCGAAGGCGGGGCCGACGGCTACAGGAACACATCGATCCTCACAGTCCGCCGTTTTGGCAGTTCATACAATCGCGATAGATTGTGTACGTATTGAGAATAGCGTTATGCTTGTCCTAACGATAAACATATTGGGACGGTGACAGGATCGACCTCTAGACCACATAGATAGATAGGTTGAAAAACAGCTAGTAGAGGAGGGAAGCATGAAGCTGGAACTGACCAGAGAAGAAGCCCGCGTGCTCGATGTGGCAGTTGAATACATCAAAAAGCACAGGGATGTCGCGGACAAAATCTTCGCGGGACACGAAGACGACATCAAGACCGTCAACGCCATCGCAGGAACGCTCAGGGCCGCATACCTTCACCAGAAACAAGAAACCCTAGAATGCCCCTGAGCGGCAGCCCATGGTCCCCCCGAAACGCATCATGATCTAACCCGGTGAGTCTTGGCGAAATGTAGACCGGTGATCTTCGCTGAGATTGACGCCTCCCCGCAGAACCACGGCGAGGGACTCACCCAAACAATGGTTCCTGGCACTTTTTCCTCCTCCAGGCAGAGCGGAGAACCGGTAGAAGTCGTGGACGATAACGGCAGGAACACATCGATCATCACAGGGCTAGCCAACTCGCAGGGGGAGACCTTACGAATAAGTAGCCCGGCCTCTCACCAAGCTTATTCGTTGACTGTCTGCGTTGCAAGCGTATATCCGTGTATCAGTGAATGCATCAAAGACAGCGAGTAACCAGCCGAAGGCCAAATAGGGTTTAGAGGAAAATGAGTGACGATCAACATAGCAACAAGGAACAGGAATGCGATTACGAATTTCCCGGCGTGGACATAGTAGAGTACTCCAGCCGAGAGAGGCAGAGCAGCCAAGATAAGCAACCATCCAAATCCTTGCATCAAAAATGGCAAGACCTTGGCATCGACCGCCAAATTGAGAGCGGCGTTACTCTCGTTGGCCTGGTTGTAGCCGGAGTCCTTGCCGTGACGGCTATCAATCAATTGAATGCCATGAGAGAGCAAACCACTTCAATGCAAGCTCAACTTGCCGAGATGAAAGCGGGTGGTGTTGAAACAGGAAAGCTTATTGCCGCAACAGAGAAAATTGCTGAGGCCGCCTCTACAGGAGCAGCACAAAGCAAAGCTGCGCTGGAGGCGACTATTGAGGCTTCGCGTTTGGGACAGCGAGCTTGGGTTGGACTAACTAACATTAAAGTAATGACTTTCGAAGTTGGTAAGCCGATCCGCATTGAAATTATTTTCACCAATACTGGTCATAGTCCAGCCTTGAAAGCCAAGGGGTTTTTTTACATGGAAGTAAAGGAGCTTCCCATTAACATAGGGAATTTCAATCTGGACCAAATGGCCAGAAGCCATAAGGATCGCCCAAGCATTGGCACCACCTTCCCCAATGCGACACTGTCCATTCAGACTGAAGCAACCAGCCCAGCTACGGAAAAATCTATTGCGGAAATCAAGGCTGGACGGTTGAAGATACTTATTATTGGGAAGGTAACTTATTTGGACATTTTTCAAAATTCTCATGTCAGCGCCGTATGCGCTAAATACGAACCAGTCGGGAAAGGTTTTGAGTACTGCGAACAACACAACTATTCCAATTAGAAGGAGCCTGGGAAGCTTGAGGGCGTCAAGGGCAACATAATCGCCCTTCCACGCTTGCTCGTTTCTCTCCTCCTTTCATGGGGACCATGCCTTCGAAGTGGCCTGAATCGGTCCCATCGTGCATGCGTAGGACGAACACATTACTTATCGTGTGCGTTCCGCGAGCAAGAGGACAACCAGGCTGCCCCCCTCTTTCCAAACTTGCTCGAATTTCCCTCTTCCCCCCACTATCCCAATATTTTTCTTCACAGGTGGCACTCACCAAGGGGTGCCGTCGCGGGTTGCGCACCTGACCGGAGGACCGAGGTATCCACCGAGGCGGAGCCGGGAAGGAAAGCTGGAACTGACCAACGCCCACGGTCGCAAGACCGTGGCGGCGGGAATTCCAGAAGGCTTCCGCCCGGTGCAGCCCGGAAGGATCGGTCCGGGAGGTCGGTGCGCGAACCGCGACGGCATCCCCCCTCCGGTTGGTGAGTGCCACGACCCGCTCCTCTTTTTCTGCTACTCTCTCCCCCCATGCCCCCCTCCCTCCAAGCCTTCCTCATCCTCTTCATCGCCGGCGCAGCACTGCGCTGGTCCGGCCTCCTCACCAAGCACCATACCGAACGGCTCAGCCTGCTCGTCTTTTCAGTCAGTCTCCCTGCCACGATTCTCGTGTCGCTCGATCGCGTGGCCTTCGCGCCGACGGCCTGGAAGGTGCCCCTCGCTGCCTGCCTCGTGTCGCTCCCGCTGGTGCTTGCCTCCTGGCCGCTTGCCAGACTGCTGCACCTCGCCCGCCCGACGCAGGGCGGATTCCTGCTCGCCGTCGGCTGTATCAACTCCGTGTACTTCGCCTATCCCGTCGCGCTCGCGACGTTCGGCGACGAGGGACTCGCGCAGGCGATTCTCTTCGACCTTGGCCAGACCGCGCTCACGCTCACAGCCTTGTATGCGATGGCCCTGTGGCATGGCACAGCCTCACCCACGGCGCGCTCGCCGCTGTTGCGCCTGCTCTCCGCGCCCCCGTTCCTGGCCTTGACGCTCATGCTCGCCTTGAAGGCCGCCGCCCTCCATCTGCCCTCCTGGCTCCACACGATCCTGACGCCGGTCCATCTGACGACGACGCCACTCGCGAGCCTCGTGCTCGGCCTCTCGATCAGTTTCGCGGCGCTGCGGCGGACCTGGCCATTGACCTGTCTGGGTGCGGCGATGCGGATGGGGGGCGGACTGTTGCTGGGATGGGTCGCAGCCTGGCTGCTGGATCTCACCGGATTGGAACGAGCGGTCGTGATCATGATCGCCGGGATGCCGTCAGCGGTGACGGCGGTAATCTTCGCGACGGAAACCGGCCTGGATGAAGATCTGGTCGCCTCGATCGTGGCCCTCTCGATCTGTGTCGGCGTGGCACTGCTTCCCTGGCTGCCTCAACTTGCCGCGCTGCTAACAAGCCGTTGATAAAAGCCGCCAGCATCGTTCTCGCGGCGCGGAGTGGCTCAACCTACTGCCGAGAGTATGCCTCGCCCCTCCGCTTACTGCGGCCTTGCTGGACGACCTTTCTGAACAGCCTGCTGGGATAGGGATTGGGAATGGGGTGCGCCAATCGTCAGTCGTCAAGAGATAGGCCCCTAGAAAGGATCGCTGACGCGCGGCTGAGTTGAGAATGCTGATGAGAAGGGAAGAGCGGGTGGAATGGAAACGATGCGTGGGCTAGGGCTTCTTCGCAACGACCTTGCCATTTTCCCACACATAAATAGGTGTATGGTGCGTTCGCGCTGTGGCTCTGGCCACTTTAGCCGCTCGCCGCAGCGCACGTCCGACGTCTTGCGCGAAGGACTTCGCCTCTGCTTTACCATTCGCTTTCTTCATGGCCCCTCCTCCAGCAATTGCGGAGTATCACCGGCATTATCGCAGGAACCAAAACGGGGACATTCTACTTTTCGGCTGGTTGCCAACAAGAATTTGGGCACAGGCTACGACTCGCTGTCGGTGAGTGTCAACTCATCGCAATGGCAAGAGCTGCCTTCTGCCTCGCATTCAGCAAGACGGGATGCCTGTCAATTCCCTCCACCTCACTTCACGGGAGTGGCCAAGGCTGCCCTTTACTGCGCGCATCGGACGAGCACATTCTGATCGTGCGCGTTCTGCGAGCAAGAAGGGCATCTGGCCGCTCCCTCCCTCTCCTTCCAAGCTTGCTCGTTTCCCCTTCCTCTCTCAATATCCCATTAACTTAAAGGAGTGGGCCGATTGGTCTCTAACTGCGTGCGTCCAACGATATAAATGATCCTTCTATGCTTGCTCGTTCCACTCAAGGGGGTGGCCTGGTTGATCCTCGATTGCGCGCGTCGAACGAGCACATTCTGATCGTGCGCGTTCCGCGAGCAGGAGGACGACCAGGCTGCCCCCTCTCCTCCTCGTCCAATCGGGTATATTGTCCCCATGTCCTCCAGACCCAATCGCCACTCCCCCAAACGCCCACGCCGCCGAACCAGGCGCGGGCGTCGTGGGCCAATCAAAGCTTTCTGGCGGTTTCTGCTCGCACGATGGAATAATTTTCGTCGCGTGATGAAGGCCGTGCTCAAGTCGCCGCCGACGATGCGGGCCGTCCTGATCGCCGTCTTCCTTCTCCTCATGTGGCTCGGCTTGAACTGGGCCTATCACGTATTCAACAAGCCGAGTGAAGTCCTCTTTCCTCTGGACCGGGCCCTCAACAAGCGCCCCATTGAGACCTGGAAGGAATACGGCTCACTCTTCCGCGAACATGCGACCCCGGTCATTACGGCCGATCTGCTGGCGGCATTAGCACAGACGGAGGGAGCGGGCAATCCGGTGGCGCGAACCTATTGGCGCTGGCATCTCTCCTGGAATCCATTTGAGTGGTACCAACCGGCATCGAGCGCGGTCGGCATGTACCAGATCACCGACGGGACCTTTCGCGAGGCAACGCGTTATTGCATCCACGACCATGTGGTGGTCGAAGACGGCCCCTGGAACGACCTGAACTCCTGTTGGTTCAACAGCCTCTACACCCGCGTCCTGCCGAGCCATGCCATCGAAGTGACCTCGGCCTCGCTCGATCGCGCGGTCGCCAAGGCGATTGGCACCAGGCTGGGAGGCAGAGTCACGCTTCGACAGAAGCAGGACCTCGCGGCCTTGATACACCTCTGCGGAGCCGGTGCCGGCCATGCCTATGCGTCACGAGGATTCCGGCTGACTCCCAACCAACGATGCGGCGACCACGACGTGAACAGCTACCTGTCCAGGGTCAATGCCTTGAAATTCGAATTCGCCAAGCCGGCGGCAGGAGACAAGACGATCAGACGGGAGCGATAGCTCGTCAGTGGTGGTACAGGCTGGACGCAGAGACAATCAAATGACGTCTCCCAATCCTGCTACAGAGACCTGACTTACATTACTGAACGCTCTCTACGGAACCCTCACTTGCCCGGACATCGCATTTCTGGTACCGTGGGCCCGGTTTGAGATTGGCCAACTCCTCGTCCTTGACTGAGGTGACCATGAGACGCTCCTCATTCTTCCTTCCCGTCCTCCTCCTCTGTACCAGTTGCGCCAGCTACGATAAACGAGAGGTGGTGGACTCCCGTCCCACCCCATCAAATCCGGCCGCCCAGGCCCCGGCGAATCTTTCAGGGGCCTCATCCAACACGTCCGTCCGCATCCTCAAGCGAAAGATCGCGGTGGCCCGCTTCACCAATGAGGCCCGCACCACGTCGCCGAGTCTCTTCGGGGAGGCCTACAACCGGGACCCGAACTTCGATCGGCTCGGTAAACAGGCTGCCGACATGCTCTCGACCGAGTTGACCCGCTCGGGAAAATTTATCGTGCTCGAACGGCAGGACCTCAACAAACTCGAAGCGGAAAGCGAGCTGATGGGCCTCAGCCGCGAACAATTCAAGCAAAGCATGGTCGGTGTCGATGCGCTGATCTTCGGGTCCATCGCCGAATTCGGACGCAAGGACGTCGGCGAGGTCCAGATGTTTTCCCGGTCGCGGCAACAGATCGCCCATGCCAAGGTGAACGCCCGGCTGGTCGATCCCCGCACCGGACATGCCTTCTTCAGCGATGACGGCGCCGGAGACGCGACGCTCGAGCAATCGACGATTCTCGGACTCGGCGATCGAGCGACCTTCGATTCGACCCTGAACGACAAGGCCCTCTCTGCCGCCGTGGTGAACCTGATCGATAAACTGATCAACAAGCTGGCCGATAAACCCTGGACCACGAGCATCCTGACGGTGGAAGGTCCCAACGTGATGGTCGCCGGCGGAGCGCGGCAGGGGCTGAGAGTCGGGGACCATCTCAAAGTCATGGCCGCCGGCAAGGTGATCAAGAGTCCGCAAACGGGATTCAATATCCAGCTGCCCCATACCCAGCTGGGCGAACTGGAAGTGCTGTCGTTCTTCGGGGATTCGGACACCAACGAGGGTTCGATCTGCCGGATCGTCAATGGGCCGATGCCGACGACCGATCACATCATCCAGTTCTAACGGGAAGGAGCCGTTCATGAGGACCATCCTACTGCGCAGCCTGTTCCTGCTCGGCCTCCTGCTCCTGCCTGCCTGCGGCCTGTTTGCCCCCCTCTTCGGACCCGTATCGCAAACCACGACCTCGAACGTCGATCAGAACAAAGACGAAGGTTATATTCGATTTTCGAATATCGCGAACCAGCATGAAATTTTCCTGGACGGGACCGCGATCGGAACCGGAGAAGCCTATCGGTCTGGGGGCCAGCTCGGCGTCACCCCCGGCACACATGAGATCGAAATCCGTGAGGCCGGCCTCGTGCGCTTGAAACAGAAAGTGTTTATCGGAACCGGCTCAACCAGGACGATCGATATCCGATGATGCCACGTCTCGTTACCGTCGCCTCGCTGTTCGCCTGCGTCTTGGGCGTCACGGCCTGTATGCCCGCCTCCCAGTTCTATTGGGGCTCTTATGAAGACAGCCTCTACTCGCGCCAACAGCATGCCGGAGCGGGAGGTGAGACCGAAGCCGCGACCATGCTCCTCGCCACCATTAATGACGCTCAGACCACCAACGCCAAAGTGGGCCCGGGGATCCATGGCGACTATGGGTATCTCCTCTTCAAACAAGGAAGAGCCGAGGAGGCCATGGCAGAACTGCAGAAAGAAGCGGCGTTGTACCCGGAGTCGAAACCGCTGATGGACACGATGGTCTCCAGGATTCAAGGACGGAAGGATAAAGAGAAAGAGAAGAAACCCGCGCCATGAGCCACTTCTCGTATCTTACTGTCGCGTGCGCGGCCCTCGTCCTCTCCGGTTGCGTCACACAGCCCAACCCGGATTACTCGAACTTTTTCGACCATCAACCACGTTCCATTCTCGTCGTTCCACCCGCCAACAAGACCACGGCGGTGGATGCCCCGGCTGTGTTCCTCACGACCGTCAGCGCCGCGTTCGCCGAGCGCGGATACTATGTATTCCCGGTATTCCTCGTCCAAGACGTCCTCAACGATCTGGGCGCAACCGACGAAGGCGCCATCGCCGCCATCCCCCCGGAGAAATTTAAAGAGGTCTTCGGCGCGGACTCGATCCTGTATGTGACGATCACAGACTGGACGACCTCTTACGTTGTCCTTGCCTCAAACATCATCGTGGGAGCCGACTATCGCCTCGTGGATGCCGGTACGGGAGCCCTGCTGTGGACGGGAAAACAAAAAGTGGTTCACAATAGCGGCGGGGGTGGCGGAGGCGGGCTCATTGGAGCCCTGGTCGTCGCAGCAGTCCAGGCGGCAATTACCGCTTCAACCGTTCAATATCGACCCATCGCTCTTCAAGCGAATACCCTCGTCGCCAAACAACCCCGGTCTGGCCTCCCCGCAGGACCGTACCATCCGGAATTCCAAAAAGACCGGGAGCAATTTAAGTAAACCGCGCGTGCGTTCCGCGAGCAAGAGGACGACCAGGCCCCTTCCTTCTTTTCTCTCCTCTCCCCCTCTCAATTCGCCAATCTCTCTCTAGGAGGGTGGCCTGCTTGATCTCCCACTGCGCGCGTCCAACGAGGGGAGTCCGCGACCGCGCGTTGCGCGAGCACAGGAGATCAACAGGACACCCTCCTCCCCTATTTCTTGTTGGCGAACGCCTCATCTTGTTCTGCTCCAGCCCTCGCCTTCCAATCCAGGCTGTAATATTCTCCACGATCCCTCGCCCAGGGATCGAACACATTCACGACGCCCTGCAGTTCGCCTGCCAGTTCCGGCATCGTCCGCAAGAGCACACGTTTCATGGGAGAGACCGGCTGTGTGTGCCCGTTGATCTTCCCCTGCTCCATCTGCTCAGGGCCAGGCCCATTATGCATGACCCAGTCGACGCCCAACGTCGTGTAGAACTCGGGACGGAAACTGGACGTGAAAAACCGGTCGCTGAAGAGGCGGCGCGAGGCGTTGAGGATGAACACGACGAACTGGGTTTCGGAAATGGCGAAGCCATGCGGACGCCGAAACTCCGCCAGCCATCCCACTACCGTATCGACGTCCTCGATGTTGTCGATCATGGCGCCGTTCGGATGGCCCAGACAATCGTTGACGGGTGAGCCGTCGTCATTCAACCGTGCGTCGGTGATCCTCTTGGAGGCATCGCACCGGTGCTGTCCATAGACCTCGCGCAGGGTCTTCACGAGCTGCTCCTGCTCGCTCCGCTTCTTCACATCCTGTTCGCGCTGGTCCACGAATTCATCGAAGCTGGTCAACTGCGTCAGCCCATACTGCCGGCGGAATTCGTTGTAACGCGGGATACCCCGCTCCCGATCCCTGATGAGATCGAGGGCGGCCACGTCGATCTGTCTGGTGGGAGACTGCAGCCGATTCATCGTGAGGTTCTGCAGAAACTGCGGATGGTTCTGCAGGGTCAAGGCTCCCAGCCGCTGGCGGCCCATGCTGAGCGCCCAATTGGACAGACCCTTCTCCCGCATCGCCCTGGTGGCCTTGCTCCGGAAGGTGTCGATCACCGGCACCTTTTGCCGAATGACGTTCGGCTCCCTGTTCCACTCGCGGTAGTCGATCAGGTCCGGCAACAGCGGATGCAGCCGGTACACCGTGATGAACTCCTCGGGGAAATTGAAGGGGGAGCCAAAATGGTTCACGCCCCCGTTGATGTGGTCGTCGTTCTTCAGATCCCAGCGGTCGACTTTGCCGGAATCGATCAGGCCCACGAGCGGCACGCCCTCATAGACCCGGTTGCCCAAGCCGAAGATGCCGGGCCCGGCTGCCAGCGCCGCGTAGAGGCTGTTGGCCTTCTTCGCATCCTCCGAATCGCCGAGGCGCCGCACGACTTCCTGCAGCGCACCCGCCACCAGCTCCTGATTCGCGAAGACCCCCTGCCAGTTGGCATGCATGCCCCGGTTCAAGGGCTCGTTGTAGAGCAACTGCGTGGTCCATTCGATGGTGTGGACCTTGGCCATCTCCGCCGCAACGACCAGCCTGGCCACTTCGAACAACTCGTTCGGAGTGACGTCCCGGTAGCGGATGACGCGGTCCGGCTCGGCGGGATTTCTCAAGCCGCTGTCGCCATCTGGCGTGAGTTCGGTCTGGGTTCTGAATGCCTCGACGAACGCATTGTGCTCACGCGCGAAGACATTATGAAAAAAACTCAGGCCGATAGACCAGTTGTCGGGAAAGGCCGTGGCTTCCTGCCCTGACCATTCAAGATTGATCGGGTCGCCCGATTCAAAGATCGGCAGATAGCCTGCGTTGTCTCCCGCTTCAACCGGCAGCAACAACAACTTGGCTGAGTCCTTGGGGTCGCGCTTCACACGTTTACTGGAACGCTCGTCATATCCATACAGCTGCGAGGCGTCCCACCAGGCGGTGACGTGATTGGCGGTGGTCTTCGGCGCCCTCGTAAGATAGGTCTTGCCGCCCTGCATAAATGAGCGGGGCTCCGTGCTGTCGGCGATCAAGGCCGCATCGATCTTGTCGTCAGGACGGCAGCCCAACTGCTTGACCTCATCACCGGTCAGCGGCTGCTCGACGTTCTTAACCAGTTGCGTCGCACAGCCGACCGGCATCCAATCTGGCCGATTGTGCCCCTCTTCCACATGGGCGAACCAATCGTGGGTCATGAACTGGATCCAGAAAGCGGCCAGCACATTGAAGAAGGGTGCCTGCTTGTACTCGCACTCGGCTTCCTTCGCGTTCCCCGCCAACCCATGGCCCTCGCGGCATCGATCGGGCTGCGATTGCGGGCGCGTGAATAATTTCCGGCTGATGACCTGGGGGTCTGGCTTCAAAAGCCCCAGACGATCCCCATGGCGATTCCTGGCAGTCTCGGTCAGGCCCAGGTCGGGAAACGTCGTGTCAAACGGCACATTCCGCGCGAATAGTTGCTGCGTCGATCCCATCAGCGGATTGCGAATGTCGTTGCAGATACCGCTCAGGCTGCGGAAGCGAATGAGTTCTCCTCGGCAAACTTGTGTTCGGTCGCCGCCGACGTCTGTATAGTCGGGATGGCTCTGCGGCAATCGCAGCTCCGGCCATGTTTTGAGCACCGTCCCTGCCTCGCCATCGCGGCCCGTGACGTAGGATTCGTAGGTCCCATTATTGTCAAAGAGGTTGAACTTGATGAGTTCGATCCGTTGCACCTCCAGATCGTAGAGTGCGCCGTTAATCCCATGCGCGTTGGGGCCCAGCACCTTGGCATGAGCGAACAGACGCGCAGGGGCTCGTGAGGTGCTATCGCCTGCGGCCCAATAGTTGGGCCAATCCAACCAAGGCCCTTCGCGGAGACCTTCGGCATGGTTCCCCCCAAGGCAACGAGCCGTGGTATCCGGAACCTTTCCGAGAAATCGCCGCTCTCGTATCGTGGCAACTTTCTGCAGATCCCGTTGCACGAGCATCTCCACACAATCTTTTGTGGAGTCCACATACGTCGCAAACGGACTCTGCCCGGCGCACCCCTCAAGCAAGCCAAGCACCGCTGCAATCATCAGCCCTGCCCCTGTACGTCTCTGCATCTCAGCCCCCTTCTCAACTGCGGACAACATCACAGTCCCCATCGCGAGCCTAGGCTACGTCTGATGCAGAGAAGAATCAACATGCTTATCCTGCGCCCTCACCCTCTTGACCGGCCTATGACCGGGGCGTAGAGTGAATGGAGCTCATCGAATCGCCTCGGTCTATGAGGCATTTGTCATGGTCCTCCGTGGAACACAGATCCACCGGTTCGGGCCTGCTGGGTTTACCCTCCATTGCAGTTTCATATCTCCCACTCCCATTGCCCTGGTACCCCGCAGCTGGGCTCTTCCGCGCACTCGGTCCATCGCTGACATCGAGCCCGCCTCTCGACACATGCTTCAATTGACTGTGCCCATCACGATTCCCGCGAATCGCCTCACTCAGTCACACGTCACTCGAGCCGGACAGCCTGCGGAACTCGACCGCTCCCAGAATGGCCCGAGGCAACAAGGAGGTCGTTATGTCCAACAAATACACCACCATCGATGTCATCGTGGGAGTGGGCCTCTGCGCCATCGTGTTCGGCGCGCTCCTGTTTTTCGTCGCGGCGACTGGCACCTTCCTGGTCGCGCCGGTTGCCTATACTCCGCTTGAACAACCGACGGGGATACAGGCCGGCGTGGCGATGCTCCAGCCGGCTCTTGGCCAGGCCATCGTCGAGCGTGCGATTCTAACCCGCCGTAGCAACCTGGGCATGGCCGAAGCCATCACTGAATGGAACAAGGCGACCATGGCCGAGCACAATCTGCAATCCATCCCCGGCGGGCCCTTCGGCTCGATCCTGCGAGATGCCGTGACCGTTCCTGATCACCATGCCGCCCGCGTCCAAACCGTCATGGGACGCGAGATCGTGAACTTCACGAAACGGGGCGTACGGAGCGAGATGCTGTCCGCAGATCAATACGTCTCACAATACAACGACCGTATGATCCGGACGGCCGAAGCCAGAGGGGAATTGCTGGACCGGGAGTTTGCTTCGACCTGGCAAGCCACGCTCGGACACCGCATCATTGCAGCGGCGCAGGACTATCGCAGCTTGAGCCTGTCGATCCAGGAACAACTGGGTCATGCCATTCTGCGGATGACCCATCTCCAGGCGACGTTGGAAGAGAGCTGGACCAAGAATGAATATCAACTGGCCAGTTTGATCGTCGCAGCCGTTCGGACCGATGCCTTGACGGACCGACTCACGCAACTTGCGATTACCGAACCCACGTCGGCGCCCCTGGTCGTTGCCACGCAGGACCAGGCTTCGTGGCCGCCAATCCCGGTCGGTGCCCTGGCTGCGGCGGCATTCGGCTTAGTGGCGATATTTTTCACAGGACTCACGATGGCCGCGACCATCCGGGAACAAAAGGCCATGGCTGAGATGAATCGCAACAATGCCCGGTGGGTCTATCGCATCGCCGCGTAACGCGGGAGGAAAGGAGACGCAGAACAGGGAAGCCGGTCCCAGCGAAGGCGTGCCGGAGATCCGTGGATACGGCGGATCCCGGCGCGCGCATGTGGTGATGGATACTCGGGACGACTATGAAGAAAGCTGGACCTAGAAAAGGCCTGGGGGCCTAGCGGGTCAACCACGACCGGTTGCGCAACGTGATCAGCGCGTAGGGAAATATCCAAAAGAGACTGAAGAAGGAAAAATAGCCATACAGCACTCCGTACAGGAACTCGCGCGAGCGCTCACTGTGAAGAAAGTACAGCGTATAGGACAGTGACACCAACCCTATCGACAGCAGAAGGCGGAGAATCGTCCAGGGGTCTTGCAGGCTTAGATAAATCATGAGGACGAGGGAGCTATAGGCGACCGGGTAACGCAGGTTCGTGACGGTGGTTTCGATCAGGGTCAGGACCATCGCCGGAAACGGAAGCGTCCACATAATCTTCCACAGTCTGATTTCTTCCCGGATATAGCTCCGCTCCCAGCGCAGGAACATGTTGCAGAGGATCCTGTAGCGTTCCGGAGCCAATGTATGGACAACGGCAGTACGTTGGTACACAGACTTGTACCCAGAGGCCAGGACGTCGTTCGTGAGCGCACGATCTTCGCCGATGGTGCAGGCTTGACCAAGAAAACGCTGCCGGAGCCATGCGGGTACCAGAGGCTTGACCACCGATGCACGATAGGCCGATAGGGCTCCCGGGCAGCAATACACGGTGCCGTATGAGGACTGCGCACTCCGCAGAAAATCGAAGGACAGCACAAACCGGACATGGAGCATGCGAGGCAGCAGTCCACGGAATCGGTTCAGCACACAGACTTTCCCCGCCACCACGCCGACCCGCTCGTCTCGGAACGGACCTGCGATGGCCAGAAGCGCCCCCTGCTCCACGAGACTGTCAGAATCGACGGTCACAATAATGTCTCCCGCCGCTCTCTCAAATCCGGCGGCGAGCGCAGCACGTTTTCCTTGATTGACCGGCAACCGCACCGCTCGCACGAGATTACGGTGCTGTTGCGCCGCCAGGCTCACATGCGTCCAGGTGTCGTCCGTGCTGCCGTCATCCACGACGATGATGTCCAGACGATCGCGAGGATATTCGGCCCGCACACAAGCGTCCACCGCTTGCCGAACCATCGCACCTTCATTGTAGGCGGGAATCACCACGGATAGCCTGGGAGCCTGCTCGCATTCGACCGGAGCAACCGGATGATACCGCAACCAGAGGAGGGTACGGACCGCGAGAAGCACCATCCCCATGGTGAACCACAGCAAGCTCGGCCTCGCAATGACGGCGGCCCAACCCTGGATCGACAGCGACTCGGCAAGCGGGTCAAAGACTTCATGGCCGAAGCGAATCACCGTGACGATCACGATCCCAAACAGCATGATCGTCCCGATGATGAAACGCGAGTCGATATTGAACCACCGGTTCCCGTCGTCCGATGAATGAGCGAGGAGCACCGATGGGGAGGAAGGATTGATCGTGAGAGGATCCATATAGACGTCGTCCCAACGCTAAAAGACAGGGGCCAGAACCGATAAAACTACGTGGCACCGTGGCGATCTGTCAAGAGTGCGAATGTGGCTCAATCATACTCCGCTGACAGGTGATCGTCGTATCGGAGACATCTGACCTCTCGGATGGATTGGCTGTTCTTCGGTGAGATACAGGATCCGTCGCTCGTCCGTCCGGCAAGACCGGCGAGCAGGTCGTTACTGTGGCTTGACGTTGGCCGTGCTGCCGGAGACCGGCAGGGAGGTGAGGTTCTTCTTGGGAATCACCGCCGTACTCGAACAGATGGCGGCATCCTTGTCTACGTTACGATCCATAATCCGGACCTCGGACAGCACCTCGTTGACCAGTCCTTCGCGGACGATTTCGATATCCTGTTCGGCCTCTTTCCCCGTCCGTTCACGAATACGATCGGTCGACCGCTCTGTGACTTTCACGCGGATGAGTTTCGAGAGTTCCACCCGTGCAGCCAGATCGGCGGAATGCTGACAGAGAGAGAGTCCTTTTGAAAGGTTCCCATATCCGGTTGCTCGGACATACCCATCATCGGATTGTTGAATTTCGGCTAAAGGAACCTGGACATAGGCCTTCTTGGTCGAGGCTTGCCCGGAAGGCTGGTCCGCGGTGGCAGAAGACTGTGGCGGTGAGGACGTCTCAGTGTGAACCAGGGGTTGTTCCTGCGCATGTAACTGTTGAAACGCTTTGTCCGCATGCTGACGCACGGCGTCGGGATTAGGGGGCGGCACTGGCGACGTCGAGCAGCCGGAGAGCCATACCAGGCTGCCCCACAGCAATACGATGCCGCTCGATCGTGTGGGCCGGAGACTCTGTGCGCGCATTGTCATCTGCTTCTCCCGTGCAATCTGCTAACGTGTCGTCGTCACCGCTCCACTCACGCCTTGCTCAGTCTGCTGGACCGATCCCGTACGCATCCGTAGGAACCAGAGCCGCAACCAGTCCATGTAGAGATAAATCACCGGCGTCGTGTAGAGCGTGAGGAGCTGACTGACGAGCAGGCCGCCGACGATCGCGATGCCGAGCGGCCGGCGCAGTTCCGATCCCACCCCTGTCCCGACGGCCAGAGGCAGTGCCCCTAGCAACGCCGCCATGGTCGTCATCATGATCGGACGGAAGCGCATCAAACAGGCTTCATAGATCGCCTCCTCCGGGGGCTTCCCCTGTTTCCGCTCTGCATCCAAGGCGAAGTCGATCATCATGATGGCATTTTTTTTCACGATCCCGATCAGTAGAATGATGCCGATGAGCGCGATCATGCTCAGCTCCGTCTTGAAGAGGAGCAAGGCGAGCAACGCGCCGACGCCCGCGGACGGAATAGTGGAGAGAATCGTGAGCGGATGGATGTAGCTCTCGTACAGAATCCCCAGCACGATGTATACCGTGACCAGTGCGGCAAGGATCAACAACGGCTGATTCTCCAACGACGCCTGAAAAGCCTTAGCCGTGCCTTGGAAACTGCCCCGGATATCGCCCGGCAGGCCGATCTCCCGCATGGATTGCTCAATTGCCTGCACGGCTTCCCCGAGCGAGGCCCCCGGCGCCATATTGAACGACAGCGTAATCCCGGGAAACTGTCCCTGGTGGTTGACGGATAGGAGCGTGGCGGTAGGCTCATAGCGGGCGATCGCGCTCAAGGGGACCTGCGCCCCGGTCGGCGATCGCACAAAGATGTCGTTCAAGGCGGAGGCGTTCTGCCAAAACTGCGGCGCAACCTCCATAACGACGTGATACTGGTTCAGCGGGGTATACATGATCGAGACCTGCCGTTGGCCGAAGGCATCGTACAGGGTGTCGTCAATGAGCTGGGGACTCAGACCAAGACGGGAGGCGGTGCTACGGTCGAAGATGACGAGGGACTGCAGGCCCTTATCCTGCTGATCACTGTTCACATCCACGATTTGCGACAGGGTGCGGAGCTTTCGCTCGACCTTCGGTGCCCAGGTGCTGAGTTCGCCTAGATCGACACTCTGCAGCGTGTATTGATATTGCGCGCTGCTGGCACGCCCGCCGATCCGCAAATCCTGGACCGCCTGGAGATAGGTCGGCGCCCCGGGCACTTTGGCGAGTTTACCGCGGAGCCTGGCGATCACTTGATCGGCGCTGAGCTGTCGTTCTTCGAGCGGCTTCAAGGATATAAACATGCGCCCGGTATTGGTCGTGCTTCCGCCGCCGCCGGAGAATCCCATCACATTGTCCACGGCAGGATCATTCTTGATGATCCCCACCACTTCGGTCAGTTTTTGACGCATGGCCTGAAACGAAATATCCTGTGACGCCTGGATATTACCGCTGAGGCGGCCGGTATCCTGTTGGGGGAAAAACCCTTTGGGCACGATCACATAGAGGTAGATGCTGAAACCCATGGTGACCAGCGTCACAGCCAACATGCTACGCGGATGCCGCAGCACCCAGGCCAGACTCGTCTCATAGCCGCCCCGCATCCCCTCGAAGAACCGCTCGCTGACCCGGTACCACCACCCATGGGGTGTGGCCTGTTGCTGCGTGAGAAGCCTGGCACACATCATGGGCGTCGTGGTCAACGACACGACGAGCGACACAATGATGGCCACGGAGAGCGTCACCGCAAATTCGCGGAACAGCCGCCCGACCATGCCGCCCATCAATAAAATGGGGAGGAACACCGCCACCAACGAGAGACTCATCGAGAGCACCGTAAAGGTGATTTCCTTTGCTCCGCGCAACGCCGCCTCGAACGGCGGGATGCCCTGTTCGCGATACCGGCTGATGTTCTCCAGCACGACGATCGCGTCGTCCACGACGAAACCGGTGGCGATCGTGAGCGCCATGAGCGAGAGGTTGTCGATACTGTATCCGCAGAGGTACATGATGCCGAACGTGGAGATGAGCGACACCGGCACCGCCACGATGGGCACGAGGGTCGCCCGGGCGCTCCGGAGGAAAATGAACACCACCAGGATGACGAGGACCACGGAGATGATCAGCGTCCGTTCGACGTCATGCAGCGATGCGCGAATGACCGGCGTCCGGTCCATCACCACCGAGAGCGCCATGCTGCCGGGAATGGAGGCTTCAAGTTGAGGGAGCAGGGCGCGCACCCGATCTACTGTTTCGATGATGTTAGCCCCCGGCTGCCGATAGATAATGACGAGGACCGCCGGCTTGCCGTTGGCCATCCCCGTTGCCCGCAAGTCCTCGACTGAGTTTTCGACAGTCGCCACGTCCGATAGTTGCACTGCCCGGCCTTGCCGGAAGGCCACGACCAGTGGCATGTAGTCCTCGGCTGTGTGTAGTTGATCGTTGCCTCTGATCTCCCACGTGCGGGCTCCATCTGTCAGTTGACCTTTCGGACGATTTACGTTGGTGCTGCTCAGCATCCGGCGGACGTCGCCCAACCCGATCCCATACTTATTCAGCGCAGTCGGATTGAGGTCGACGCGGACAGCCGGAAGCGAGCCGCCTCCCACGTTCACCTGCCCCACTCCCTCCACCTGCGAGAGCTTCTGCTGAAGAATGCTCGACGCGGCATCGTACATCTTGCCCCGGCCGACGATCTCCGAAGTCACGGCGAGGATCAGCACCGGCGCATCGGCCGGATTGACCTTTCTATACTTGGGATTGCTGGGAAGAATGGCCGGGAGGTCGGCGCGCGCGGCGCTGATCGCCGCCTGAACATCACGGGCGGCGCCATCGATGTCGCGGCTCAGCTCAAACTGCAAGGTGATACTCGTGGCCCCGAGCGTGCTGGTGGAGGTCATCTCGGTGACGCTGGCGATGCGCGTAAATTGACGTTCCAATGGAGCCGCGACCGAGGTCGCCATGGTCTCGGGGCTCGCGCCCGGCAGATTTGACGTCACATTGATCGTCGGAAATTCCACTTCCGGGAGAGCCGCCACAGGAAGGAGTTGGAACGCAACCAGTCCGATCAGCGTGATGCCGATCGTCAGCAACGTGGCCGCCACCGGTCGTTGAATGAAGGTCGCCGAGATGTTCATGCCGAGCTCTGGTCTATGACCTCAGGACCGGTTATCGAGGATCGGCGCTCTCCGATCCGTCGCGCCAGTCGGTCGAATGCCAGATACACCACCGGTGTCGTATAGAGCGTCAAGACCTGGCTGACGATCAACCCGCCGACAATAGCAATGCCCAGCGGGCGGCGGAGCTCGGACCCGACTCCCGTACTCATGGCCAGAGGGAGCGCCCCCAGTAACGCAGCCATCGTCGTCATCATGATCGGCCGGAACCGCAAGAGGCAGGCCTCATAGATCGCCTCCTCCGGCTGTTTCCCGTCTTTCCGCTCCGCCTCCAGGGCAAAGTCGATCATCATGATGGCGTTCTTCTTCACGATGCCGATCAGCAGAATGATACCGATCAGGGCGATCACACTGAACTCAGTCCGGAAGAGCATCAGGGCAAGCAGCGCCCCGGCTCCCGCAGACGGGAGGGTCGAAAGGATCGTCAAGGGATGGATGTAGCTCTCATACAGCACTCCGAGCACAATGTAGACGGTCACGAGCGCCGCGAGAATCAGCCAGGGCTGGTTCTCCAGCGAAGCCTGGAACGCTTGGGCCGTGCCTTGAAAACTCCCACGGATGCTGGGCGGCAGCCCGATTTCTTGTGCCGCACGCTCGATCGTCGTCACCGCGTCGCCGAGCGAGCTACCCGGCGCGAGATTGAACGAGAGCGTGACGGCGGGGAACTGGCCCTGACGGCTTATAACCAGCGGCGTGGACGTTTCCGTGACCTGCGTGAACACGTTCAATGGTACCTGTCCGCCGCTCAGTGACCGGACATCGAGGAACTGCAACGCGTTTGGACCCTGCTGAAACTCGGGCATCACCTCCAACACGACGCGATACTGATTTAACTGGGTGAACATCGTAGACACCTGCCGCTGACCGAACGCGTCGTAGAGGGTATCGACAATCACTTGTGGCGTGATGCCCATGCGTGCCGCCGTGTTGCGGTCGATGACCAACATGGACGCCAGCCCCTGATCCTGCTGGTCGCTGCTTACGTCGCGCAATTCGGGCAGCGTCTGCAGGGCCTCGACGAGTTTGGGCGCCCACCGGTTCAACTCCAGCGGGTCTGCATCTTCGAGGGTATATTGGTACTGCGTCCGGCTCACGCGATCTTCCACCGTGAGATCCTGAACTGGCTGCATGAACAGCGCGATTCCTTCGACCGTCGCCACTTGCGCTTGCAGACGGTGGATGACGTCGACAGCACTGATCCTCCGCTCGGCAAGAGGCTTCAAGTTGATCTGGATGCGCCCGCTGTTCAACGTGCTATTGGTGCCATCCACCCCGATAAAGGAGGAGAGGCTCGCCACGGCAGGATCGGTCAGAATGTTGGCGGCCAGGGCCTGCTGCCGCTCAACCATTCCTGCGAACGAGATCGACTGAGGGGCTTCGGAGATTCCCAGAATGACTCCCGTATCCTGCACAGGGAAAAACCCCTTGGGCACGACGATATAGAGCAGGACGGTGAAGATCAGCGTGCCTCCTGCCACGGCCAGCGTTGCCGGCTGATGGTTCAACACCCATCGCAATGTCCTGCCGTACGCCGCGATGGTCCGATCGAACAGATCCTGGGAGACGCGATAGAACCTGCCCTCCTCCGACTTCGGGGTATGGCGAAGCAGCCGCGCGCACATCATCGGCGTCAACGTCAGCGAGACCACGGCTGAGATCAAAATCGTGATGCTAAGGGTGATGGCAAACTCGCGGAACAGCCGGCCCACCACGTCGCCCATGAACAGGAGGGGAATCAAGACGGCGATGAGCGAGACGGTCAGAGAGAGAATGGTGAACGCGATCTGCTCCGCCCCCTTGAGGGCAGCCTGCAACGGCGAGTCGCCTTTCTCGATGTATCGTGAGATATTTTCGATCATGACGATGGCGTCATCCACAACGAAGCCTGTGGAGATTGTAAGTGCCATCAAGGTCAGGTTGTTCAGGCTGAACCCCATCAGATACATGGCTCCGAGGGTGCCGACCAGCGACAGAGGGACGGCCGCGGCGGGAATGACCGTGGCGGACAGGGTCCGTAGGAAGAGAAAAATCACCATGATCACCAGCGCGACCGCCAGCATCAGCTCGAACTGCACGTCACGGACCGACGCGCGAATGGAGATCGTGCGATCGGTCAACACGGTGACCTGGACCGACGAGGGCAGTGCACTTTGCAACTGCGGCAATAGTTTTTTAACCCGGTCCACGACATCGATGACGTTGGCCCCAGGCTGACGCTGGATGTTGACAATGACCGCAGGCTCCTCGTTCATCCAGGCCGCCTGCTTGACGTTCTCCACATCGTCGATGACATCGGCCACGTCGGACAAATGCACCGGCGCACCGTTGCGATAGGTGATGATCAGGGGCTGATATTCTTTGCTCGTGAGGAGCTGATCTGTCGCGTTGATGATGGAAGCCCGTTTCGGTCCGTCAAAGGCGCCTTTCGCTTGATTGACGTTCGCAGAAGCCACGACGAGGCGCAGGTCTTCCAGCGTGAGTCCATAGGCCGACAAGGCTCTGGGATTCGCCTGGATCCGCACCGCCGGTCTCTGTCCACCGCTGATGCTCACGAGTCCGACCCCGGACAATTGGGAAATCTTCTGGGCGAACCGCGTCTCTGCAAGATCCTCCACCTGAGACAACGGCAGAGTGTGCGACGTCAGCGCCAGCGTCAGGATCGGCGAATCCGCCGGGTTGACCTTGCTATAGACGGGCGGGCTCGGCAAATCGCGGGGCAAAAATGTAGACGCGCCATTGATGGCAGCCTGCACCTCCTGCTCGGCGACGTCCAGATTCAATTCCAAGCTGAATTGCAGGGTGATGACCGAACTGCCGCCTGAACTGCTGGAGGTCATCTGGTTGAGACCGGGCATCTGCCCGAACTGGCGCTCCAAGGGCGCCGTGACCGAGGAGGCCATGACGTCCGGACTTGCGCCAGGATAGAAGGTGAGTACCTGAATCGTGGGATAGTCGACTTGGGGAAGAGCCGACACCGGCAACTGACGATAGGCGACAAAGCCGGCAAGCAGAATGGCGGCCATGGACAGGGCCGTTGCCACCGGTCGCAGGATGAACAGACGGGACGGGTTCACGACCGCTTTCCTCTCCGCGGATTTTCTGCCCCTTGGGACGGTTGATCGGGCCCGCCTTTTCCGGGCGAGCCGCTCTGACCCTGGACCTCTACCTTGCTCCCCTCGCGCAATTTCTCTGTACCATCGACCACGACAAGTTCGTCGGGTGCCAGGCCCGTATTGATGGACGTTTCATCGCCATGGGAGACGCCCACCGTGACCTGCCGCACGCCCACCGTCTGGTCGGCATTCACGACATAGACGAATGTTCCCTTCGGCCCCCGTTGTACGGCGGCAGAAGGCACGACCGTGGTCCCGCGCTTAACGTCCAATAGGAGACGCGCGTTGACGAACTGATTGGGGAACAGCTCACTGTCGTCGTTCGGAAAGACCGCTTTGAGCCGCACCGTACCAGTATTCGGATCAATTTGATTGTCCACCGTCAACAACGTCCCTGTGGCCAGCTTTCGCTTCTGCTCCCGGTCGAACGCCTCGACCGACAACGGCTTCCCGGCTTTGAGTTTTTCAAGCACGGGGGGAAGACTATCTTCGGCAATGGTGAATATCACAGTAATCGGTTGAAGTTGCGTGATGACCAGCAATCCGTTCGCGTCGCTTGTACGAACCAGGTTGCCCTGATCCACGAGGCGCAACCCGATGCGTCCGTTAATGGGAGCGGTGATGCGGGAATAGGTAATCTGCAATTTGGCGTTGTCGATTTGTGCCTGATCCGTCTGGACCATTCCCTCGAGCTGGCGGACCAGTGACTCTTGAGTATCCAGTTGTTGCTTGGGAATAAACTCTTGCTGTAAGAGTCCCCGGTATCGTTCGAGATCGAGTTGGGCATTTTTCAACTGCGACCGGTCACGCGCCATCTGTCCCTCGACCTGGGACAGTTGCACATGAAATGGACGTGCATCGATTTCAGCCAGGAGGTCTCCGCTGCGGACGATCTGGCCCTCTTTGAACCGGACCTGCATTAATTGCCCGTCGACGCGACTTCTCACCGTCACAGTATTGAGCGGAACAACCGACCCCAGTCCGTTGAGATAGACGCCGATATCACCTGTTTTCGCAGTCGCGGTCAGCACTGGTACCGTCCGCGTAGCCTGGGGATTTTGCCCTTGGCCGGCGGCACGTAATGGCGTCTCATCGGACTTGGTTAACAGGGCATAGAGACCGACGGCAAGCACACAAGCTACGAATAGCCCGAGCAGCCAACGCTTGAGCACCTTCGCGAAACCAATAGACTCTTGCATCTCGTTCTTCCTCGGTTCTTGTCTACCCGTAGCCTAGGCAGGCTACGACAGGCCCATCACATCAATCGACCACATTCCTACTTCGTTCATTTCAACCGTTCCTGGGCCGGTTGCAAATAGTCCCGAGAGGCCTGCCAACGCCGCTGGAGTGTGGCATAGAGCTTATCCAGCTCTGCCTGCTGTCCTGCGGACAACTTCGTCTTGATCTCGGCCATCCCACGGGTCAGCGCCTGTTCCACTTCAGGCTGGTGTTGAAAGCGCACCTGCAGAATTTCCACATGAGTCCGTTTGACGATCGGTTCGATTTCGGCTTGTTGTGCCGAGGTCAAGGCCAACTCGTGAATCAGACGTTTCATGATCCGCTCCTGTCTTGCGGCCGGGCCTCGGTCCCATCGATGGTCCTGTTCGTATTGATGATAGAGCGTGGTGCCGGCGATGCCCATCAGCGCTCCCGCGATGAACAAGACAAGGAGTCCGCCCCATAATTTTCCTGGCACCATGACTGGTTCCTCCTCCCTAGGCCCGCTTACTCGACGAGAGACACCGTCGCATCGAACTCACTCGACATCAGTGCGGTCAGTTCGACTGCGTCTCCGGTGGCATAGAACAATACGGACCCGGTGAACACCAGGGCCAAGACGGCAGCCACCGTGGCAGTTCTCCATACGAGCCGATCGAGCCTCAATGCCGTCTTCAGCGACCCCTGCTCTGCGGCTTCCAGGCGGATAGCCCTCATGACTTGGAGGTTCCAGTCGACACCGAGCGAAGGCTCGTGACGCGCGCGATGGGCCTCCGCCAGCGCACGCGCTACCTTACTGATATGTTCATCACTGATATGTTCATCATCGCGTCGCGTCATGTTCCTGTCGCAGCCTTTCGAGTAAGAGTGTTTTGAGCATCTGCCGAGCCCGATGTGCCCGCACCTTTACATTAATCAAGCTCCATCCCAGCAGGCCTGCCGCATCGCGAACGGAATAGCCCTCAAGATGGACCAGCGTCAACACGAGACGGTTTTCCGCCGATAGATGACCCAACGCCCATTGTAGTAGCTCAGCCGCTTCCTGCTGCCTGGCCTGCTCACGAAACTGATCTTCGGATTCTGCCGCCAGCACATGATCCATCCAGGCCTGGTGTTCCGTGGTCAAGGCACTGACGGGCAGTGCCTCCCGCCGCTTCGATCGCCAGAAGTCATAACAGGTCCTGACCGTAATGCCGGACAACCAATGCTCGAACGGGGTCTTTCCAGAAAAACTCGACAGGTTCGTATAGGCCCGGACAAAGACATCGTGCGCGACCTCCGCTACGCGGTCGGACGGCACATGCCGATTCGTCATCCTGGTCACGTGCTGCTGATACCGTGCAATCAGTTCCGCAAAACGATCGACCTCTCCGCCCAACACCAGTCGGATAATCTCACAATCGTCAGACACCAGAGTCTGCACTCCCATGAAGCCAGGGCACTCCACCGCCATCTGCCCGTACGCCCCATCATACCCCATCGTGGAACATGACCACATCAGTCCCCCGGCACACCGTCGTCGTGGGGCCCCCTTCGTCCATGACTTAGCCGGTCTGCAGACTTCCCTCTGGTTCATCCGACGTGCATTACGATGCCGAGTTCGTATTCCCGGCTGCCTGGGCATGATCAGTCGCTTCCATTCCCTGGCTGCTGAACTGGCGCGCACGATGGGCCTGTTTCATCCGGTCATGACTGGCTTTCTGTTTCTCGCGTTGTTCGGGAGTCAAGACAGCGTAGAAATCACGTTTCGCTTTGATCCTTCTAAAACTCAGCTTGGCTGCAAACGATTCCCGCTCGTTGACCTTGGCTTCGATGACGGATAGCTCTGTCTTCTCATCCATCACCAGTGCCCTAAGCTCCCGTTCCGCTATCTGCACATCCGCATAAGCACGGATCCTGGCGCGGTCCTGGTCAAGAGCAAGGCCCTTCAGTTTGACAACTTGCTCGTCCGTCAGGCCGAGGTCCTGCTGATGCCTGAGGAGGTGGCGAAGGGTGTGGGATGTCCATCCTGCGTCACTCGACATGCCAGGCCAAGCCATGCCGAACACATGGCCATCACCCCTGCAGGCCGGCCCCCCGTCCGCCCAGGCAGGTGTCATCGTTATTCCCAACAGCACCGTTCCCCCCGCGACCCCGAGAAGCATTTTCATTCCACCATTCATAGGAGCCTCCTTGGTAATAGAACGGACCTTCTTGACCAACGTGCCACGGTGAACTTCACCGCTTCATCTACCTAGTCGCTTCGGCAAGGGAAAAGGTTACATGCATAGGCTAGACGAAGCAGAGACGGCGAATGGCGAGTGACTTTCATGCCTGCGAGATGTGAGCTCGCCGTTCAAGGGAGATTGGAGCCGCGGCGCACATGCCTTAGGAGTGAGGCCATTTCAATGCTTGGATGGAATGGATGCGCGATGAGACGCGGACTGTATCGTCCGCTTACGGGTGGGATTGGGGATGCCGATTGTTACCGCGGTATCTCGATACAGAAGTCACTGCCGGAAACCGTCGTGGGTCTGAGATTCTTCTTTGGAATCGCTGTCGGGCTCGACAATGAAGTCCACTACCACCAGGTGATCCATCCAAGCTCGCTCGCTTTCCCCTCAAGGAGGCGTCCTGGTTGGTTCCCAACTGCGCGCGTCGAACGAGGCCCTTCTGAGGGCGCGCGTTCCGCGAGCAAAGGGAACCGACCAGGACGCCCTCTCCTACGTCTCCATCATCTCCAATCGCGCATCGAATTCTTGCCCGCAGGCCAGGCAACGGATGCAATCCGACTCGACCGTCAACTCGTCCGCCCGGATCCCCATGCCTCCACAATTAAGGCACCGAGCGAGGTGGACCTTCTGATCGTCCACGGTTTCGTATTGCGTGCCACGAAGACAATAGACCGGCTTCCCCTCAAGCAGCCACGGGTTACCCGCGTTGTCGACTACCGGCAACGTTACATAATGATGGTTCACGTAGTCTTCGAGTTCATGTCGGTTGGCGAACCCGTCCTTGATCAGCTTCCCCCCGACCACCTCGTAGATCCCGTTCTCTTTCACGATTGCCTTGGTTGGCCCCATGTCGCACCTCCCGTTCTGATAAGAGCGAATGGCTGATCGCTGATGGCATGAACAAGAAAGACTTCTCGCAAGACGAACTGCATTGTACGAACGGCGAACAACCTATCGTTACACCACGCCCGAATAGTATCGAAGAATGTTGCTCACGGAAATCACACCGATGATCGCTCCATCCTGTGTCACGGCCAAATGCCGCGTGGCCTGGTCCTTCATCAGCCGTACGGCATCAAGAATCGATTTCTCGCCATCGATCACCACCAGCGGACTCCGCATACAGGATTTGACGAGCGTCGTATTGGGATCCAGCCCCTTGGCGACCACCTCGCGGGCCAGGATCGAATCGGTGATGAAACCCACGTAGGACTGGCGATCCGTGACGAGGAGCGAGCCCAGCTTCCATTGCTGCATCAGCTGCCCCGCGTCGCGCAGGCTGGCATCGTGCGACACGTTCCTGATTTCAAAGGCCATGTGTTCGGCAACCTGGGGGCCTGTGAGGACCTGCCGACCCGTCTTGTGTTTCTTCGGTTCGTCGGACCGGCGCGCCTCCAGCTCGGAGATACAGGTTTCTAAGACCCGGCTCCGCTGCAAGAGACTTTGCCGCAGGCTGTCCATGCCCGTGCCTTCCGGCGCCTCATCCGTCATATTCACCAATCCACCAGCCTCGCCTACCTCTGCATATTCGTAGGTCTCCAACGACTCGGAGGTCTCCCCCAGCAGATCCGCAATCAATCGCTCTGTTTCCAGATCGAATTCATCCAGGCTGCGCGTTGGGATGCCCTTCCCCAGATAGGGCGCGAAATCGGCAAGTTGCTTGCGCAATCGCTCGATGCTGCGATCAAGAGAGACTCGTGGCTTCTTGGGAGTGGTGCGCGTCCGGTCCATAGCACCTCCTTATGATGATGTAACTGGCGAGAATGGCCAATCTTACCCCTGCTGGATCAGCAAGGGCAAGCGGCCAACAACAGAGGAGGGAGATTTCGTAAGGAACGCGCGAGTCTCAGCCGTGGAAGAATGTCAAAAGGCGAGGTAGTGACAGGGACCGAATGTCCGTCGGCATCCAACCAGATACAGATGCCCCAGCGACTCCACCTGAACGGGTTTGCTCCATCGGACCTCAAACACGTTCACCGTCTTGCCCCATCCAAAGCGGGAGGTATGGACTTCGATCGATTGTGTATTCTGAGGGGCCTTGCCCATGATCAGCAGGATTCCCTCCGTGCTGCGGTTCAAGGTAACGGCCTCTCCCTGTTCAATCACGACGGACTGGTCATGATCGGCTTCGAGTACCTCATAGGTACACAAAGACCGATACTCGACGCGCACCTCGCCACGGCGAGCCGGAGATGTGATCGTCGCCGACATCAGGGCAGAGGCCCGATGGAAATCGATCTCTTCGATATGCTGCTCCTGCTCGATGATCGCCGAACTGAGAGAACGCATTGCGTCGAGAGTTTGCGTCGCCATCTTCAGGCCTCCAGTCTTGTTACGCGAGGTGATTGTCTTCTGAGTTTTGAAGAGAGAGCAAACACCGTACCGCACAGCAGGGAGAGCCGACCGCCTGATTATGAGGCATTTTGATGTATCGCCCCTGTTCCTGATTGAAGAGGCCAATCCCTACGAAGGGATGCGACTGCACCATTCGGGATCGAAATCACTCTATCTCATCGATTTCACAGAGATCTTCCTGCTGTAGTGACCTCCCTACAACTTCAGAGGGATTCCTACACTGCAGGATTCGTGATCATGGAATGGGGACAATGGGCGGGCCAGCCCGCCAGATTGGAAGAATGGCTAGACGGAAGGTATGGCGTGAAGTGCGATGAATCTCTTGAGTTGCAAGGCACCCGTGAACGTCAGATGCATGAATTCTAATCCGAATGTCTGTTCCTTCGCCCATCGGACCGTGGCGCGCTCAACGGCGACAGGTGCGAGCTGTTTCGGTAGCTGCAACGTCACCATCACCTGATCTCCCGGCCTGATGGAAGCTTCGCTCGACACACGGGCCCCCTTCATCGATACGTCGTAGACCACACCGATTCCAAGGCTGTCCTTGTTGAACCAGCGTGTCACGCCTTTTCGGGCGATTGAACAGGTAAAGGGGATCGGAATGCGGAGCCTGGCATGCTCGCGAAAGTTAATGAACTTATCTTTCCCCGCGCTGTCGTTTTCCATATGTCGCCTCACCTTCATGAGGCACACTGTACACAAGGTCCCACTGATCGAGAAATGATTTGTGGATTTCAGGACAATTCGCAGGGGAGTCCACGCAAGAAGACCTGGAGTAGTCCCCCGTAATCGCTTGTGAGGGAACGAAGGGAATACGGCCGGATACCCGGCTGCACGCCTTGTGAAAACCTACGCTGTATCGGCTCGAATGACTGGCGGAATAACCTTCTCAACCCAAGAAACATGCAGTTGGTTGCCGATCGCCTGCCACGGTAGCATGATCGACGTGGAAGAGATCCTGACTGGCGACCGCTCATGAAACCTCATGACCGATCCGCGCATACAACCGAAGCGACAGGGTCAGCGGAGAAAGAGGAACCAGAGATACAGCGTACTCATGAGTACCGACGCCACCATAACGGGAAACCCGAATCTGAAAAACTGCCAGAATGAGATGGGATAGCCGGCTTTACGCGCGATATCCACAATGACGACGTTCGCGCTCGCGCCGATGATCGTGCCGTTTCCCCCCAGACAGGCTCCGAGGGCCAGAGCCCACCAGAGCGGAAGAATGTCCGGCTGATGCACCAAGGTGGTGTAATCAGAAATCTCGGGGTGCAGCGACCGGGCGAGGTCCACGATCAGCGGGTTCATCGCCGCGACATAGGGAATGTTATCCACCGCGGCAGAGAGGAAGGCCGACCCCCAGAGCACGGCGATCGTGGATCCTGCAAGGTTCCCCCTGGTCACCGCCACCAGCTGATCCGCCAAGTAACGAATCACGCCGACCTTGACCAATCCGCCGACCAGGATAAACAACCCGATAAAAAAGAAGATGGTTTTCCATTCGACGTCGGTGAGATACGATAACTCCTCGATATCATCCGGCCTCCGTCTCGCATGACCGATCAGCATGAACATACTCGCGCCGAGGAGCGCAATCGTGGCCGGCTCAAGATGAATGAGTGAATGCAGACAGAACCCCACGTTCACGATCCCCAGCAACCAGAGGCAGCGGTACAAGAACGGTCGATCCGTCACCGCTTCCCGAGAGCTCAGCCCAAGAACTGCGGTTCGAAGATGCGGGGCCACGGTCATGGTTCGACCGAAGATGACCCACAGCACCGCCATGAACACGACCATGATCAACAGCGCGATGGGACCCAGGACCACCAGAAAATCGAGATAACCCAAGTCGGCCTTACTGGCGATCATGATATTGGGCGGATCGCCGACCAGCGTCGCGGTCCCGCCGATATTCGACGCGAGCGCCTCCGTCACCAGGAATGAAATGGGATTGAGTTCCAGACGCTTGGTAATAGACAGCGTAACCGGCGCCATAAGCAGCACGGTGGTGACGTTATCGAGCATGGCCGAGAGCCCGGCCGTCAAGAGCGACAGCAACACCAGCAACCGAAACGGCTTCGCATCGGCCCGCTGCGCGGCCCAGATGGCGAGGACCTCGAAGAGACCGGTCTCCCGGACAATGTTCACGATCACCATCATCCCGATCAGCAAAAACACGACGTTGTAGTCGACCCCAAACTCATGGGAATAGAACGCCTCGTCTTGCGACACCACCCCGAGGCTGATCATCAATGCCGCCCCGAGCAACGCCACAATGGTCTTGTGCATCCGCTCAGTGATGATGACCAGATAACACACGCCAAAAATGAGCAGGGCCAAAGACACAGAAGACATTCAATACCTCTTGCGACCTAAAGAAAGATGGAAACGTGGAATCCTTCTCGCATTATCACGGGACCACTGCTGCTATGCAACGAAAGTCGGCGTCGTGGCAGAGTCGCCGTGGCCCTACGCGCCGGCAGTCGAGTCGGCCAATCGGGCGGCATGACGAAGGGCCTCGAGTCTGGTGGCATAGTGATGCCCCGGTCGTAGCAGCTTCAGGACCCCGAATCCCTCCAGCGCCTCCTGCACGGACGGCTGCGTCCCCACAAGGATGAGATGTTGGTGATGGGCCTGAGCCATCCGAATCATATCCTCCACCGACAGGGCTGCCGAGCCGTCGATAGCAGGGACCTTCGAGAGATCCAGCACGACTACAGAAAAACTCTTCCAACGGGCAATGCCCTCAAGACGGCGGACCATATTTTTGGCCGACCCAAAACTCATGGGGCCACCGATATGAATGAGAACGATCTTCCCTTCCTGACGCCCGAGCACAGAAGCTTCCTCATCGGTGAGCGTGGATTCGCCGTCCCTGTTGGTGATGACCCTGAAATTCATCAATTCGAGATCGGCCATCTGTTTGACGAACAGCACGCTGGCGAGTACCAGGCCGACCGCGACCGCCATGATGAGGTCCGCCAACACGGTCATGCTACAGACCACCAGCATGATCGTCACATCCGCGCGTGGCGCATGAAAGACATGTTTCAGAAAGCGCCAGTCGATGATATCCACGCCCACTTTCATGAGAATGCCCGCCAATACTGCGAGCGGAATCCGCTCCGCCAATGGCCCGAGCCACAGGAGCACGGCAACGAGCACGAGCGCGTGAAAGGCTCCGGAAATAGGGGTGCGTCCCCCACTGCGAATATTGACGACGGAGCGCATCGTGGCGCCTGCGCCGGGCAACCCTCCAAACAGACCGGCCACGGCATTGCCGATCCCCTGCCCGATCAATTCGCGGTTGGAGCCATGCTGGGTGCGCGTCATGTTATCGCAGACCAGCGAGGTCAGCAGGCTGTCGAGACTGCCCAGCATCGCCAGCACGATCGCTTCCTCGATCACGATTTTCACGGAATCGAGATGCAGACTGGGGAGTACAGGCATGGGGAAACCCGTTGGAATGGGTCCAATGACGGCCGCGCCAGGGAACAGAACCACTCCCAGCACCGTGCCCACGAGCAGCGCGATCAACGGCGGCGGGACAACTCTCCCCACCCGCTCCGGCGCCCCATACATAATCGCCAGCGAGAGCATCCCCAACACCAGCGCATCCACCACAGGGTCGGCAACGAACGACGGAAGCATCGCCAGGGTGTTGAGGACGTCTCCCGACTGGGGTGCATGGCCGACGAGCGGACCGGCTTGGAGAATGATGATGATCGCCCCGATCCCGCTCATGAACCCGGAGATGACGGGATAGGGGAGCAGCGCGATGTACTGCCCGACCCCGCTCAAACCGAGCAGGATCTGTAGCCCGCCTCCTAAGATGACCGCAGAAAAGGCCAGCGACGGTTCCTGTCCAAACTGCGCAATGAGTCCAGCCATGACGACCGTCATCGGGCCGGTCGGACCCGACACTTGGGCCGGGGTCCCGCCGAACAATGACGCAAAAAGTCCGACAAAGATGGCGCCATACAACCCGGCGATTGCGCCGGCTCCGGACGCCACCCCGAAGGCCAGCGCTAACGGCAGGGCGACAACCGCGGCGACGAGGCCACCATAGAAATCGCCACGAAGATTGTTGAAGTAGAGCCCATGGATCAAGGGCACCGTGCGTTTGCTCCAATACTGCTATGGGTTGTCGAATCAAGCTCGACGGTGAGAGTCCATTACATCAGTCCGTCCACGCCCTGCGCTGAGCTGGGAAGAGACGGAAGCGATGAACGGCATTACTTCGCGCAACAACTGGACGAGTCGGATGCGCCCTCGGAGGGAAGGAGACGGTCGAGCAGGAAGTAGACCGGACAAAATCCCGTGAGGCCGCTCTGAATCAGCGTGACACCGATCACCGCCGGCAGAATCAGCCAATGAGCGCTGACGTAATGCCCTAACGCGACTCCAGCCGTCACGACGATTCCCACGATCGCATCGTGAATGCGTCTCTTCTGGTTCATGCTTCGCCCTCCTCGGTGGAAGATACTCCGGCGCCGCTCCTAACAAATCACGATGCCACCTCGACGAGCAGGCTAGACCTGCTGCAGAATCCTGTCAATATCGCAGCGGTCAGAGCCTGTGGGTGGTGCCTTCCTTCGTGATCCGCTCTCGGTCGCCGTCCTATCGATTCAGTCTCATTTGAAATATTACGCCGTGAACCACGGCGGGCCGCTGACGCGCTGCGCCCCTTCAGCAACAACTGTCTGCGACCGCTGCACAGACGGCCTTGCCTCACCTTGTCGTAAATGCCGCCGTTGCCTGTCTATGCCACAAAATCTTCAACGAACGATGGAGCGGACTCACCAAAACTGAGGTGTCACTCGAGGAGGAATTCGTCGATGTCCGTTGCAGAGGGAACGAGAGCATCAGAGCAATAGATACCCCCGCCCTTGTCCTTCCACAGCCCAAGTCATTACAGACGAGAGGCTCGTGTGTTAAGGATGACTCCCTCTGAACTCACCACCGATACCTGCCGGAACCGAGGGAATGTAGTTGGGGTCTAAAAAATCCCCTCTGGCCGCATCATGCGCAGGGCTCGTTCCCCAGCCCCTCACATAGAGAAGCGTCAGCACCGGTTCGGTTGCCAATCGCAACGTCCCCGTGACTCGGCCCGCCACCGTCATCCTCGCCCAATGTCGATACCCGCCAGGAATTTGATTCTTGGGTACCACCACCCAATAATGGCCGGCTTCAAGACCGTCTATGTCCACGGGACGATGGGGGACATAATCCCGGTCCAGCGGCCGGTTCTTCACGCGCAGCCACAGATACTGTTCCTTCTCTTCTTCCTCGACGATCGTCCCCCCCAGCAGCAGGACCTTCCCTCGGTACATCTCCGGTTGGGCATTCAACGAGGTCAGCGTCACGCCCGGCTCAGCCATCTCGACATATTGCCGCGGCACTTTGGCACAGCCGACGCACAAAATCGTCAGACCGATGGCCACTATCGTAGGCCTGGCCCAGCCTAGATGAAGAGCAGATCGTGTCATGGAATCCTGTCCCAGGGTCTGTGAGGTTTCACGCGCGATTTCAGACATGCGGCGACGCTCAGGGTTCTGAGCCGCTCAATCAGGCCTACAGGCCTTCAGGCATTCGGTAGAAGACGGTCCCATATTCCCGACTCAGAATCAAGGTGGAGAACCGAAGAGAAACGCAACAGATAAGGAGAAATTGGATGGCTCCTCACACTCGAATTCGCCATACTGCGCTAGGCACACTATGGAATCACCGGCATGACGTGGATCGTCTATATCGTGGAATGCTCGGACGGCAGTCTGTACACCGGCATCACCAACGATCTCGCACGGCGAGTGGAAGAACATGGGACAGGCAAAGGCGCCAAATACACGAAACACCGCGGTCCGGTCACCGTACGATATACCGAGCGTCAGGACAGCAAAGGCGCAGCGCTGACACGTGAGGCCGTGATCAAAGTACTCCGCAGAGGAGACAAACTGGCACTGATCGCCGCTCAGCCCCCGACCGAACCATGCCGCACCGACCCTCTGATGAAAACGGTCCGATAGCCCGGCTGACAGCACTGACACATCGACAGACTGTTGGTCAGCGTGACCCGGGGACCATTCCACTGTCCGGAATCTGTACCGCGATGGAGAGGGCATGCCCGTCGGACGCGACTTGTGCCGCGATCTTATCCCCGGTTTTCAATCGTCCCCCCGCAACGCCCGTGACCTTCGTCTCGGCGGTCACGCGCACGCGCAATTCCCGGCCGGAGACTTCCTTCACAATGACTTCATCGCCTTCCCAATACATCACATCGGCCTTGACCGCAGTGGTGGCAGCCGGCTGAGCCTCCTCTGCGGCTAGGACCGGAGTGACGACGGCAAGGGCAAGAAACAGAGCAAGAAGAATGGGCATGATGAATCCTCCTTCTGCTCCTAGATTACTGGCAGCTCGAATCGCTGTCAATCGGCTGACCTCGTAGCCCTCCAGGCCAGTGCCATGGCAAGCAGCAAGAGAACCGACGCAAGAAAAAACGGCGCGCCGGGGAAATGCAGGGACGTGCTGAGCGAGGAATCTGAACGGATGAAGAACGCGAAGGTTTGCGTGAAGAGACTGGGTCCGATGAGACCGGCAATACCGGAGAGGCTCGCGATGGCCCCTTGGAGCTGGCCCTGTTCCGAGGCGCTCACCCGGCGGGTCATGAAGAATTGCGCGGACGGACCGGCCATGCCCCAGAAGGCCATGACTGGAATACCCGCGCAATAGATCCACCCGTTGGGCGCGAAACCATATATCGAAAACCCGATGGCGCCACAGACCAATCCCGCCAGCAGGGTCCTGCGCTCCCCGAACCACATCGTCAGAGGCTTGATCAGAACACCCTGCACCAGCATCGTGCTGACACCGGACCCGGCCAACATGAAACCGACCGCTGTCGCATCCCAACCATACCGATAGCTCACATAGAGCACGGCAACACTGGGCAAGATCGCATGCGCGAGATAGCCGATGAACACGACGGCAGCCAAGCTGAAGAGTTCGCGGTGCGATCGCAGCAACACAAGCGAACCGACCGGATTGGCCCGCTTCCACGCAAAAGCCCTACGCTTCTCGCGCGGAAGCGATTCCGGCAGGACAAAAAATCCGTAACAGGCATTTACCAGGCTGGTCGCCGCTGCGCCCCAGAATGGGAGACGCGGGTCGATCACTCCAAGCAAACCACCGACTGCAGGGCCAAGCACGAAGCCTAAGCCGAAGGCCGCACCGATCATCCCGAAACCGGCGGCTCGTCTCTCCGGCGGCGTCACATCGGTGATATAGGCGCCGGCGGTGCTGAAGCTGGATGAGGCGATGCCGGAAATGGCCCGACCCACGAAGAGCCAGGTCACGTTCGGCGCGAGTGCCATGAAGATGTAGTCGAGGCCGAGTCCGAGATTCGACAACAGCACGACCGGCCGCCTTCCGAAACGATCCGACAGCGCGCCTTGAATCGGTGAACAGACGAACTGCATGAGTGCCCAGGCCGTGCCCATCAGGCCGTACATCACGGCCGCCTGTGCCGTGTCGCCCCCCATAAAATCCTCGACGAGCTTCGGCAAGACGGGAATGATGATCCCGAACGAGAGCACGTCGAGCATGACGGTGATGAGGATGAAGAAGATCGCAGCTTGCCGGGGCTGAGTCGGTGTAGCAGATGGAGCGATCGTCACCAGTCGGCGCCCAGTCGATCGATGACGATCTGATGCACCACGGAATATTTTCCCAGGGTCGCCAGGTAGACGGCGGTCTCCGCGACATCGAAGGGATCGATCTTCTCGCTCCGGAGAATCTCTTCCGAAGAGGCATCCACGAGTTCGTCGGCCACGCCTCCTGGACAGATGGCGCTGACTTTAATGTGATGCGGCCGGCCTTCGTCGGCCAGCGATTTTGTCAACGCCTGAACCCCGTGCTTCGAGGCGCTATAGGCGCCGGTGCCGGCCCAGGCCTGCAGTCCAGCGACGCTCGACATATTGATGATCGTGCCTCCACCCTGCCGCTTCATCTGTGTGAATCCCGCCCGGCAACAGAAAAACGTGCCGCGAAGATTCACACTCATCACCTCGTCGAAATCCTTCGTCATCGTGTCCGCGAGGCGCTTGCCGCCGAAGATTCCGGCGTTGTTGACGAGAATATCCAGCCGCCCATACCGCGTGACCGTCTCCTGGATCAGCCGTTCCACCTGGCGTTCATCGGCCACGTCGGGCTGAATAGCCCAAGCCTCGCCACCGTCTTTCACAATCTGTGCGACAGTCTGTTCGCAGAGCGCCATCCGTCGTGCCGCGACCACAACCCTTGCCCCTTCGGCACCAAACCGCAGTGCGATCGCCTTGCCGATACCGCTACTGCTGCCAGTCACAATCGCGACTGTATTTGTTAATCGCTGCATGGGATCACGTTTCCCTACACCTCTCGTTACGGGAATGGCCGAGGCTGCCCTTTACTATGCGAGCACAAAAGATCATCAGTCTCCATCCTCTTCCCCGTCGTAGTACTTTTCTCGGTAGATGGGGCAGGGGCCTTTTTGCCGCAGCAAGGCCTTGGCCTCGCCGATCATGGCGCTATTCCCGCAGAGATAGACGTCCAGATCATTGACTGACGCGATTCGCTCTTCGATCAATCTGAGGACGCGGCCTGAGGCACCGGACCAGCCAGGTTCGGGACGGGAGAGCGTCGTGACGACGGTCAGAGTCGGAATCCGCTTAGCCAATTCGGCCAACTCATGCTGATAATACAGGTCCCGCTGGCTCCGCAGGCCCCAGAACAGAGTAGCCGGTCTCGGGTCGGGATGCTCCGCATTCGCCAGCAACATGGACCGGATCGGCGTGATCCCGGTGCCGCTGGCGATGAAGAGGAGATCGCGTTCCGGATCCTCTCGCAGATAGAAACTCCCCGCCGGTCCCTTGAAGGATGTCGTATCCCCCACCTTGAGGTCGAATAGAAAGCCGGAGCCGGCTCCGCCCGGCACAAGGTTGAACAGCAGGGTCACGACGTCGGGACGACTGGGCTGCGAGGCGATAGAATAGGCCCGCGTCAGGAGACGACCGGTCTGCGGATGCGGCATTTCGAAGGAGATGAATTGCCCGGGCTTGAATGTGATGGATCGTGGTTCGATCAAGCGCAGATCGAGCTCGCACACGTCGTGCGTGAGATGCGTGACCGATTCAACTTGCGCGGTAAAAGTTTCGACCGACATGGCGGGAGATTCTAGCAGGATGAGGAAAAGATCCGCCAGCTAGTCATCCTGAAAGGATTAGAAGCCGACGGAGACCCCCACGGTTCCCAGCAGCGCCGCACGATCGGTTGGTCCATAGAATTCGGTACCGAGCCCCGCGTCGAGCACGATGCGCGAGGTGAGCTGATGGCGCAGGCCGATTTCACAGCCCATATTGTTGCGTTGGCCTCGCTGGTCCGACTGTCTCGTATAGACACTGGCGATCAGCGTGTCTCGGAAACTCCCTGGATAGCCCAGGGGATAACTCACGGCTACCACGGCGCGATAGGCCCCAGGCCGCTCCTGCCCTTGCGGCGAACCCAGCACAGTGTAGCCCGCGTTGAGGTGGGCACGGAGCCGCCCGAACGAGCGCGTGAGAATGCCAGTCATCTGGGTATCCACGCCTTTGGAATTCACACCGGTGGGCAGATCGGCCTCAACGCGCAGGGCCATGGCCGGAAGATTCATCGTCTCCGTATTGAAATTGTAGAGCAGGCCCAGGTGCAGGTCGCCGGACTTGGCGGCGCCGACGAGGCTGTTCGGCTCGGTCATGAGGTCGCCCTGGATTTCGATCTGCGCATTGTCGAAGGCACCATAGATGATCTGCGGTTGGAAGGTGATGCGTGTGCGGCTCTCTCGACGATCGTTGAAGCGTACGCCGCCCTCCATCCCGATTTCCCCCTTCGGAATCGCATAGGCGTCTTCCATGCCGATCGGCCTGTTCGGATCGAGATTGTCGTGGTCCAGAGCGAAGCTCGATAGGGGCCATAGCCCGAGTATAAAGACGACGATCCATCTGACTGCGTACAGAGTCGGCCGTTTCAATGGTGGTGCTCCTGATCGTTCACAACCATGGGATTCTTCCCGTCGGCGCTCGCCAGATAGTAGGCATTCACAATACGATAGATCTCTGTCCGCTTCGCGTCCCACGTCGGCACCTGCTCGCTCGCGAGAATGTCGCTGATGTTGTCGTGCAGCATGTGAAGGTTGTCGAAGATATTGGCGATCTCCGGATAACGCGCGGCGAACACAGGACTCAACTCCGCCGTAAGCGGCATGAAGGTCCATTCCACAGGCGGCTGTGCAAGATAGCCTCGATAGGTGGCAAGAATGGGCCGCATGGCCCGGGTCTTCGCTGCGAGATCGCGCGCAGCTTGCAAAGGATCGTACACGGCGACTTGCAAATAGTGGTACGACCAGATCGTCGCGTTGAAGAGCGGGAACCTGGTGCGGAACGTCTTGGAATAGGGGAACTGATCGAGCCGGCGGTGGTCCAGCCGTTTGGCCGTGATGGCGTAGGCGCTCTCCTGATAAAAGGCCAACACGTCCCTGATCGCACGCTCTTTCTCCGGCTCGTTCGAGACCATAATGTCGTAGGTGGCGCGATGCAGGGCATGGGCTTCGTCGAACGTGTTCTGCGCGCGCCAGGCCAGCTTCATGTACGTCGGCGCAATGGCCTCCTCATTCGGATTGAGTGTGGGTTTCGACGCAATGAAGGCGAGCGTTTCCTTGCGAGCCCGGTCCTCAATAGCCGGCACGTCTGTGCCGCTGGTTAATAAGAGGTTTTCGTATAGATTTGAATGGCCGAAATCCACGCCGTTGAACTCGCTATCAAGCTCGGCCAGATCTTCGCGCAGCGCAAAGTTCCAGAGGGCTCGATAGTAAAACCGCTTGTCGCGTGGCTCGAACTGACTGCAGGCAGCCAACCCGAGGGCGATCGTGGCCGTCACCACGATCGCCGCGACACGGATGGAACGATTGATCTTCCTGTCAGTGGCAGTGATACGCATGCACCACCGCATGGCCCTTGCCCCGCGCGATCAACCAGCGATTCACGGGAAAGGCCGCGGCCCCGGCCAGAACCAGCGAGGCCGCGAGACTTCCCCAGAATAGCGGGTCGAGCAATCCGGCGTCCATGGCACCGGGGATCACGAGCATGATCGCATTGTCGACGAACTCCATGGTGCCCATGGAAAGGGTGTCGGACGCAAACGCCAATCCGAGCGCCGTACCCCAGGCGATCCCTGCCCTGCGAAGCGGCCAGAGCGTCATGCCGTAGCCGAACAGAAAGGCCAGCGTCACCGCGAGGGCGACGGTCGGCCAGGTCGGCCATCCAAGCGCCGTGCCGATCACCATGCCGAGCACTTCGCCGATGGTGCAACCTGTCAAGCAATGCAGCGTGGCCATGAAGGCCGTGCGATTCAACGACGGAGATGCCTGCGCCGCCTCCTGATGACTATGATGGCCGTGATGCTCGTGCGGCGGCGCCTGTGGCTTCGGCTTGGAGCAGCATGCTGGTGGCGCCTCTTCGTCGGAGAGAGTGGGGAAAACTGATTCGGCCTGCATCATGTGAAACCTCCCTGTAAGTGATGATGATTGCCTCGCTCACCCTTACAGACGGAGCAGGGATCGGATTATTACAGTGCCCTTCTAAAGCTGATTCTATCTGGACGAACGCATTCTCTTGGGGGTGCCGACCGGAAAGTTGCTACGCACAGGTACAGTTCAGGCAGCCGTGCCTGGTGCAGACTCCGCAGACCTGTTCCAGTCTGGCCCGTAGCGCCTGGCGCGCCCGATGGAGACGGACAGTCAGATTGTTGGTGGTCAGCTCCAAGTCCTTCGCAACAGAGGCAGGCACCTCCCCCTCTAGATCGATGCGCCTGAGCAGGTCCGCGTATGAGGGCCGCATGTCTTTCAGTAAAGGAGTGAGGCATGCACAGATCGCCGGCCGCACTTCGTCAAATGCCGGAGTCTTGTCCTCCTCGGAAGCCCTCAGCTCCTGGAGCAGACCCTCCACCTTGCGATGGTCGGCGGCGTGAGACCGGTAGTAATCCGTCACGGCGTTACGCAGGATGCGGTAGAACCAGCTAACGGCACTGTCGTGTGTCTTCAGATCATGATGCCGTTCGACGGCCTTCATCAAGCTCTGCTGCAGCAGGTCTTCCACCAGCGCATCGTCAGACAGCCGCTTGCGCAGGAACGCCCGGAACGCAGAATGTTGCTCCAGCAACACGTGCATGAGGTTATCCAATACCGCATTCGAAGCCTGATCCGCCTCCGGCGTTCTTCGACTGTCCATACGTCTCCTCGTCTCATCCATCGGTTCGACGCGAACGACTCGTCTGAACGCTCTCCCGACGACGATTATTTGTACCCAACCACCATGCCGTCCGGTCCAGCCAATTTGGCGACCTGCGTCCGCTTGAACCCTGCGTCTTTCATCCACTTGCGGCAGTCTGCGCCGGTGAAGTCGAATCCACCAGGGGTTTCAATGAGCATATTGAGGCTCATGAGCAGTCCAAATGCATTTTGTTTCCGTGCGTCGTCGATGAGGGCTTCGTGGACGATGATCGCGCCCTTCGGCGACAACGCCTCGTAGGCCTTGCGGAGGAGCATCCTCTTCTCCTCCAGATTCCAGTCGTGGAGGATATGCCCCATCACGATCACGTCGCATGTCGGCAAGGGGTCTTTGAAGAAATCACCGGGCTGAAAGCGCAGCCGCTGCGCAACACCCCGTTCCCGCGCATAGGCCTCGAACACCGGCTGCACGACCGGCAAATCCATCCCCCCGCCCGTCAGATGTTTGTGCACGAGCGCGATCTCAACCGCGACGCCGCCTTGAGCGCAACCGACATCCATAAACGTCTTGTACTTCTTCCAAGGAAACTTCTTGGCGATGATCTGTGCGGAGCCGACACTCAAGCCGGTCATGGCCTTGAGGAACCCCTCCAACCGTTGAGGATCGGCATACAAGGTGCCGAAGAAATCCTCGCCGGTCTTCACCTCGTTCTGCGGCTTACCGGTGCGGAGGCCTTCCGTCAGCGAACCCCAGAATGGATAGAGCCGTGTGTTGCACATTTCCAGCATACCGCCGGCATACGAAGGTTTCGATCGATCCAGAAACTTGGCTGTTTCCGGCGTATTGGCATAGCGCGCCCCGGTCCGCTTCAACATACCAAGGACCACCAGCGCATCGAAGAAATCCCGCGCGCTACGGGGATGGAGCTGGAGCCGCTTGGTCAACGCCCCCTCGTCCAGAGGGCCTTTGCCGAGTTCCGTGAAAAGACCCAGCTCGATGGCGCTCAAGAGCGTCTTCGACCCCCAAAACCCCATCCCGAGTTGCATGATGTTCGCCGGAGTCAGTCGAACTTTGGCCATTGAATCGCTCCTTTCCTATCCACTCGTTCCACCTGCGATATCGTCGAGATCGTCGGCTGCTTCATCTGTTCGATGAGCTGTTGCCTCCCACGCATGACATCTTCCCATGTTCGCTTCATGCATGACGAGCGCGGCCCACGGAAACGACGCGGCGATCATATCCCAGACCGCTGGTTTCTAACAGAGGCTGCGACGTCACACTGCGGGCGCAGATGTCTGCATACTACGGAATTCTTCTTGAGCGGCACGACGAAACGCCTATACTACAACAGGCGACTGTACTTCGTGCCGCCGCAAAGGAGCGGGCTATGGCAACCTCACCTCACATCTCACGGCGGACCGCATTCAAATGTACCCTGGCTGCGCTGGCGACGGTTGCCGGTTCGCCCTCTTGGACATGGCCGCCTAAGGGCTCGCCCTCGCTCGCACCACTCTGGCAATTGCTGGATCTGGCCGAAGCCGGCATGAACACCGCGCCTTCAGCCCCGCCGGCTTCTCGCTCCAACTTCCGCGCGGTCTATGGCGACCTGCGCGCGCGCGATCGCTTTTTCCTCTTCCTTCAAAACGTGTACCACCTCTATCCTGAAGACCGGTTCCACCAATTGATCATCGACCTGACCAACGAGTCCGGCTCCGACCAGCTCATCTACACGACGCTCCAACAGCGACTCTCAGCCATCAAGCCCTTCTTGTCGGAAGCCACCTATGGCCTACCCGCCTTGCATAAACAGAAAACGGAGATGGCCCGCCAGACGGTGGAATTGCTCGGCACCACGCGAACGCTCTCCGGCTACGTGGAGATCGGAACGACCGGACGTTACGCCAACGGCATCCGCGCCCTGATCCCGATCGACGGCCCGATGTATGTGGTGAACGATCTCGCACCGAGTTACTCCCCCAGCGACATCGCCGAACGCGGACAACTCACCCCCATCGGCACCTATGTGCCCATGGGAAACTACGAGCCGTTCGACGGCCCGTCGATCCCTGCGGAAAGCGTCGACCTCGTGACGAACTTCATCGGATTTCATCATGCACCAACGGACAAGCGCGCGCGATTCATTCAAGCGGCATGGCAGGTATTGAAGCCGGGAGGGCGTCTGGTCGTCCGAGATCACAACGTGGCCAGTCCTGAGATGGAAGCGTTCGTGGCATTGGCACATGATGTCTTCAATGCGGGCCTGAATATTTCCTGGGCCGACAATGTCGCACAAATAAGAAACTTTACGTCGGTGCCGCAGCTAGAGGCAGCGCTTGGCGCTGCCGGGTTCGAGAAGTCTGCCACACGGCTGCTGCAAGCCCACGATCCAACCGACAATACATTGATGGTGTTTGTGAAACCACCCTCGCGAGCCCTCTAGCATGATAATCGTACGACTGCTGATGTTCGCTCCCCTTGCCCTTGCCCTTGCCTTTGCGCTCCTCACCGGCTGGGCCCTTCCCGCCCTGGCCGGCCCGGCGATCGTCAACGATGTCACACAAATTAATCCGGTGTTGGTCGATGAAGTCGTGGTGCCCAAGACTGTGGATGCGGTGCGAGAGCTGGTGCGGACCCATCGAGGGCCCATCTCCATCGGCGGAGGGCACTTCAGCATGGGCGGACAAACGGCCTCGGAACGGACGCTGCACCTGGATATGCGAAGCCTCAACCGGATCGTGGCCTTCTCGCCCGAGACCAAGACAATTACGGTAGAGGCAGGCATCACCTGGCGCGCCATTCAAGAAACCATCGACCACAAGAATCTGTCGCTCACGATCATGCAGTCCTACTCGAACTTTACCGTCGGCGGCTCCTTGAGTGTGAACGTTCATGGCCGATACGTGGGGCAGGGCCCGCTGATCGGTTCTGTGAAGGCCCTCAAGGTCGTCCTTGCAGATGGCCAATTGGTGGAGGCGAGCCCGACCGAACGGCCCGAGCTGTTCTTCGGCTGCATCGGCGGATACGGAGGGCTGGGAGTCATTGTGGAGGCGACCCTGGAGCTGGCGGATAATCTCAAAGTGGAGCGCAGCGTCCAAGCCATGCCGGTCACGGCCTACAAAGATTTCTTCTTCAAAACCATTAAGCCTTCCAAAACCGCCATCTTTCATAATGGCGACATCTACCCACCGGCCTACGACGAGGTGCTCTCGATTACCTGGTCGGCTACGGACAAGCCAGTTACGGTGGAGGAGCGGTTGATGCCGATCCAAAGCCATTACTGGTTCGATCAGCTCTCCTACTACTGGCTATCGGAGATTCCGTTCGGCAAACAGTTTCGGGAATATGTGATCGATCCGCTGCGGCTGCGCGGCGAAGCCGTCGTCTGGCGGAATTATGAAGCCAGTTACGACGTGCATCAGCTCGAACCACGATCGCGGGACACCTCGACCTATGTCCTGCAAGAATATTTCGTCCCGGTCCATCGGTTCGACGAATTCATGCCGAAAATGGCGGAGATCTTCACGCGTTACCATGCCAACATCATGAACGTCTCGATCCGCCATGCCGTGCCGGATCGCGGCTCGCTCATGGCCTGGGCTCGAGAAGAAGTGTTTGCCTTCGTGGTCTATTACAAGCAGGGCACCGCGCCGCACGAGAAAACGACCGTCGGCATTTGGACGCGCGAACTGATTGATGCGGTGCTATCGGTGGGCGGGACCTACTATCTGCCCTATCAGCTCCATGGCACCGACGAGCAATTTCAGCAGGCCTACCCGCACGCGAAGGAATGGTTCCTGCTGAAACAGCAACTCGATCCGGACAACCGGTTCCGGAATAAATTATGGGATAGGTATTACCACCCGTCTGGCATATCGCAAACGCTGTTACCGACGCCGTCAACCACTGAGACGTCCGATCGAGATGTAAAAAAAAACTTCAAACCCTGACGCATTACGCCCGTCGCGCCGACCAAACCTTCCTCACCCTGCCGGAATGGTACATCGTCTATAGCGCCGATGAGTTCGCGGCCTTTGTTCAAGCCCGCCCACCCAGCGAATTTCCCTACTTCACGAGCATCCGCCAGTTCTGGTGTCTCTATCGCCAGATCCTCCACGAAACCTGGCAGGCGCCGACCTTCAACTGGGGGTATCACGTGATGATCGGCGTCGTCGGCGTCAGTTATACCGCTGAATATGCCGTCAAGGGCCTCTATGAGTCGACGGTCGGGGCCATGACGGCCTGGATGGCAACGGAGGGAACCTGGGCTGCACGAACGGCGGAGGATCGCTTCATCCAAGAGGTCGCCCGGGATTACTCCAGCTTCATCCATGCGACACCCTGGTACGAGTATCCGTTCTGGACGAAGCTCTCCGAATTGTGGCGCTTGAAAGAAGCAGGGGAAGAGCCTGTCCTGCGCCGATGGGAACGGCGCGTCGAGTTCACGGTGGAACTGCTCTTCAAATCCGCCTGGAGCTTGGCAATCAAACAAGGCACACAAGCAAGCTACGATCCCGAAGCGCTGGAGATTCAAGCCTGGGCACAACAAGGATCTCAGGATATCGGTGGCATCGGTCCCAGCATTCGTATACTCCAGAACCTTGGCGGGCGCTCGACGCTCCTGTCACTGCCTCGATACGAACCCTTCGGACAGGCCGTGCGAGATCTTCTCGCTCACAACGTCCGGCTGGTCGAAGTCGCGGGCAATGAGTCTATCCTCATGACCATCATCGCACCGAAGGACTGGCGGGATCTGCTTCACCGGGGAACGTGGGTCTGCGAATGGACGATCCTCACGCAACCTGCACACAAACGTGTCGCGTTGCTCGTTCCGCTGGGACAACTGCATGAGACCCTACCAAGCCTGGAGAAGGAAGGGGTGCAGTTCGATCATCTATACGATTTTTAGGAGGCCGGGAGCAGGCTGAAGGAAAGAAGATGGCTAGCCACACAGGGCATGAGCTGCCTCACGCATGCGTACTGCCGAAGCTCACACGACAGCCGACGAGGTAGAGCGCACCCTGCGACTCTTGCCTCAGGGGTTTCGTCCAACAGACTTCTGCCAGACAGACTGCATTCTTGATCGCTGAGTTACCGGTTTGGATTTCCAGAAGCTGCCCTGTGGACGGAGCGACGCCGAGCAGGAGCCGCAGTCCGGTCGGGCTGAGGCTCACTGCCGTGCCATACCCCTCTTCGAGTATCACACCATCGCGATCCACCGAACGCATCAAGCCATAGGTACAGGGACTGATTCTCGCATGTCGAACTTCCCGCCGGCGCTCAACCCGAAGAGCAGGTCTGCCCTGCCACGAGACATCATGCATCGCGTGCTCGACTGCAGGCACGCCTGCCTTCCCCAGTAACGATTTCCCGTACGACCGTAGATATTCCAAGATCTGCTTCATGCGCAAACTCCACCTAGACAACGAATGACATCGCCCCTGCCCGGCATTCTCCCATCCGGATTGTCGGCATTCGGCAACTGTGACGTTGTATTACACCGCGAGCGCGATTGTATAGAAAACAAAAGGGTTCCCTAGAACTACGTAGGCCTCGTACTGACAACGGCATGGCACGATCTTCACGCATCGATTAGTGTCTGCTCAATGCGGCGGGCCTCAATCGCGGTAGCCTCTACGCCACCTTCGGCGACAACCGCGCACTGTTCTTGAAAGCCATGGACCTCTATTGCTCCAGTAGCGACATCGGCAGCAGGCTCTCCATCTTGAGCCAGCGGGCCTGGCACTTCCTCTCATCCGCCAGTTCATCGGCGCCATGCTGGAATTCGGCCTCTCCGATCCATTACGCCAAGGTGGAATAATGACCAACACGCTGGTAAAACTGGGTCCACATGAGAAAGACATCGCCCTGAAAATGTCGAGACGGTTGCAGATAGTGGAAGAGGGCTTCTTTCGGCTGCTTTCACGCGCGAAGCACGAAGGGGAACTTGCGAAACACAAAGACCCGCGCGCGTTGGCCCGGGTCCTGGTCACGATGATGCAAGGGACCATCGTCATGATCAAAGCCGGCACGCCGGCCGACGTGGCGAGACAGACCGCGAAGACCGCGTTGTCGATCCTCGACTGACTTTTCTTGGAGAGATACCCCAACCGATGAGCGACGAGGCCTCCAGTCGGACGAGGACAGTGGTGGAGACGATCTATCGCGCTGAGTCGCGACAGGTGCTCGCGACGCTGATACGCCTGCTTGGCGACTTCGACGCTGCCGAAGAGGCCTTGCACGAAGCCTTTGCCGTGGCGGTCGAGCAATGGGCGCGAGACGGTGTGCCGGCCAATCCGAGAGCTTGGCTCGTTTCGACTGGACGTTTCAAAGCCATCGACGGGATGCGCCGTCGCGCCCGGCATGATGCGTCTGTGGCAGAATTGGCAAAGGAAACGGAACCCACAGCCACAATTGAGACCGAACAGCAGGAGGACGAACACCTCGAGGACGACCGGCTCCGATTGATCTTCACATGTTGTCATCCCGCCCTCGCGCCTGAAGCCCAGGCCGCCATGACCCTGCGCGAAGTCTGCGGTCTCACGACTGAAGAGATCGCGCGGGCATTCCTGACAAAACCGGCCACCGTCGCGCAGCGGATCGTGCGGGCCAAGGCCAAGATCCGCGACGCGCGCATTCCCTATGAGGTACCATCCGAGAAAGAACTGCCGGACCGATGGGACGCCGTGCTCCGCGTGGTCTACCTCGTCTTCAACGAAGGATACTCGGCCTCATTCGGTGAAGCCGTGACGCGGCACGATCTCTGTGGGGAAGCGATTCGCTTAGGCCGACTGCTGAATACCTTGCTCCCGCAGTCGGAATCGACGGGATTGCTAGGATTGATGCTCTTGCAGGACTCCCGGAAGGCCGCGCGCGCCACCGCAACCGGCGAACTCATTTTATTAGAGGATCAAGATCGCGCTCTGTGGAATCGAGACCAGATCATGGAAGGAGTCGCGCTCGTCAGACAGGCCATGTCCCAGGGTCAGGTCGGCCCCTATACCATCCAGGGAGCGATTGCTGCGGTGCATACGCAAGCGCCCGCCGCCCTGGCTACGGATTGGGCCCAGATCGTCGCGCTCTATGGCTTGCTGCTTCAGGCCTGTCCTTCACCGGTGATCGAGCTGAATAGCGCCGTCGCCGTCGCCATGCGAGACGGTCCGTCAGCCGGTTTGGACCTGATCGATACCATCTTGAAGACAGGAGATCTGGACACCTATCACTTGGCACATGCCGCGCGGGCGGATCTCTGCCGGCGGCTAGGACGGACGAACGAGGCCCGCACCTCTTACCAGCGAGCCCTGAGCCTGACGCAGCAGGAACCGGAACGGCGGTTTTTGGAGAAACGGCTGAACGAGCTACCGGGCTCGACCGGCTCGTGATTCACCGCCCCCATTCATAAGTCATTGATCAAGCAGAAATAACTCGTCCCACCTCGAAGGTGGACGGCTGATGTCGATATTCAGAGTTCCCAACGACTATCTCATGACAGCAAGACGTACCGATGTTGGAGGATGCCATGGCGAAACGTATTCAGAAACGGAAGGTGACACCATCCCGGCCAGTGGCCAGCATCTGCTGGTTCGACGTTCCCGCCGATGATCTCGGACGGGCGAAGACATTTTATCGCTCGTTGTTCGGGTGGAAATTCGCAGAGTTGTCGACAGCCGTTGCCGACTATTGGCACATCGACACCGGCGGAAAAGATGCTTCGCCGGACGGTGGACTCTTGCCCCGGATGCATCCTGGGCAATCCATCACGGTCTATGTGACGGTCCCATCGATTGGCAAGGCCCTAACCAAGGTCACAAAACTCGGCGGGTCTGTCTGCAAATCAAAAACTGCCGTGCCGCACATGGGTTACTTTGCGATCTGTGAGGACACGGAACATAACGTCTTCGCACTCTGGGAGCCGAACGAAAAAGCAGCCTGACGGCTGAAAGAGAGATTTCACACATCACTCATCAGGAGCCTGCCATGAAATACCTATGCTTAATCTACCTCGAAGAAACCACACTCCACGCCATGCCGCAAAGTGAGCGGATTGTGCTCTCGAACGAGTCCATGGCCTACTGTGACGAACTGCAACAAAATGGCCAATTCATCGCGGCCTCACCACTCCACCCGGTGGAGACCGCGACGACGGTGCGGGTGCGCGGAGGGAAAGTCTCAACGACCGATGGACCCTTCGCCGAGACGAAGGAACAACTGGGCGGGTATCTCCTGATCGATGTCAGAGACCTGAACGACGCCGTACGGATCGCCTCGAAGTTTCCCGCAGCCCAGTACGGGAGCATCGAGGTACGGCCGATCAAAGAAGGCGGTTGTGCTTAACCGGCGTTCATCCGTGTTCGTACAGGGAATGGCACCATGAAATTCATGTTGATCGTGCATCATGACGAAGAGGCGTTCAATACGATCGAACAGGAGAAGCGACAGCAGCTGCTCGCCGAATCCATTGCGCTCACACATCAGCTTCATGCCGCAGAGCAATATGTCCATGCTTCGCCGCTCCATTCGGCCGACACAGCCGTCATTGTAAGGGTGCGCGAAGGCAAACCGGTCGTGACGGATGGGCCCTTTATCGAAACTCGCGAGCAGATTGCCGGCTACTTCCTGGTGAATGCACAAAATCTGAACGAGGCCGTCAGTATTGCGGTCCGCGTTCCGGGCGCACGGATCGGCACCGTCGAAGTGCGCCCGTTGATCGAGATCACGGGACTGCCTGACACCGAAATGTGCTGAGTGCTGAGCATGAAGATACGCCACACAACACCAGCGACGCATAAACGGGAAAGGAGTAAAGAATGAGCAGCATACGGTTATTGGTTGGAACGAAAAAAGGCGCGTTCATCTTGGCGTCGGACGGGAAGCGGAAACAGTGGACCGTCGATGGTCCGCACTTCGGCGGCTGGGAGCTGTACCATCTCAAGGGATCGCCGGTCGATCCAAATCGCATCTATGCCTCGCAAACCAGCAGTTGGTTCGGTCAGATCATCCAGCGGTCGGACGACGGGGGCAAGACCTGGAACCCACCCGGCACCAAGCCGGAAGATCTCATGGGGGCGGACGGCATGCCAAAGGGCGAGAGCAACATGTTCCTCTATGACGCCTCGGAGAAAACCGGCAAGCCCCTCACGACGCACCAGCATTACGACGGCTCGCAGCGCCCCTGGGAGTTCAAGCGGGTCTGGCACCTCGAACCGTCGCTGACCGACCTGGATACAGTCTATGCCGGCGCGGAAGATGCGGCGCTATTCAAGTCGACGGACGCAGGCAAGACGTGGCAGGAACTGGCGGGACTGCGGAGCGCGAAGGGCCAGCTCTGGCAACCTGGCGCCGGCGGAATGTGCCTACACACCATTGTGCTAGACAAGGCCAACCAGGATCGGATGTTCGTCGCCATTTCAGCCGCCGGCGCCTTTCGGAGCAACGATGCCGGCAAGACTTGGAAGCCGACCAACAACGGGTTGCACTCGAAGTATGAACTGCCCGACCCGGATGCCGAAGTCGGTCACTGCGTGCACTGTATTACGATGCACCCCGCCCGCCCGAACGTGTTGTTCATGCAAAAACATTGGGACGTGCTGCGCAGCGACAACGGCGGAGACTCGTGGCAGAAAATCAGCGGCAACTTGCCGAGTGATTTCGGATTTCCGATCGCCGTGCATGCCCATGAGCCGAACACCGTCTACGTCGTGCCGATCAAGAGCGATTCCGAGCATTATCCGCCGGATGGAAAACTGCGCGTGTACCGCAGTCGAACCGGTGGGAACGAATGGGAGGCGCTGACGAAGGGACTGCCGCAGCAGGATTGCTACGTCAACATCCTGCGCGATGCGATGGCCGTCGATCAGCTCGATCCCTGCGGTCTGTACTTCGGCACGACCGGCGGGCAGGTCTATGGGTCTGCCGATGGCGGGGACCGTTGGACGCCGATCGTAAGAGACTTACCCCCTGTTTTATCCGTCGAGGCCCAAACGCTGCCATGATTCGAGTCGTGCTGCCGGCACATTTACGGACGTTGGCGCGCGTGAATGGTGAGGTCACGCTGGACATCACTGGTCCGGCGACGGTGGAGGCGGTGCTCGATACATTGGAAGCCCGCTATCCGATGTTGCGCGGCACGATCCGCGACCACGCGACGCGACGGCGAAGGCCGTTCATCCGCTTCTTCGCCTGCGAGCGCGATCTGTCGCACCAGCCGCCCGACTCGCCTTTGCCGGATACGGTTGCAACGGGAACAGAACCGCTACTGATCGTGGGAGCCATGGCCGGCGGATAACACAGGCAATGAATCGACCGCCGATTGCAGAGAGCAATTCACGCGCTGTGCAGCCGCTAGTCCGTCCGGCAATCCAGAGCTCACGCGAGCAGCGTGAGCAGCCAATAGGAAAACACGCCGTAGAGCATGTCCGATACGGAGTGAGATCGGCTGTCGATGCGCAAAAAGACCTGAATGCAAAAGCCGGTGGCGAACAGCGTGAGCGGCCCATCCGGCGAGAGACAGGGGCCGATAGATGATCCCAACAGGCTTGAACCAGGGCATCTCCCACCTCGACACGACGAGTCCATTACACCGAACCCGAACGTGGAGTCCGAACTGACGTGCCAAGAGATCATAGGAAGTTGCGGCGCTGTCGATTTCGACCCCTCCCGTTCGACGAAGAAGTAGAAGCGAGTTATTTCGAATCGGAGGACCAGACTATGCAGAGAATCACTCCCTGTTTGTGGTTCGACGACAAGGCCGAAGAGGCGGCGAACTTTTATGTTTCGATTTTTAAAAATTCGAAAGTCACCGCAATGACTCGCTATGGAGAGGCAGGCGCGGAGGTCTCCGGAAGACCAACAGGATCGGTGATGACCGTGACGTTTGAGATCGAAGGGCAGGAGTTCGTGGCCTTAAACGGCGGCCCCATCTTCAAGTTTACTGAGGCCGTCTCGATGATGGTGAAGTGCGAAACGCAGGAAGCGATCGACGAGATGTGGGACAAGCTCTCCCAAGGCGGAGAACAAGGACCCTGTGGCTGGCTGAAGGATCAATATGGTCTGTCGTGGCAAATCGTCTCCCCGGTGTGGGAAGACATGTTGCGAGACAAGGATGCCGCGAAATCTGAACGCGTCATGAAGGCCGTGCTCCAGATGACCAAACCCGACATCAACAAGCTCAAGCAAGCCTACGAGGGGCACTCAGGTCGCCATGCGGACGGAGCATGAACGACCGGCCGTCTCCCAGGTGAGTCATCTTGAGTCGTGACAAGAGTATGGATCATACTGTGCGCCTATGAACCGGCAATCCCTATCGCCCTGCGACAGTCTGGCAGAGAAGTACCACATGCTTCTGGGAGTTGCGGAATCGATCTCTGCCCACCAGGACCTGCGCGACTTATGTCGCGACCTTGCTCAACGTCTCCCGCGCGTGGTGCACGTAAATTTCGTCGGCCTGTCGTTGCACGATCCAGAGCGCAACGTCATGCAGTTACACACGGTGCAGGCCAACGTGCCGGCCGATCTGCTGGGCGGCCATGAGGAGCCGGTTGAGGAAACTCCTGCCGGAATGGTCTGGCATACGCAACAGCCGATCATCGTTCCTGATCTCGCCGAAGAACCACGCTGGCCGAAGGTCCTGCAGCGGATGCAGGAGGACGGTATCAATTCCTGTTGTTTCGTGCCACTGACGACGTCGTTGCGGCGGTTGGGCGCGCTGGGGTTTTCAAGCCTCCAGAAAAGCGCCTATGACGAGGCAGATGTTGAATTCCTCCGGCAGGTCGGCAATCAGGTCGCGGTCGCCGTAGACAATGTCATCCATCATCAAGCCTTGACTCGCGACCGAGACCGGTTGCGCCTTCTCCTTGAGGTATCCGAGTCCATTGCGTCACATCACGTCCTTGAAGAGCTGTTTCAGGATCTCGCGCAGCGGCTCCCGCACATCGTGCCCTTCAATTTCATCAACGCCGTCCTCCATGAGCCTGCACGGAACGCGATGCGCCTTTGGTTGCTGGTGACATCTCAACCGACGACGATCAGCCCCGGCCTGGAAACCCCTGTGGACGAATCACCCGGTGGGTTGGTGTGGAAAACCCAACAGCCGCTGTCGGTCGACGACGTGGAGCAAGAGCGGCGCTTCCCCGGACTGATGAAGCTGTTTCGCGAGAACGGTGTGGGATCCTTTTGCGTGGTTCCTCTCACAACGGCACAACGGCGCCTGGGGGCCATGGGCTTCGGAAGCCTGCAAAAGAGGGCCTATCAAGAAGCGGATATCAATTTCATGCGCCAGGTGGCCAAACAGGTGGCGGTTGCCGTGGACAACGCACTACATGCCCAGAGCGCCAGGTCGGCGCAACAGCAATTGGAGCAGGAACGCGATCGCCAGCGTCTCCTCTTGGAGGTCAACAATGCGGTCGTCTCCCGGCTCAGCCTGAGCGATCTGTTCAAGGCCGTCAGCGGTTGCCTCAGAACGGTCATCCAGCACGACGGATCGACCCTGGTCCTGTGCGACCCCGACACGCAACGCTATCGAGCGCACGTGCTGGATTTCACGACGGCCGCAGAGTTCATTGAGGAAGGCCAGGTCTCATCCGACTGTAAGTGCCCGTCAGAACGGGCCTTTACAACCAGGCAGCCCGTGATCTATCGGCGGCGGGATCTGGAACTCTTGGCCGTCGAATCCGACATGACCCGGCAGCTGCTGGATCAAGGGGTCAAAGCGCTCTGCTCCGTTCCCCTCGTGTCGCACGACAAGGTGCTCGGAACACTGGATGTCTCACGCCTGCACGAACAGGATTTTACACCAGCCGAAGGCGAACTCCTGCATCAGGTCGCGCATCAGATCGCGATCGCCGTGGAAAACGCCTTGGCGCACCAGGAAGTCGAGCGGCTGAAAGATACGCTCGCCAAGGAAAAGCTGTATCTCGAAGAAGAGATCCAGACCGAACATAACTTCGAGGAAATCGTCGGCGAGAGCCATGCGCTCAAGCGCGTGCTCAAGCAAGTCCGGACCGTGGCGTCCACCGACTCCACGGTGCTAATCCTCGGCGAAACAGGGAGCGGAAAAGAACTGGTTGCTCGCGCGCTGCACGCGCTGAGTGACCGGAAGGATCGCACCTTCGTCAAGCTCAACTGCGCTGCGATTCCAACCGGTTTGCTCGAGAGCGAACTCTTTGGTCACGAAAAGGGCGCGTTCACCGGAGCCATCGCCACGAAGATCGGCCGATTCGAATTAGCCGACCGAGGAACGATCTTCCTCGACGAAGTGGGCGACATTCCATTGGAACTTCAAGTCAAGTTACTCCGGGTCCTGCAGGAACAGGAGTTCGAACGCCTGGGAAGCAGCCGAACGATCCGTGTCAATGTCCGCGTGATCGCCGCGACCAATCGCGACCTCGAGCAGATGGTGGGGGAGCAGAAGTTTCGCGGCGACTTGTACTACCGGCTCAAGGTGTTTCCCATGACGGCCCCTCCCCTGCGCGAACGCGTGGAGGATATCCCGTTGCTCGTCAGACACTTCACCCAGAAATTCGCCCAGCGAATGAAGAAACGCATCGAGACGATTCCGGCAGAGGCCATGAAAGCGTTACAAAATTATCCGTGGCCGGGCAATGTACGGGAACTCGAGAATTTCGTCGAGCGAGCCGTGATTCTGACGAAGGGACAGGACCTGTTCGTGCCGGTGACAGAGTTGAAACGGGCGGCCGGTCCGGCTGGACCGTCCAATCGCTCGACCCTCGAGCAAGCCGAGCGCGAACATATTCTCAAGGCGCTGCGCGACTCGAACTGGACGATCGGCGGTCCTACCGGCGCTGCTGCGAAGCTCGGGGTGAAGCGGACCACGCTCCAATCCAAAATGCAGAAACTCGGGATCGCCCGCCCTTCCTAGCTCCGTTCGTTCACGATACGTTGTTTCCCCTACATCATGTGCCGACATTCCGGCACATGCCGACCTGCTGGCACGAATACTTCGGCATCACAGTTTTCCCCCTGCCTCGTCACCATCTTCAACTTCATAACAATTTTCCATGTCATTCAATAGTTAGCCTGCCTTCACCGGCCCGACTCCTGCCTGGAACGGTCATTGCTGAAGTATCGTCGCATGTTTACACAGAGCAGGAACTCCAGAGAGGCTTCGTCAGAATCAGATAGCAGGGGGGCGTCACAGATGAATCGTCGTGGCTGGGTCGGGTCATTGCTGTTGCTCATCGTCCTCACCGCCCTCGGCCTGGGCTTGGGCGCATGGAAATACGAGTCCATCCAAGCCGGTCATGCAGCCTCTGCCAGCCAGCCTGAACCGACAGAGTCGGTGATGGTTGCCGAGGCGAAAGCGGTAGAACACCGCCCAACCACCACCTCGATCGGAACGGTCCTGGCTCTGCGATCGATCACCGTGCGGAACGAGCTTCCCGGCACGGTCCACCACGTCACGCTCGTACCCGGCCAGATTGTCGAGGCAGGGACGGTGCTGATCGCGCTCGACGTATCCGTCGAAGAAGCCGATCTCAGGGCCCAAGAGGCGCAGGCGAGGCTTGCGAAGTCGGTCTTCGCTCGCAGGCACAATTTGAATCAAGACCAGGCGACGACCCAGGAAGAGGTAGATCGTGCAGGAGCAGACCTCGAGGTCGCGTTGGCCCAGATCGCGCGGACCAAAGCGATCATCGCCCGCAAGACCATTCGTGCCCCGTTCAAAGCGCAGGTGGGTATCGCAGACGTGCATCCCGGACAGTACCTCCTTGAAGGGACCCAACTCACGACCCTGCAGGGTATCGACGACGCGGTCCATGTGGACTTCACCGTCGCGCAACAAGTCGCCCTCACTCTGCAGGAAGGCGACCCTGTCGACGTGTTCCTCGCGAACCAGTCGTCCCCGATCGTGGCCACGATCCTCGCGCTCGATGCGCGCATCGATCCGACGACTCGCAATGCCATGGTGCGGGCCAACATCAAGGGACTGGCTCGGCCGCCGTCCCCGGGAGCCTCGGTGCGGGTCCAGGTTCCGGTCGGTCCGCCGCGCAAGGCGATTGCAGTCCCCGTCAGCGCACTGCGCAAGGGCCCAAGCGGCGACCAAGTGTTCGTGATCGCACCGGGCAAGGATGGCAAAACCCGTGCGCAGGTGCGGCAGGTCGAGAGCGGCGCGATGCTCGGCGATGAGACCGTCATCCATGCAGGGCTGGCCAGCGGCGAACTGGTCGCGACCTCAGGATCGTTCAAACTCCGCGACGGAGTGCTGGTCGAGATCGCCGGGGAACAGGGCGGCGATGCCGCCCATACCCGGTTGCTCAGCAGCCGCTGATGACATCCGGAAGATTAGACAAGGATATTCGCATGCGCTCATTCACCGACATGTTTATCAAACACCCTGTCCTGGCGATCGTCGTCAATCTGGCCATCGTACTGGTGGGGTGGCGGGCCCTGACCACCCTGCCGGTCCAGCAGTATCCGAAAATTGAAAGCGCGGCGGTCGTCATCACCACCCTGTACTACGGCGCCGCAGCCGAGACCGTCCGTGGCTTCCTGACCACGCCGATCGAGCGGGTGGTCTCTGCAATCGGCGGGGTCGACTACGTGGAGTCGACCAGCCGGGCCGGCATCAGCACCGTCACGGTCCATCTCAAATTGAACCACAGCAGCACGGCAGCGCTGGCCGAAGTCACGGCTCGGCTGCAACAGGTGCGGGCGGAGCTGCCTCAGGAAGCGGAGCCCCCGGTGATCGATGTGCAACGTGCGGATCGTCCCTATGCGTCGTTCTACCTCAGCTTCACGTCCACCGAGCGCACCGTGCCGGCGGTGACGGATTGGTTGCTGCGTACCCTGCAGCCGCAACTCGCCACGCTGGCCGGCGTCCAGCGTGTGACGATCGAGGGCGGACGTCAGATCGCGATGCGCGTCTGGATCGATCCTGATCGCCTCGCCACGGTCAACCTCTCGCCCGGCGATGTCCAGGCGGCACTCAGGCGTAATAACTACCTGGCGGCGGTCGGCCGAACCAAAGGAAACCTCGTGCAGGTCAACCTGCTCGCCAACACCGATCTCCGCTCCGTCACCGAATTTGAGAACCTGATCATCGCCGATCGCGACGGGGCCATCATCCGACTGAGCGACGTGGCACGGATCGAGCTCGGCGCCGAAGAAGCCGACATGATCGCGAAGTACAACGACAAGGAAGGGGTCTATCTTGGGGTCTGGCCGCTGATCGGCTCGAACGAGATCGAGGTCGCACACCGGCTGCGCGATGAGATGGAGCGCATCCGGCCGACATTGCCGCAGGACATCGACATGCAACTTGTCTGGAACGGGACGATGTTCATGGAGAATGCGCTGAAAGAAATCGCCAAGACGCTCGCCGAAACGATCGCGATCGTCGCCGTGGTGGTATTCCTCTTCATGGGATCGGTGCGGACCGCGCTGGTCCCTCTCGTCGCCATGCCGGTGTCGCTCATCGGCGCGGCGATCTTCATGGTCGCATTCGGGTTCAGTCTCAATCTCCTGACACTCCTGGCGATCGTCCTGTCGGTGGGCCTGGTGGTGGACGATGCCATTGTCGTCGTCGAAAACGTCGAGCGGCACGTCCGTCTGGGGAAATCACGAACCGAAGCGGCGTTGCTCGGGGCGCGCGAACTGCTCGGCCCGATTATCGCCATGACGATTACCCTGGCGGCGGTCTATGCCCCGATCGGATTTCAGGGGGGACTGACCGGCTCGTTGTTCCTTGAGTTTGCCATCACACTCGCAGCGGCTGTGGTCCTGTCCGGCATCGTCGCGGTCACGCTCTCGCCGATGATGAGTGCGTATTTTGTCCATCCTCAGGGAAAAGAAGGTCGGCTGACGGCGCTGGTCAACCGCGCGTTCGAGGTCGTCCGGCGCGCCTACGCGCGAGGGCTCGACGAGGCCTTACAGATGCGCTGGGGGATCGTGGTGGCGGCATTGCTCATCATGGTATCGGCCTGGCCCCTGTATCTGTTCTCACGGCAGGAACTCGCGCCGGTCGAGGACCAGAGCCACATCAGCCTCTTTCTCGAAGCGTCTCCGGACTCGACGCTGGACGCGACCAATCGGGAGTCGCTGAAAGCGGTGAAGACCTTAACGGCGTTCCCCGAGGCCCGGTTCGCCTGGTCCCTGACGACCGCTTGGGGCGGCTTCGGTGGATTGGTCGCGAAGGACTGGCGCGAACGGACCCGTTCGACAGAAGAGATGTACGGGGAAGTCTTCGGCGCGGTCTCCCAGGTGCCCGGTCTGCGCGTTTTTCCGCGTCTCGACCCCCCGTTGCCGACCCCCGGCCAGTACGACGTCGAGTTGGTCCTGCAGAGCGATGTGCCAATCGGCCAGATGCTCGAGACCACGGCCGCGGTGCTCGATGCGGGATGGCGGAGCGGCAAGTTCCTGTACGTCGATACCGATTTGAATATCGACTTGCCCGAGGCGCGCGTCATCCTCGATCGCGAGCGTCTCGCCGATCTCGGGCTGGATCTGGCCGGCGTCGGTCAGGAACTCGGCACGATGCTCGGGGGCGCCTACGTCAATCGCTTCAACTACTTCGACCGCAGTTACAAGGTCATTCCGCAAATCGGCGACGAGAATCGCTCCACCGTCAGCCCACTGCTCGATTTGAAGATCAAGACACCCGGAGGACAACTCGTGCCGGTCTCGACCTTCACCCACATCGAGTCGAGCACCGCCCCGCGTACGTTGAATCGCTTCCAACAGCGCAACGCCGTCCGGGTCTTCGGAGGCGTCAAGCCGGGCATCACCAAAGAGGAGGGGCTGCGCGTCCTTGAGGCGGCCGCCGCGACAACGGGCAGTCCCCCTGTCGTCCTCGACTATGCGGGAGAGTCGAGACAGATCCGCCACGAGGGGTCGGCCCTGACCGTCACGCTCGGGTTCGCGATCGTGCTCATCTATCTGGTCCTGGCAGCGCAGTTCCAGAGCTTCCGTGACCCGCTGATCGTCTTGCTGGGATCCGTTCCGCTCGCCATTTCCGGCGCCCTGCTGTTCAGCTTCCTGGACCTGACCACGATCAACATCTATTCCCAGGTCGGATTGATCACACTGGTGGGCCTGATCGCGAAGAACGGAATCCTGATCGTGGAGTTTGCCAATACGCTCCAAGCCCGCGGGCTCTCCAAAACAGCGGCATTGCGAGAGGCCTCGCTCACGAGGCTGCGACCGGTGTTGATGACCTCGGCCGCCACGGTCTTCGGGCACCTCCCCCTGGTGCTGGCGTCAGGACCAGGCGCGGCAGCCAGAAACAGTATCGGGATGGTCCTGGTCACAGGCATGACCGTGGGCACCCTGTTCACCCTGTTCGTCGTCCCGGTGTTTTACTCGCTCATTGCGGCTCAGCATCAACCTAGTCCGACTCACGAAGCGGTAGAGGAAGAAGAATTGCTGCTCGTGGGTGCAAGGGGTGAGAGGAATGAGGCCACTGGAAGAGCAGTTCCCGTTCTATCCCAGTGATGATCCTGTGAGAGCCACCGGCCAGGCGCCATGTCTCACGTGTCGAGGTGCGGGGGGGCCGCGTCACAAGAAGGAGGGGCGATGATGGATAGGGCCAGAGTAACGGAAATTGCGCCAGATCACTATGTGATCTCGGCCTATGTGCCGGAATTCAATCTCCGGTTCAATCACTACCTGATCAAGGATGACGAGCCTCTGTTGTTCCACACCGGGATGAAGCAGATGTTCCCGCTGGTGATGGATGCGGTCGCGCGCATCATAGACCCAGGGACCATCCGCTGGATTTCGTTCAGTCATTTCGAGGCGGACGAATGCGGCGCGCTGAACGAATGGCTGGCCCTGGCGCCACGGGCCGAACCGCTGTGCGGCCGGGTTGCCGCCCTCGTCAGCGTGAACGATTTCTCCGTCCGCCCGGCTCGCATACTCGAGCAGGAAGAGGTCCTGAGAACCGGCCGATATCGGTTTCGTTTTCGCCACACGCCCCATGTGCCGCATGGCTGGGAAGCGAGCCTGCTGTTCGAGGAAGTCACGCGCACGTTGCTCTGCTCGGATCTCTTCACCCATGAAGGGGATGTCGAGGCGATCACGGAATCGGACATCGTCGACCGCGCAAGGCTGGGATTGATCAAGAGTCAGCAAGGGCCGTTTGCGAACGCCTATCCCTACACCGCGCTGACCGATCCGATTCTGCAGGGATTGGCGGATCTTCGGCCAAAACAATTGGCGCTCATGCATGGTTCCACCTTCGTGGGGAACGGTGAGCAGGCGCTCCGCGACCTGGCCGTCACTATGCGGGAAGTGCTCGGACCCGGCACAGGACAGGTCCGGTGAATGGTACCCGCTCACACCTTCACCCCGACGCGCGGGATGGTTCGGTCGGCGATGCTCGTCTCACGGATCTTCGGTCACTGCATGACTTGCACACATACCGGTATGTCCGGGATCCGCATAGACTTCTCCTTGAACGGCTCACCTGGGGAGATGGGGAGATGTTGAAGATCACGACCCATCAAGAGACGAAATCCGTCACCCTCATCGTCGAGGGGCGACTCGCCGGCCCCTGGGTGCAGGAGCTACGGGACTGTTGGCGCACGATCGCGAAGGAGAGGAGACGCGGTGCCGTGGTGAATTTCACGGGCGTCACCTTCGTGGACCATTCGGGACAGGCGCTGCTCCGCCGGCTCTGGCAGGAGGGAGCGCAACTGCAAGCGGCCGGCTGCTTGAACAATTGCCTGGTGCGTCAGATCACGGCCTCGAATCCCGGGAAGCGATCGAACGGGCATCAAGGCCGGATACCCTAAGCCATGTCGTCACGCGGAGACGGGCTTCGATCCTATTGCTGGCGCGGTTGGTATTCAATTCCCTGACGTGAAAGAAGCCCCCTGTGCGAGTCCGGTCGAAATCAGGCCATGAGGAGCAGAACAGGGTGCGAGAGGAAGGACGTGACTGACATGCGCATACTCATACTACTGATAGGGCTCTTGTCCCTCGCGGCTTGCGCGGTGGGCCCGGACTATTCCCGCCCGGATATGTCCACCCCGGCCTCGTTCAGGATGGCTGACGCCGAGCAGGAGGCCACGTCATTTGCCAACCTGCCCTGGTGGGATCTCCTACAGGACAAAGAGCTCCAGCGGCTCATCAAGGTGGCACTGGGAGAGAACAAAGACCTCAAGCGGGCCGTGGCTTCGGTCGAAGAGTTTCAGGCGCGTCTGTTCATCACGAAGATGGATTTTGCGCCCAACGCCGATCTCGTAGCCAATGCTCCTTCGTTCGGACGGAAAGCGGAGTTTCTCTTCCCCGGTTTCCCCAACGCCTTCAACTATTATCTCCAGGGCAATCTCTCCTGGGAACTGGACATCTGGGGTCGCATCCGCCGATCCAACGAGGCGGCACGCGGCGACCTCCTGGCCCGTGAGGAAGCGCGACGCGCCACGATCCTGCAGCTTGTGAGCGGAGTCGCGGAATCGTACTTTGACCTGCTGCAGCTCGATCGGCAGCGGGACATCGCGACGCGAACGCTGCGATCGTGGGAGGACTCGGTCAAGATCGCGCAGGCGCGGGTACGCCAGGGAGTGGTAACGAAAATCGACGCGGATCAGTTCGTGGCTGAACGGGCCAACGCGGTGGCGCGTCTGGCTGAATTGGAACGGCAGAAAGTACAAAAAGAAAATCAGCTCAGCCTGTTGCTCGGGCGAAATCCCGGCCGCATTGCGCGGGGACAGTCTCTAACCGAACAGGTGATGCCACCGGACGTGCCGCCCGGCCTCCCGTCGGAGTTGCTGCAGCGCCGACCGGACGTGGTGCAGGCAGAGCAGGGCTTGGCGGCAGCCACAGCGAGAATCGGCGTGGCGAAGGCGGACCGCTTTCCGAAACTCAGCATCACGGGGATTCTCGGAGTGGCCAGTCCACAATTGTCCAGACTGGTGGCCAACGAGACCTCCTTTGGCGTCGTGGGTCTCGGTGTGGCTGGTCCATTGCTGAATGCCCAGATCCTGGGCTTCCAGCAAGAGGCAGCCGAGGCACAGGCGCGCGAGCTGCTCGCTCAGTATGAGCAAACGATACTCGTGGCCTTTCGGGAAGTGGAAGACGCACTCGTGGCCGTCAAGACGGCACGTGAGCAACGAGCCGCGCAGGCGGAACAGGTGGAGGCCCTGCGGTCTGCCCTGCAACTTGCCAGCCTCCGATATAAGGGTGGGCTCGCCAACTATCTCGATGTCCTCGTGGCTCAACGCAGCCTCTTCGAAGCGGAACTCGCGCTGGCCAGCACTCATCGGCTGCAGCTCGTCTCAGTCGTACAACTGTATAAAGCGCTAGGCGGGGGCTGGCATGCCTACGAGGCAGTCTCACCCTCCTTAGCACCGGCTCACACAAGACCCTCCTGAAACGGATTACGATAAGCGCAACCATATCAATCGGTTGCGTCCTTGTCGATTTTGAGGTACTCCTTTCGACTAATAAGTAGAGTCTGGTCTGGCGGGAGAACACCTACGAGAAACCCGGCTCATCGCAATCAAACCAAGGAGTGAGTCCCATGCGTTTCATGATTATCGTCAAAGCCACCAAAAACTCGGAAGCGGGCGTCATGCCGGGAGAACAACTCCTGGCCGAGATGGGAACGTACAACGAAGAGCTGGTGAAAGCCGGCGTGATGCTTGCGGGCGAGGGGCTTCACGCAAGTTCGAACGGCGCACGCGTGAAATTCTCAGGAAACAAGCGGACGGTGATCGATGGTCCCTTCGCCGAAACGAAGGAGTTGATCGCGGGCTTCTGGCTCTGGCAGTGCAAGTCGAAGGAAGAAGCCATCGAATGGGTCAAGCGTTGCCCCAACCCGATGCCTGGCGAGGAATCCGAAATCGAGATCCGCCAAGTGTTCGAGGCGGACGACTTCGGCGCTGAGTTCACGCCAGAGCTCAGGAAACAAGAGGAGCGCCTACGCGCCAAGATGGATGAGAAAAAATAGGAGTGATCGCGGCGGACAACTTGTGAATATTCTACTTTACTGGTCGCCAACGATGCGTCATTGATACGACAACCACAAAGGAGGGCTCAGATGCAGTACGTCGATGGATATGTTTTACCGATTCCGAAAAAGAATCTGGCAGCCTATCGCCGAATGGCGCAGATGGCCGCGAAGATCTGGCGCGAGCACGGTGCGCTGGAGTACCGGGAATGTTCCGGGGAGGATCTCAAGGTCACATTCGGAGTTCCGTTCACTCGCTTAGCCAAGGCGAAGCCTGATGAGACGATTATATTCGCATGGATCGTATTCAAGTCGCGCGCGCATCGCGATCGCGTCAACGCAAAGGTTCACAAGGACCCTCGTCTCGCCGGTATGTGCAATGAAAAGTCGATGCCCTTCGATCCCAAGCGAATGGCCTGTGGCGGGTTCAATGTTTTTGTGCAAGCGTGAGTGATTCGTATACAGGTTGGCAACAGCCGTGCCACTCGAAAAATTCTGCAACCTAATTCAAGGAGGAACCCATGCATCTTAAAAACCTGATTCTCGCAACTTTCTGCGTCCTGCTGATGAGTCCGGTGGCTCTGGCTAAGGATAAGAAGCCGGAGAAGCCGATGGACCCAGAGGCGATGATGGAAGTGTGGAAGCAAATGGCCGCACCAGGCGAGCCGCACAAGCTGTTCGCAACCCTAGCCGGCAGTTGGACGACCAGCACCAAGGAATGGATGGAGCCGGGCAAGCCGCCGACGGAATCCACCGGCACCGCTGAAATGAAAATGCTGCTCGACGGGCGCTTTCTGTATCAGGAATACAACAGCCACATGATGGGCCAACCCTTCTCCGGCATCGGGATCGACGGCTACGACAATGTGACGAAGAAGTACGTCACGGCCTGGATCGATACGATGGGCACGGGGATTTTCATGATGGAAGGCTCGGCAAGCATCGACGGCAAGACCATCACGCTGAAAGGGTCGCACCCAGAGCCGGGCGGCGGCAAGATGTCCCATCGCGCGGTCTGGAAGATCCAGGACGCCAACAACCAAACATTCGAGATGTACGGGACGCATGGCCATGGTGGCAAGGAAATGAAGTTCCTCGAAATCGTCTATTCCAGGAAACCGTGATGCCGCAGCATTGACCTGGGTAGACCGACATGCTTGACTAGAGACCTTACACGTTTACCTAAGGAGGCTTCTCATGCAACGAATGATTGGCATGTTGGCATTGGCACTGATGCTGACCGGGCTCAGTGGCTGCAGCTATTTATTTTATCCCCGTGCGGGCGACTACGCGACGCAGGCGAAGGGAGCCAGCGGGGTGGAAACGATGATCAACCTCACGAACATGATGGAAGCCACGGCGGGCAAGGCCAAGGGCGGCAAGGGCGTCGACACAGCCTTCGATGACCTCCATAACCAACTCCATGCCTTGATGGACTCGTTCTGTGGAGTGACCGAGGCACAGTCGAAAACGCCGGCATACGACCTGGCCAAGACGCACAAAAAAGAACTCGGCGCCATATTCGGGCGGCTCTGGAAGTTCAAAGACGAGCAACCGCAGCGGGACCAGCATCTGGATCTCCTGAGCACCGAGCTGAAAGAACTGCGAGAGACCTTGCAGACCCTGAAGTAATCCGACAACGGAGGCCGGTGATGACATCGACTGTCACAACAGAGAGCGGGGCCGTCACCCTGCTGATTGGCACCAGAAAAGGCGCATTCACCGTCACCAGCGACCGGACAAGGCGGACGTGGAAGCTCTCAGCGCCCATGTTCCTCGGTCACATCATCCATCACATCGTCGCCGACCCGCGGGATCGTCGCACGATCTTGATGGCGGCCAGCACAGGGCATCTGGGACCGACGCTGTATCGGTCCACCAACGCCGGGAAAACCTGGAAGGAATCGCCGGCCCCGCCGGCCTTTCCCAAGGTTCCCGAAGGCCAGAACGGTCGCTCTGTCGGTCACACCTTCTGGCTGACGCCCTGTCACGCGAACGAACTGAATGCCTGGTACGCCGGAACATCCCCGCAAGGCCTCTTCCGCTCCGATGACGGAGGGGTCACGTGGAAACCGTTTTCCTCGATCAACGACGATCCGCAATACCGCGAGTGGATGGGCACGGTGCAGGACGGGACGCCGGACGGCCCGAAGCTACACTCGATTATCGTCGATCCACGCGACCCCAGGCACCTCTACTTCGCCATGTCCGGAGGCGGGGTGCATGAATCAGTCGATGGCGGGAACAGATTTGTGCCGCTCATCAAGGGACTGGACGTCGTCGAAGGATTTGACGCCTCGACGGTCACCGTCCACGATCCCCATTGCGTCCGGCTCTGTCCCAGCAATCCGGACCGGCTCTATCAGCAGAACCATTGCGGCATCTACCGGCTCGATCGGCCGTCCGACACCTGGGTGCGGATCGGCACAAACATGCCGAAAAAAATCGGCGATATCGGATTCCCCATGGTGGTGCACCCGCGCAATGCGGACCAGGCCTGGGTCTTTCCCATGGACGGTTCGACGGTCTGGCCGCGCGTGAGTCCCGGCGGCAAACCCGCCGCATTTACGACCAAGAACGCCGGCAAGAGTTGGACGCGCCAAGACAAAGGCTTCCCGAAGTCAAACGCCTGGTGGACGGTGAAGCGTCAGGCGATGAGCCGCGATGCCCATGACCCCGTCGGCCTCTATCTGGGCACCACCAGCGGTGAGATTTGGGCCAGCCGAAACGAGGGGGCAACCTGGACCTGCATTGCCAGGCATCTGCCTGAAATCTATTCGGTCGAAGCGGCTGCCCTCGGACGATGACGATCCATATCCCCAGCGCCTTGCGGTCCTATACGCAGCAACAGGGTGAGGTGGAGGCTGGCGGCCGGACGCTGGCTGAACTAGTGTCGGCATTGGATCAGCGCTATCCTGGCATCAGATTCCGCATCATCACGGAGCAGGACACGATCAGGCCGCACATCAGAATTTTCGTGAACGACCAACAGCGATCACACCTGACCGCGCCGCTGCAGCCTGAGGATCGGATCTCCATCGTCTGCGCGCTCAGCGGCGGATAAACCAGACCGTCATTCGTCACAGGGAGAGAGGTAACCCATGGCTCCACAACCGACCGCGCAGCAACTCATCGAGGGCCAACGTCAGGATTGGAACCGTGTCGCCGGCGGCTGGGAGAAGTGGGACCGGTTCTTTGACGAGCAGCTAGCCTGTCTGAACCATCGTCTCGTGGCCGATGCCAGGCTGCGAGCGGGCATGCAGATGCTCGACTTGGGTTCCGGCACCGGCTATCCCGCAATACTAGGCGCACAAACCGTTGGACCAACAGGCCAGGTCATCGGGATGGATCTCGCCGAGCAGATGCTCGCTGCCGCGAGGCGCAAAGCGACAGCGCTTGGGCTGGCGAATATGACCTTTCAAACCGGCGACGTGACGAGCCTACCCTTCGAGGCTCACGCCTTCGACGCAGTGACGAGTCGCTTCTGCCTGATGTTTTTGCCGGAAATTCCCAAAGCCGCGACAGAGATCGCGCGCGTGCTCAAGCCGGGAGGCTGGGTCGCAGCCGCTGTCTGGTCGGCGCCGGAGAAGAATCCGTCGATCGGCCTCTCGATGATGGCCATCAAGCAGGTCATCGAGCTGCCGCCGCCGGACCCCACTGCGCCAGGCATCTTCAGGCTCGCAAAGCCAGACGATCTGGCGGGGATGCTCCAGCAGGCCGGATTGATCGATGTGACAGACCAGGAGTTCCTCGCGGAATGGTCCTATGCGTCAGCCGATGAGTACTATACGAGCCTCATGGACATCGCCGCGCCGATTCAGAATCTCATGGCACGACTCTCGCCGGCACAGACCCAAGAGGTGAGACGCCTCATCACCCAAGCCGTGACCCCATACCAGGAGGGTCATCGCATTGTATTCCCCCTTGCCGTGCGGATCGTCGCAGCACGCAAACCCCGCTGACCGACACCATGGCACCAAAACACGACGGGTTTCGAGACTTCGTCCTGGATCAACTCAGCGGGCTGCCAGGACTGACCTCCCGTGCCATGTTCGGTGGATACGGACTCTACCAAGGAGACCGGTTCTTCGGGATCATCCACAAGGGCCGGCTCTACTTTAAAACCGATCGGTTGACCATGCCGCACTATCGCGACCGGGGCATGAAGCCCTTCACACCCACGTCCACTCAGACGCTCAAGAATTACTACGAAGTTCCGGTCGATATCGTAGAAGCGCCCGAGGATCTCCTCACCTGGGCCTCTCACGCCGCACAGGGATAACAAACCACCGCATTCCTGACTCCAGCGGCTCCCACTCTGAGTGATCGCGCCGGGACGGATCCCTCTATATAATGACATGCATCGACAGCACCGCTTTCACCAGGAAACAACCCTGTGATCCACCCATTCAGGTCTCTTCTTTTCATGGCGATGCTGAGCGCAATCTTTTGTCAGATCGCCTGGGCCGATGGACGGCCGGCTCCGAAGAGTTTATGGCAGACGGTCTTGACTCCTCTCACGACCGATCAGCCGGCACCGCGGAGGCCCTGGGTCCTGCGCGATCGGGAAATTGTGCTCGACCTTCCCCTGCTCCAGGTCTTAAAGGATGCCGGGGCCAGGCCCCTCCCCAGAATCACCGTCGAGTTGTTCGATGGGACCAGTCAGGAACTGGATATCAGCTCCACGATCTCCCGCAACAATGATACCGCCGTGCTCCGCGGCACCTTCAAGCCGCCCTCGAAGGGAGACTTTACCTTTGTCGTCAACGGGTCGCTGCTTGTCGGAGCCATGCAGGTGGGCGACCGCCTCTACAAGACCGAACACATCACCAATGGCCGACTGCGACTCCTTGAAATCGACCCCGATAAATTGCCGCCGGATTGAGCCTCGACTTATTCGGCTGATGGCGATTCCTCGTTTGCTGTGCCACACTGAGCGATGCCTGCCCCGCCGACCATCTGGACCATTGGCCATTCGACCAGACCGATCGGTGAGTTCACCGATCTCCTCCATGCCCATACCATCAATTTCCTCGTCGACGTGCGAACCGTTCCTCGGTCGCGTCACAACCCGCAGTTCAATACGGAGGCCCTCGCTGAGAGCCTGAGAGCTTCAGGTCTCAACTATCTCCATATGCCGACCCTTGGAGGACTGCGAAAGGCCCGAAAGGATTCGATCAACGACGGATGGAGCAATGCCAGCTTTCGAGGCTATGCCGACTATATGCAGCAGGACGAATTCCGGGATGCACTGGAAGCGCTGATGACGCATGGCCGGCAAGGATCACTTGCGATCATGTGTGCCGAAGCTGTCCCTTGGCGCTGTCACCGATCCTTGATTGCCGATGCGCTGGCGATCAGAGGCTGGACCGTCAGACATATCCTCTCGCCGGCCAAGGCCGACGAACATCGGCTGACGACATTCGCGGTCATCGACGGAGACAGGATCGTCTATCCTCAGCCGGCCGATCCCTTGGCTCCGCCCCGGCTCTTCTGACGCCATGTGGTATGGATGGCTCGCAGACCTGACCCTGTGCATACATGCCGGATTTGTCCTCTTCGTGATATTCGGCGGATTCTTGACGGTGAAGTGGCCCTGCGCTGCCTGGGTACACCTGCCGGCAGTGCTGTGGGGGGCGACCGTCGAATTCACCGGCTGGATCTGCCCGCTGACGCCGCTGGAAAATTGGCTGCGCGGACAGGCTGGCCAACAGGGCTATCGCGAAGACTTTCTCTCCCACTACCTGTTGTCGACCTTGTATCCAGACGGCCTGACTCGCGACAGACAACTCCTGTTCGGCCTCGTCGTCCTGACCATCAATCTCTCGGTATATGGATGGTTGTGGCGTCGATCTCAGCAGCAACGGCCTTGACGGCACGGACAACGGAGCATGGCTGCTCCGCAACCCCACTGTCATAAGACGAGGTCTTCATCGGCCCCTCTGCTCGTCTTTTCCCTATCATCGTCTTTTTCATCATCACGCACAGCGGTTCAGGCTGCTTGGCTATGGCCTTCTCATCCGGCGGAGGCGGCATTGGCGTTCAGGCCTATGTCCATACATAGGCCTGCACAACACCAGACATCCAAATAGGGATGGGCTTCGTAGGGAAAGTGAGATGAAAGAATAGGGGCCCACTTTTCCATGGGCCCCTCTACCACTACCAATAGGAGGTCCACCATGTACAAACAGTTTGCCTCGTCCCTTGTCTTCAGCGGATTGCTGCTCGTCATAGGCGGCTGCAACACGACAGAGTCGTCCGACTCCAAGATGAAGGCTGCCGATACCAAGACGACAATGGCCCCCTTGATGGCGGCCCCTGCTGGCCCTGATGGCACCGTCGCCCTTCCCGCCGACTACAGGTCCTGGCCCAAGTTCCTGGGCGATATCCCAAAAGGCGAGGCTAAGCAGGTGCGGGACATCTACATCAATCGAACCGGTGCCCGAACCTCGGCAGGCCAACCCTTCCCGAATGGGACCGTGATGGTGATGGAAATCTACAAGGCCACGATGGATGGCGACAAACTGGCGACCGGCATGGATGGGAAGCCGGTGAAGGGCGACCTGGCCAAGGTGTTCGTGATGGGCAAGGAGCAGGGCTGGGGCGACAAGCTCCCCGACAATCTGAAAAACGGCGATTGGGCCTACGCCGCCTATGACGCAGCCAGCAAACCCCTGATGGAAGACTTTACGAAGTGCCGCGCCTGCCACATGCCGTTAGCGCAGAAGGATTTTGTGCATCGGTACGATGAGTACTTCGAGAAGCGCGGAAAGATGTAGGCGGACGTTCGGAAGGGGGGAGCCGCGAGATCCCTACTGCTCCCCCCTTCTTTTCTCAGATCTCCCTGTAAGAAATATTTCTTCCACCCGACTCTCATAAGGCATGCCATTCAGCAAATTGCCCGGATATGCCGGAGTTGACGGACATGCATGAGTATTGATACATGGAGACTTGGACCGCACTCTACCCGACCGTGAGGACACCATGCCTTTAGACGAAATTGAACAAAAAGTCAGCGAGCGTTATGCCCGTGCCGCCAGTACGGGCGAACAGATGTGTTGCCCGACCAGTTACGACATGGCGAACCTCAAATCCTTTATCCCGGAAGAGGTCCTCAAGATCTCCTACGGATGCGGCACACCGGCCGGCCTGAAAACGGTACGCCCCGGCGAAACAGTGCTGGACATCGGCTCGGGGGGCGGCATCGACTGTTTTGAAGCCTCGCGCCTCGTCGGTCCGACCGGCCGAGTGATCGGCATCGATATGACCGATACGATGCTGGAGATCGCCCGCAAGAACGCCGTCGTGGTCGCCACCAACCTTGGTTATCCCGCCTCCAATGTCGAGTTTAAGAAGGGGGTGGCCGACGCCATGCCGGTGGCGGAGAATACGGTCGACTTGATCATCTCCAATTGCGTCATCAACCTCGCGCCCGATAAGCGGAAGGTGTTCCGCGAGATGTTCCGCGTCGCCAAGCCAGGCGGTCGATTCACGGTTTCCGATATCGTGGCCGACCAGCCCGTCCCGCAGTACCTGATCCACGATGCGAAAAAATGGGGCGATTGTTTGTCCGGCGCCCTCACACTCACCGACTACATGGGAGGCATGACCGACGCGGGGTTCGTCGGCATTCATCTCATCACCTCGTCACCCTGGCAGCGGATCGACGGTATCCATTTCTTCTCGGTAACCTTAACCGGCTACAAATTGCCAACACAACTCCCGACCGCCGCCCCGCGTTATGCGACGCTGCGCGGCCCCTTCAGTCGAGTGGTAGATGAACGGGGCACGGCTTACCTGCGCGGGATTCCTCAACCACTGACGCCGGACCTGGCCCTTCTCCTCAGTCAGCCTCCTTTTGACGCCTTGTTTGTCTTCTCGCCCACTCCGCTCTGGCTGGACCGGGCCGATCCTCGCTGGGCCTCCGTGGTTCCCTCACAGGATCCGTGCCTATGGTCAGGCGATTTCGCGCTCCTGGCCGGTCCGTTCCTGGAAGCCTGCGATGACGACCACCACCTGTTCCGGCGCGGCGAACCGGTCGAAGTCTGCGCCAAGACGCGCAGGGTGCTCGAAACGGAGGGCTATCGCTCGCACTTCGCCATTCTCAATCGCGCCAGCGAACCGGCGGCAGGTGACGCCACTACCTGCGCCCCTGACGGAGGCTGCTGCTGAGACTCCGTGAGGAGCCCTCACAGGCGTCGTCTCTATACGTCAGGCCAGAAACGATCTTCGGTATGGTGAAGCAGAACCCTATGGCGCTAACCCTATTGGGACAACAGAGCCCCCTGGCCTCCCCCGCAGAACAATTGAAGCGGCTCGGAACCATCACGAGCACTCCGCCCTTCGACCGGCAACTCGATCGGATTGGGCTGCTCCCCCTTCGCGCCACGGGAATCACCGTCTTTCAAGTCAACGTCGGCAAACTCTGCAACCAGACCTGCCGCCATTGCCATGTAGATGCGGGACCGGATCGGACTGAGAGCATGTCCCGAGAAACGGCAGAGCTCTGCATGCAGGCGCTCGCCAAAACCGATATTCCTACGGTCGATATCACCGGGGGGGCACCGGAACTAAACCCAAACTTTCGCTGGCTGGTCGAACAGGCCCGCGCACTCGGACGGCATGTACTGGATCGTTGCAATCTGTCGGTGCTGCTGATTCCTTCACAGGCAGGCTTAGCCGAATTTCTGGCCGCCCACCAGGTCGAGATTATCGCCTCACTCCCCTCCTACCAGGCCAGTCAAACCGATGCCCAACGGGGCGACGGAATCTTTCAGAAATCGATCGAGGCACTGCGTCTGCTCAATCGGCTCGGCTATGGCCAGCCCGACAGCGGCCTCGCCCTGAACCTTGTCTACAATCCAGTCGGAGCCTTTCTTCCGCCCAAACAAGCAGCGATTGAGGCACAGTTTCGCAAAGAACTCCGGGCCAAACATGGCGTCGAGTTCAACCATCTCTACACGATCACCAACATGCCGGTGAGCCGATACTTGGAGTTTCTGGTGGAGAGCGGAAATTATGAGCAGTATATGGAGCGGCTCGCTAACGCCTTCAACCCTGCTGCCGCGGCCGGCGTCATGTGCCGCTATACAATCTCAGTCAGCTGGGATGGCAGACTCTACGACTGCGACTTCAACCAGATGCTGGATCTGCCGGTCGACCACGGCATGCCCGCCCACATCCGCGACTTCGATCCGGTGCAGCTGAATCAGCGCCAGATCACGACCCGCAACCATTGCTATGGCTGCACCGCCGGAACAGGCTCATCGTGCGGCGGGTCTGTCACCACCTAAGGGCTCCAATGGACATCGCCCTACCCGCCTTTGCCCTCGTCTTTGCCCTCGCGTTTGCCAATGGCGCGAACGATGTCTCCAAAGCGATTGCGACCTTAGTGGGCAGCGGCGTCACGAACTATCGCTCGGCTATCGCCTGGGGCACTGCCTGGACCGTAGTCGGCGCAGCTTCGGCTGCTCTTGTCGCCGGGGCGATGGTCAAGACCTTCAGCCATGGCCTCGTCCAGACCGGCACGATTATCGAACCGGCTGCCACATTGGCGGTCTTGACCGGAGCAATGGCCTGGGTACTCTTCGCCTCGCACACGGGCTTGCCTGTCTCCACGACTCATGCGCTCACCGGGGCCATCGTCGGCACCGGCTTCTTCGCCTTCGCCGGAGAAGGATTGATCTGGTCCGCGATCGGAAACAAGATCGCCCTTCCCTTATTGCTCAGTCCATTTCTTGCCCTCACCCTGTCGATTCTGCTTCATCCAGCGATTCGCGCACTCGCAAAGAAATGGGAAGGCTCCTGCCTATGCGTGATGCCGTCATCCCATGCATTAGTGGCTATCGATGTGCGCGGGGACACCAGAACGTTGTTTCAGGCCTCCAGCTTCGGTCAGCCGGTCATGGCCGTACCGTCGCAATGCGACCGTGCCGGATTGCAGGGATTGGTTGTGGGACTCGATACGATCCATTGGCTTTCGAGCGGACTTGCATCGTTCGCTCGCGGCACGAACGATGCGCCGAAAATTGTGGCCATACTTCTGCTCGGGAGCGCAACCGCCGCATGGCCCAACACCTCGTCTCAGCTGGCCGCGTTCGGAGGAGTCGCCGTGGCGATGGGACTGGGGAGTTACTTTGGAGGGTTGCGGGTGACGAAAGTCCTGGCCGAAAAGGTCACACGTATGGACCATGCGGAGGGGCTATCCGCCAACCTGACCACATCTTCGCTCGTGCTCCTTTCGGGATCGCTGGGATTGCCGGTCTCGACGACCCATGTCAGCAGTTCGGCCATTATCGGCATAGGTCTGCTCAAGGGCCTGAACAACGTCCGCTGGACGACCGTACGTGACATGGTCCTGGCGTGGGTCGTGACGCTGCCGGCCTCAGCGTTTCTAGCGAGCCTTGTGTACCTCATCCTCACTTACCTGCTCTAGGATCGCTCCCCTGAACGAAGGCAACCACGCCGTAGGTATTACTCTCGCAAGAGGATCATCCAGCCACTGAGGCGAGAAACGTCCGAATAGCCATGGCGATCTCGTCCCGGACTCGCCGGAATACTTGTCGCCGTTCAGCCGCATCGGACAGGGCTGCAGGATCGTCGAAACTCCAATGGATGAGTCGAACCGCTCCTGGCCAACGAGGACAGGTCTCGTTGGCGCGATCGCACACTGTGATCACATAGTCGATGGGCATAGACGAGAATTCTACCGCCGATTTGGACCGGTGCCCTGAGATATCGATTCCGACCTCGGCCATGGATTCGACCGACCCGGGATTCAGGCCGACCGGATGGGTCCCCGCGCTGAAGACCTCAAATCGGTCGCCCGCCAGATGCCGCAACCAACCCTCCGCCATTTGGCTTCGAGCCGAATTACCGGTACAGAGGAATAAGACTCGCTCCTTCATGCTGCCACCTCAGGCCTGAACCAATGCCTGGTCCGATTACAGACCCCACAGACCGATAACATGACCGGCACCTCCACCAACACACCCACCACCGTTGCCAAAGCAGCGCCGGACTCGGGACCGAACAGCGCAATGGCCGTCGCCACCGCCAATTCGAAAAAGTTGCTGGCCCCGATCAACGCACCCGGCGCGGCGATCGCATAGGGCACATGAAACCGATACATGAGCCCATAGGCCAATGAGGCATTCAGATACACTTGCAAGAGGATCGGCACGGCAATCAACGCCACATGAACGGTCTTGCCCATGATGTTCTGGGATTGGAAGGCGAAGATGAAGACCAAGGTGAGGAGCAAGGCCATAATGGTGACCGGGGAAAATTTCGGTAAGAGCACGTCTTCAAGCCATCGCTGGCCCTGTTGCTGCACGAGCCACATACGAAGCCCCCACCCAATCGCCAGCGGAATCACGATGAACGCCAGGACTGAATAGAGCAAGACATCGAACGGAACAGCGAGCGATGACGCGCCGCTTACCAGGAGCCCGACAATCGGCGCAAAGAGCAGGAGCATGATGAGATCGTTCACGGACACCTGGACTAACGTATAGGCGGGGTCCCCATCCGTGAGATAGCTCCAAACAAATACCATCGCGGTACAGGGCGCCGCGGCCAGAATAATCGTCCCCGCGATGTATTGATCGGCTTCGGTCGGTGTGATCCAGGCGGCAAAGACGACGCGGAAGAAGAACCAGGCCAAGAGGGCCATCGAAAAAGGTTTAACCACCCAATTGACGAACAGGGTGATGACCAATCCGGTCGGGCGAGTCCCGACGTGGCGAATGGAGGCGAAATCGACCTTCATCATCATCGGCACGATCATCAGCCAGATGAGGATGGCAATCGGCAAGTTGATATGGCTACCTTGACCGAACTCCATCGCCCGCAAGGTCTGGACAAAACCGGGAGCCGCCTGGCCGATCACGATACCCGCGATCATACAGAGGGTGACCCAGACGGTCAGATACCGCTCAAAAGGATTCAGCTGCTTCTCAAGGACGAGTGGCGCTTCCATCTGCATGATCTCCGTGGGTCTCACAAGCAATCCATCAAGAGTTCTTGATTGAATGGCCCCAAAAATGTCAACAATGTGAGTTCGGGCGAATAGTTCTTCTCGTTAATTTGAGCGAGCCGACAAGCTCTTCAAGTTCCTCAACCGCTTCGAAATTGATGGCGTAATAAATCCAGCGGCCTTCCGGTCGATCGAGAATCAAGCCTGCGTCCTTCAAGACCTTTAAATGAAAAGATAGACGCGACTGCCCGGTCTGAAGGGCATCAGTCAGCTCGCAGACGCACCGTTCGCCCTCCTTGAGCTGATCGAGAATATCCAGCCTGGTCTCATCTGCCAGCGCATGGCACAGCTCGGCGGTTTTGGTTCGATTCTTTCCAGATAAGATCGGCATCCATTCTTATACATCAAGAATTCATGATGGGTCAAGCGGGGACGATCCCGATTGCGTAAACTTCTGGCAGTCTGCTAAGGTAACGAGGATAGAGTTCCTTCGCTGCCACCACCGGACACATACCTCACATGGTTTGGGACCCCAAAGATCCTTGGAGTAAGAAGAGTGACCCGCTTGAGGATGCCCTCAAGCAGGCCCAATCGCAATTCAAGAATCTGATGCCCTCGAGCGGCTTCAGAAACGTCGCCCTCGCCGGATTGGTCGTCTTCCTGGCCTGGCAAAGCGCGTTTATCGTCGCCCCGGATGAGGAGGGCGTCGTCAAGCGATTCGGCGTCCCTGTCAGAACCGTAGGACCAGGCCCCCATGGGAAAATCCCTCTGATCGAAACCGTCCTGCAACCAAAAGTCGAAAAACTCCACCGCATAGAGGTTGGCTTCCGTACGGATCGGCAAGGCCGTCAGCAGATGCTGGCGCAGGAAGCCCTGATGCTCACCGGCGACATGAACATCCTGGCCATCGAATTCATCGTCCAATACAAGATCAAAGAATCGGCGAACTATCTCTTTAACGTCGCAGAAATTCATGAGACGATCGGCAAAGCTGCTGAGGCGGCTATGCGAGAAGTGGTCGGCAAGGGCAAGATCGACGAGGCCTTGACGACCGGGAAAGCCCAAATCCAACAAGATACCATGGTCCTTCTCCAGTCCCTTCTCGACCAGTATCAATGCGGCGTTCAGGTCGCAGCCATCCAACTCCAGGACGTCAGTCCTCCCGAAGCCGTGGCGGCTGCGTTCAAGGATGTAACAAATGCGAAGGAAGATCGCGAGAAACTGATCAACCAGTCGCAGAGCTATCGCAACGACATTCTCCCCAAAGCCAAAGGCGAAGCGGCTCAGGTCGTCAACCAGGCCAAAGGCAACGCTCAGGCCCGACTCAATCGTGCTCAGGGTGAAGCCAACCGTTTTGTAGCGACCCTGAAAGAATACAATCAAGCCAAAGACATCATCAGTAAGCGGATTTATATCGAAACCATGGAAGAGATCCTGCCGAATATCGAGAAAATCATCATCGATGGCAAGGCCGGAGATCGCGTGCTTCCATACCTCCCGCTAGAGCGACTCAAGTCCAAAACCGGCACCGCCGTTGAGGAGCAGAGACCATGACCAAGCAAGGATTCATTATTGCGCTGCTAGTGGTGGTCATCGGACTGTTTATCCTAGGCGCCTCACCGCTCTTCGTCGTGGATATCACCCAGAATGCGATCGTGGTTCAACTCGGTAAGCCTGTTCGCAACATTACCGATCCAGGCCTCTATGTGAAAGTGCCATTCATTCAAGAAGTCACCTACTTCGATAAACGCCTGCTGGACTATGACTCAGAGGCGCAAGATGTGATCACGCAGGATAAGAAGACCCTTCTTCTTGATAACTACGCCAAATGGCGGATTGTCGACCCCCTCAAGGTCTACCAGAGCTTTCAAACTCAACGGGGCGCGTTGCAGCGACTCAACGACATTATCTATTCTGAACTCCGGGTCGAACTTGGGCGCCACGACCTTCTGGAAATCGTCGCGGATCACCGAGCCGATCTCATGAAAATCGTGACCCAGCGATCACATGAGAAAGCCTCCGCCTATGGGATCGAGATTCAAGATGTGAGAATCAAGCGCGCAGACCTCCCCGAGCAAAACGAGAAAGCCGTGTTCGCCAGAATGCAGGCTGAACGTGAACGTCAGGCGAAGCAATACCGCGCAGAAGGCGCTGAGGAAGCGCAAAAGATTCGGTCCGAAGCGGAAAAAGACCGCGAGATCATTCTCGCGCAGGCGTACAAAGAATCTGAGGAACTACGCGGCGCAGGCGATGCCAAGGCTTTCAAGGTTTACGCGGATGCCTATCGGCAAGATCCAAAATTCTTTGAATTTACCAGGTCGATGGAAGCCTACAAGAAGACGTTCAAAGACAAGTCCACAATGGTCGTCAGTCCTGATTCAGAATTCTTTCAATACCTGAAGCATCGCTAGCCTTCAGGACAGCCCCACAATTTCTCCCGTGGCGGGATCGAACCCAATACGTTCCCCTGCCGGCTTTTTCGGCAACCCCGGCATAAGCTGAATACCCGAACAGACCGCCGTAAGAAACCCAGCCCCTGCAAGCAGTCTCACCTCCTTGACCGGCAGCGTAAACCCAGACGGGCGCCCCTTCAACGCCGGATCGTGCGACAGCGATAACGGCGTCTTTGCCATACAGATCGGCAACTGATCCAATCCAATCCGCTCAGCCATCTCAATGTCTCGTTCGGCTGTGGTCTCAAACGATACGTCGGAGGCTCCATACATCTGCGTAGCAATGGCCTGAATTTTCTTTTTGATCGGCCACGCAACCTCATAAAGATGCCTGAATGTAGAGTCTTCCTCCGTGGCCCTAACCACCACATGCGCTAATGCCTCAGCCCCTTTCCCGCCATCGGCCCAATGGGTTGAAACAGCTGCATCCAGCGCACCAACCTCTCGGGATCGCGCTCGAACCCACTCCAGCTCCGCCGCCGGATCGTCGCTGAAGGCATTGACCGCCACCACCACAGGGACTCCGTGAGCTTTTATGTTCGCAATGTGCTGTTCCAAATTAACAAAGCCTTTGACCAAAGCCTCTTGATTAGGTCCAGTCAGCCCGACCGGAAGCGGTGAACCAACCTTAACCGATTCGCCGCCTCCGTGGAGCTTGAGCGCACGAAGCGTCGCCACGATCACAGCTGCTGCAGGCTTGAATCCTGAGAGACGGCACTTGATGTTGAAAAACTTCTCCGCACCAAGATCGCTACCGAATCCAGCCTCTGTGACGACATAATCCGCACAGCGTAGCGCGATGGCATCGGAAATAATCGAACAGTTTCCATGGGCGATATTGCCGAAGGGACCCGTATGCACAAACGCAGGCGTTCCCTCCAGCGTTTGTACCAAATTCGGCAGCAATGCTTCTCTCAGCAAAACGGCCATAGACCCGGCGCAGCCGAACTCTTCTGCCCGTACTGGCTTTCCATCCGTCGTAAATCCCACGATGATCTGCCCGAGCCTCTGTCGTAAGTCCGCTTGGCTCGATGCTAACGCGAGCATCGCCATGACTTCAGAGGCTTCTGTGATCACAAACTGACCGATATGACCTGCCGCCCCCTCCCCAAGTGAAACCTGCCTGAGCGCACGATCACTCACGCCTAACGTCCGAGGCCAAGTGATCCTATTCTGGTCCACATGAAGCGCATTCCCATGAAACAGATGATTATCAACAAATGCCGACAAAAGATTGTGGCTAGCAGAAACCGCGTGGGCATCGCCGGTCAAATGGAGGTTGATCTCTTCCATCGGAAGGACTTGAGCGCGGCCTCCCCCTGTTCCGCCCCCTTTGATCCCGAACACCGGCCCCAAGGACGGCTGCCGAAGCGTGACGGCAGTTCGATGACCGAGGCGCGACAGGCCCATGGCAAGCCCAATAGATGTGGTCGTTTTGCCTTCACCGAGCGGGGTCGGGTTGATGGCGGTCACGAGTACATATTTACCTAGTCGAGCTGATTTGAGGCGAGTAAGCACATCGAGCGAGACTTTCGCCTTTAGTTTTCCATAAGGGAATAGCTCGTCGGCCTGGATGCCAAGCTGATCGGCAATATCCTGAATGGGGCGCGCCTTCACCGATCTATTGATCTCGATATCTGTCATAGCTGGAGGGGTACCCTGACGACTACCGCCGCAATAGCGCGGCAGTATAACATAGGAGTTCGGTCAACTCGGTGGGGGATCTTGAGGAGGGCTGTGTTTCGTCTGGCCCCGTCATGAGCCGAGTGGATCATAACGAGGCCCCTGATCGAAACGGAAAAACCAGCTAGTTATTCGAGGATATACCGAACAGGGTCAAGCGTCTGGCCATATACTTTAACCATATAGTGCAAGTGGGGCCCCGTGGCTAGTCCGGTGCTGCCAACTAATCCAACGACTTCCCCACGTTTCACGCGCTGCCCCTCTTTGACTAAAGATTTAGCCAGGTGTCCGTAGAGGGTTTCAATGCCGAACCCATGATCAATCTTTACGAGGTTTCCAAGCTTCGGGTCGAATCCGACTGTTGTGATGCGGCCTTGAGCCGGAGCCTGAACTGGAGCATTCGCAGCAGCGCCAATATCCAAGCCATCATGCCAAGCAGGCTTTTCAGTGAATGGGGAAACCCTCGGTCCAAACCCAGACGTCACCCAGCCCTTCACCGGCCAAATGGACGGAGTCGCTGCCCAACGAGAAGACTTCTGCTCGGCAGCCAAAGATAACTCTTGAAGGAATTGCTCCTGAGTCGTCGCTTCTTTCGATAACCAATCAATGCCACCCTTGATTGAGGCAATGATCTCCTGTTCGGTGAGACCACTTGGATCGACAGAGTGGCTCGTTTGTCCGACTGAAGTATTTTGGTCCGGTTCTACCAAACTTGGGCGCTGAGCCCCCTCATCCCTCTTGAGAGTCTTCTCAGCAGAGGATAGAGCATTGCCATCTGGAAGAGGGCCATCCTCACCACCTCGGCCATTCGCGACATCCCCTGTCTTCGGTGCCTCAATTCCCAACATGACACGAAGTCGCTGATTGACCTCTTTCATGCCTGTTATGCGCTTCTTCAGATCATCGACGGCTCCGGAGAAGGCGGCAGTCTGCTCTCGTGCGCTCATCGCTTCTGCGCGGAACGCTGAGAGCTCCCAGACCTCACCCGTTCTGATCACATAATGTGAAATGATCAGGATATCGGCTAATATGAGAATTGCTCCGACAATCAATAACTTACTGACAAATTTGCGTGGAAAACTAAACCGAAGAGGCTTGGCCGTTGAGCCGCGAAAAATTACAACGGTATAGGCATCACTATTTTCCGCACCGCTTACTTGTCCCATAACCTTCACCCCCTGCTGAATGGGCTCCCCCAGCTGTCCAAGATAGTCCTCGGCGAGTGTACCTATCCAGGTGGCCTCGGTCAACCCCTCACATTGACTATAAGTAAATACTCAATGTAAACAATCATATATGAGTCTCAACCCGCACCCACCTCATATATTGATCGAGGCCAGCCTTGATCTCCAATGCCACGATCTCAGGAGTTTCGTAACTATGCATCGCCTTAACCGCCTTCTCGAGTGCCTGGTACTGAAGTTTTGTAGACTTCAGCATCAGGAGCGTTTCTCCTGACTTGATAATTTTCCCGTTCCACCGATAGATCGACTTGATACCGGGGATGACATTCGCACAGGCAGCCAGTCTAGCACTAACCATTTTCGCCCCGATTCTTACCGCCTCTTTCTGACTTACCGTTGTCACCAAAACAATGAGGACCTTTGTTGGAGCTTTTTTCATAGAGGAAGCGACCCTCTCGTGATGCCGTTATCTAATCTCTCCAAATACATCTCATTCACTGCTGATGGCCTGATAACGCAATTTCCGGACCTGACACATAGGCAAATACTTACTTTTATAGTTTTATCAACATGTTGCGTTAATCAATCGTACAAATTCAAATGTCCATTCCCCTCAAAATGTGTCGCATAGACTATATAAAGACAATAAAATGACAAAAATGTACAGTTGTTGATCATCCTTGGTCAAAGATCATCGGATTACCACCACAATAACGACCCAGCGGTACCCAGAAAACCGAATACCTTGATCATTGACAGCCTTTTCGCCCCTCACATATGATGCACTCAATTAAGGAGGCCACTCAATGGGCTATGCCATTTCCCCAAAAGAACTAAAAGCAAGACTTGATAAGGGCGACAAGTTAGTACTGGTCGATGTGCGGGAGGACTGGGAATATTCTCTCGCAAAGATTGAGGGCTCAACCCTCATTCCTCTTGGAACACTTCCTCAATCGCTGGCTCAGTTAACCCGTGACTCGGAGATCATTGCCATCTGCCACCATGGGATGAGAAGCGCCGATGCAACGAACTTTCTACTCCAACAAGGGTTCAGTACTGTAAAGAATCTAGTGGGTGGAATAGACGCCTGGTCGACCCAGGTAGACGGAACCGTTCCTCGATACTAGCTCTGTGGATGATGCGCATGGCACCCGTTACTCCTGAACGGCCCAGCTGGTGCTAGCCCATACGCTCACGAAAATACTCGACGGTACGCTTGAGCCCTTCGCTGAGATCGGTTCTCGGCTCCCAAGACAATTCCTGTCGGAGCTTCGTGGAATCAATGACGCTCCGTGCCTGCTCGCCCTTTCTGGCAGGCCCATGGACTTCCTTGCAGGTTGAATTCGTGTGGGTGATGAGAAGCCTCAATAAATCGTTGATTGACGTTTCTTGCCCTGTACCAACATTATACGTTCCTTGTATTTCCTGACTCATCACCGCAAGATTTGCCTCAATCACATCTTCAACATAAACGAAGTCTCTCGTTTGCCGTCCATTTCCACAAATAATCGCTTGCTCGTTGTTCAGCAACTTCTGAATAAAAATCGCGACCACCCCAGCCTCTCCATCAGGATCCTGACGAGGGCCATAGACATTCGCGTATCGCAAGTTCACTACTTGAAGCCCGCTCACCCGCTGGTAGTAGGAGAGGTACTGCTCCCCGCACAACTTGCTGATGCCGTAGGGCGATAGCGGACGCGTGACATGGGACTCAGAAGCAGGATAGATCTCCTGTTCGCCGTAGATCGCTCCACCCGAAGAAGAGAACACCACCTTCCGCACACCGTGCCTGACTGCTTGCTGCAACACGTTCAGCATTCCAAGAATGTTTACCTCGGCATCGAAGACCGGATCTTCCACAGATTTCCTGACGTCCATCTGTGCCGCAAGGTGCATGACGATATGGGGCCGCTCATTGCGAAACACTCGCTCAAGTCGCCAGCTCTGAATATCCATCTTGCAGAAACGAGCGGCACGATTAAGGTTTTTCCGCTTTCCTGTGGATAGATTGTCCACCACCACCACTTCATGTCCTTCCTGGACAAGGCGATCGACCACATGGGAACCAATAAAGCCGGCACCTCCCGTCACGAGTACCTTCATGCATGCCCCCATCGCCAATGAATCGTCGTCATCCTCTTCACCCTGCAGTCCCAGTCATGCTGTGATCGCCCATGCTAAACCCGACAAGAATCTCCCGATTCCCTTTTCGCCCTATCACAGGAGAATCGAGCACACCCTTCAAGTGAAGCCCCAACTGCGTCGCGCAAGCAATGACTTTTTCAGTCACGGCCTCACGTTGCGCATCATCCCGCACGATTCCTCCTCGTCCCACCTGCCCCTTGCCAACTTCAAACTGTGGCTTGACTAACGCGACAACCGCCGCGGATCTATTGAGGAGGCGCACAACGGCGGGCAAGACTAAAGTCAGCGAGATAAAGGATACATCGATGACCGCCAGATCGATCGGCTCAGGAACCGTGGCACGGTCAACATACCGAATATTAGTCCGTTCGAGCAAGACAACACGAGAATCTTGACGAAGCTTCCACTCGAACTGCCCATACCCCACATCGATGGCATAAATACGGGTCGCGCCGCGCTGCAATAAACAGTCGGTGAACCCGCCAGTCGAACAGCCGACATCCAGACCAATTACTCCGAGTGGATCTATGTGAAATGCGTCAAGAGCCGCGGCTAATTTATCGCCTGATCGACTGACGAATAACGCAGGCTGCACGACCTCAATCCGCGCATCCAGCGGCACCAGCTTCGCAGGCTTATCCACCATAATCCCATCTACAGACACTCCGCCCGCCAAAACCGCTCGAGCCGCGGCCTCCCGGCTCGGCACCAAGCCCTGCACCAGCAACACGCGGTCCAACCGTTCTTTGTGAACACGAGGAGTGGTCGCCATAGTCACTTAGGGAAGTATTACGACAGAATGGAGGCGGATAGAGGAGCCCAACCAGGGAACTTAGGAGGACGGCTCATCGGTTTCGTCGTCTGGGGAGAAGGCGTGGATTCGTTTCCTGCCGTTCTTATCCTGCACGAGCACTTCTACTTTATGTTCGGCTTCTTCCAGAACCTTGAGGCAATTCTTGGAGAGGCGAATGCCTTCTTCGAAGATCCTGAGCGATTCGTCCAAGGGAAGATCGCTTTTCTCCAACTCGCCGACAATGGCTTCCAACCGCGCCATTGCCTGTTCAAACTTTACCGCTGCCACAGTACGCCTCGCTATTCATTCACCGATGTAGAGCGCCATTATACTCGACCACCTTGCAATTTCAAACTGCGGAATCGTCGAACACCCGCGTGACCTTGCAACTCAGTCGCCCACTTGCCAATTGAGCCTCCAACTCCTGGCCAGCCTCCACATCGTTCGCTCGATGGAGAATCTTCCCAGCCGGAACAGTCTGAAGGATGCTGTACCCGCGTCCAAGCACGGCCAATGGACTGAGTGTATGAAGCTGCGCCAGCAACGCATGGACACGATGACGATGATGCGTCAAGACCGCTCTCATCTGTCCCTCCAGGCGCTGTGAAAACTGCGGGACGGTTGCCAACCCTTGCTTGATCGCGAGAATAGGATTGAGACCGGAGAGATCCCTCTGTGCTTCATGCACCCGTTCCCGCCCTGCCGTGAGCAGGCGCTGGAGCATCTCGCGTAGCCGATCCACCATATCGTCTGTCCGTTGCGCCGCTGCCTGGAGACGAAAACGGACATCCGTTACCCCTCGAATACCGGCATCCAGCCGCTGCCGCTCAAACATGCAATGCCGGAGCATCATCTGTTCCACGCGGATGGTCAGCTCCCGTACTCGTTCCACGATCTCCGCCAAGACCGGAACCACCGCCTCGGCTGCCGCCGACGGCGTCGGCGCACGAAAGTCGGCCACGAAATCAGACAACGTCACATCAATTTCATGCCCGACCGCCGACACCACTGGCACATGGGAGGCCGCAATGGCACGCACAACGATCTCCTCGTTGAAGCTCCAGAGATCCTCCATCGATCCTCCGCCACGCCCAACAATGATGACGTCCACGGAACCCCATTCATTCAACGCAGCAAGCGCCTCGGTGATTTGACGTCCGGCATTCTCTCCCTGAACTTGAACTGGCGCGATCAGAATATGGATCGTCGGCCAGCGGCGCCGAAGCACGGCTAGAATATCCCGTATGGCTGCGCCAGTCAGCGAGGTGACGACACCCACTGTCCGGGGAAACGCCGGAAGCGGCTTCTTTCTGTCCTGGTCGAACAACCCCTCTTCAGCCAGTCGTTCTTTCAACTGTTTAAAGCCCAGCTGTAACGCGCCGACTCCCTTCGGCTCTACCGTATCGAGGACAATCTGGTATTCGCCACGCGGCTCATACACCGTAAGCCGCCCCCGCACGATCACCTGCATCCCCTCTTGCAAGGCGAAACGTAGTCGCACCACGCTGGACCGAAACATCACCGCGCGAATTTGGCTCGTCTTGTCCTTGAGGGTGCAATAGACATGTCCCGATCCGGGAGCACGAAGGTTGGAGAGTTCCCCTTCCAGCCAGATGTCAGAGAACTGTTCTTCAATGGAGGTACGGAGTAGTCCTGTCAACTCCGAAACCGTAAAGATCTGTTTCGGAGGAGTGGACTGAGAGAAGAGATCAGGAAAACCTGGAGAGCTCGTGGTGAGACTCCTTTAATCGATGATGCGAATGCGTTCGATCGAGAGGGCCTTCCCGAGACGCGCATCAAGCTCGATCAGAACCGCACAAAAAACGGAGGGTCCGGAGGCCACTTCGAAGCGCCGCGGCATCCCAGTCAGAAACTTTTCGATCGCTAGTTCTTTCTTTACCCCGATCACGGAATGGAGAGGGCCGGTCATGCCGATGTCCGTCATGTAGGCCGTCCCCTTCGGGAAAATCTGATCGTCAGCCGTTTGTACATGCGTATGGGTCCCGACCACGGCCACGACCTCGCCGTCCAGATAATGCCCCATCGCCATTTTTTCAGATGTGGCCTCTGCATGCATATCCACAATCACAGCTGCCACTCGTTTCTTCAACCCGGCCAGTTCTTTTTTGGCGACCTGAAACGGGCAATCCAACGTCGGCATATAGGCCCGACCCATCAGCTGCATGACGCCTAGCTGCTCCCCACCGGCCGACTCGACCACCACACTGCCATACCCCGGCACACCGATCGGGTAATTGGCGGGCCGAAGTAGGCGCGGCTCACGGGGGAAATAGTCGAGAATTTCCTTCTTATCCCAGGCATGATTCCCGGTCGTAATCACTGCAAGCCCGAGATCGAATAATTCTTCAGCCAAATCAGGCGTGATGCCAAACCCAGCGGCCGCGTTTTCGCCATTCCCAATAACAATATCAATCTGCCGCTGAGCGACCAGTCTGGGAACAGCCCGGGCCACCGCACGACGCCCGGGCTCTCCGAAAATATCGCCGATGAAGAGAACCTTCACTTCGCATACTCCACATACCGGCTCTCTCGAATGACGGTCACCCGAATCGTGCCTGGATAGGTCAACTCCTGCTCGATCTTCTTCGCCAGGTCCCGCGACAGCTGGAACGACTCGGCATCCGTAATATCTTCCTGTCGAACGATGACCCGAATCTCTCGGCCAGCCTGGATGGCATAGGCTTTCTGCACCCCTTTGATCGTCGTGGCAAGCGACTCCAACTTCTCCAAGCGCTTTACGTAGGTCTCCAAAGCCTCACGTCTCGCCCCTGGCCTGGCAGCAGACAACGCTTCGGCTGCAGCCACCAAGACGGACTCGGGACAGATCGGCTCCACTTGCTCGTGGTGCCCTGCGATCGCATTGATAATTTTCTCACTCTCACCATACTTCTTGGCGATCTCGGCGCCCAACATGGCATGGGGGCCCTCTTCTTCGTGACTGACGGCTTTCCCGATATCGTGGAGCAGCGCCCCTCGTCTCGCCAGCTTCACATCAAGGCCAAGCTCCGACGCCATGATGCCGCAGATATAGGCCGCTTCACGCGCATGATAGAGATTATTCTGTCCATAACTCGTCCGGTACTTGAGCCGACCAAGCACTTTGATCAACTCAGGATGAAAATCAGAGAGGCCTAACTCAAAAATGATTTTCTCTGCCTCTTCATACATGAGCTTATCGATATCGACTTTGACCTTCTCAACGATCTCCTCGATCCGCGTCGGATGGATGCGCCCGTCATGCATGAGCCGTTCGAGCGACACCTTGGCGATCTCCCGGCGCAACGGATCGAAGCCGGAGATAATCACCGCTTCAGGGGTCTCATCGATGATTAAGTCGATTCCCGTCGCAGCTTCGATCGCGCGGATATTACGCCCTTCCCGTCCAATGATCCGCCCCTTCATCGCGTCGTTCGGAATCTGGACCACGGAAATCGTGGACTCGGACACGTAATCACGCACCACCCGTTGAATTGAGCAGGTAATGATCTCGCGTGCTTCCCGTTCCGCATTCTCCCGGGCCTCTTCTAAGATCCGCTTCGCAAGCCCGACAGCTTCCAGCCGAGCCTGACTTTCCATTTCATGAATGAGCTGCTTCTTCGCTTCGTCGGACGTCATTCCCGCGACACGTTCCAGTGCCTCACAATGCTCCTTCTCCGCTCGAGCGCAAGCCGATTCTTTTACCGTCAGTTTTTCTTCCCGCTTCACCAGCTCTAGATCTCGTTTCTGCGTATCGACTTCTCGCTTGTCGATCACACTGACTCGCTTCTCGATGGTTTCATCGCGCTGAATCAAACGTTTTTCGACAACGGCGAGCTCGCCCATCTTGGCCTTCTGCTCTTTCTCGAGTTCCGATTTCGACTGCAGCAGAAGATCTTTTGCTTCCAGCTTGGCTTCTTTGACAATATTGTCCGCTTCCCGCTGGGCATTCTGCACAGACTGGCGGGCCTGCTCCTCTTCTTGCGCCTTCTTCGTAGCGCCAGAAGAACGACGAATCAGTTCGAACAGCCCGATTCCGAGCAATCCACCAACGAGTCCTGTCAACAAATAGGCAAAAATTGAAGTAGTAATTTGACTCACCCCCCTACAGTCCCGAGACGAGAAACACCCGGCTTCTCAGCCTCGTCTTGATACAAGGTTGGTCGACGGTTCTATCCTGATGTGGGAGCGCAGTGGAAGATTAGCTGAGCGGAAGAGGATAGCCCAACACGCGGTCTACAGACTCACTCCGAGAACGGACTCCACGGGGATGAAGATCTTGATGGTTTGAGCGAACGAGTACGTCCCGTGCCGGACAGATTCCACGAGGTTCCGCTACGTTGCCACCCCCTCATCTGATTGAGAGGATCGAGTGCGCGAACGGGAAGCAGCCGAAGACTGCCTCCATGCACCGCATTGCCAGATGGCAGCAGGAACTCCATGAATTTGCCCAACATCTCGAGAAGGTTATACATGAGGAGGACGAACCCTTGCACAGATTCTACTTGTCTCAATTTCACCAGCATCAAGAACCCACATCTATTCCGTGGCGACTGCATCATCTTCCCGGATCACTAAACCGGTTTGAGCGTGACCTGATTGTATCCCGACCGTCAACTCCACTACATCCCAACAGCACAGTTCACGATATCAAAGGGGATTACCCTTTGCAAGATGAATCTAGCGAAAGAGCGAGGTCGGCACCTGCTCCTCGATCGATTCCATGAGCGACGTCATCCGCCGCTCGACATCCGCATCACCCTGTGCACGCTTCCGTTCAACTTCGAACAACTGATGGGCCAGGTTGATCGCCGTCAACACGGCGAGCTTTGACGGAGTCGTCGTATTCATTCCCTCCGCGAGACTACGCATCTGGCTATCGACAAAACTCGCAAGCCGCCGAACATATCCCTCGTCCGCCTCCCCGCGGATCGCAAACCGTTGGCCATAGATTTCCACGTCAATGGTCTTCGTCAAGGGCCACCTCCTTGCGTTCTTCAAAACACTCCAACAACTCAACATCGCCGAGGACTTTTTCGATACGGGACTTGATATCGATACGCTCTTGCTCCCAGCGCCGATTCGAATCATCCTTCTCCGCAAGTCGCTGCCGAACAACCTTCAACTCTTCTTCAGCAGCCGCATTCTTTTTCTTCAATTCTTGAATCAGCTTCACCAGGTCTTTAATACGGTCTTCAAGCGCGTCCAATCGATCGAGTGCCATTCCCTCAGTCCCCTCCTTAAAAGTAGCCACTATAGGTTGTGGCGCACTATAGAAACTTGTCTAAATCTTGTCAAGAAACGGCCCCTAGGAAGCCCTGCCCAGCCTGGCATATTCTCGATAACTACGCAGAACACGCTTCACATACTGCCGCGTCTCCTGATAGGGGATCAATTCAACGAATTCATCCTGACTTCGCCCACGGTGCAGCGCAATCCAGTTTCCAACCGCAATCGGCCCGGCATTGTATGAGGCAATCGTATAGGCAATATTCCCGGAAAACTGTTCGAGTAATTGTTCGACGTAGCGAACTCCAAGGCGAATATTCGTCTCTTGATCAAAGAGGTCATCCCGTCCGACTGCGGGAAGCCCCAGTCGCTGGGCAACAGTATTTGCCGTGCCCGGCATCACCTGCATCAAGCCGATCGCGCCAACCCGCGATACCGCTCGCCAATCGTACTGACTCTCCTCGCGTATGATCGCCGCTACCAGATAGGGATCGACGCCTTTGGCCCCCTGCCCCTTGATCGTAGGCAGAAGGCCTGTCGGATAGGCCACCTGCCACAGCGATGGATCGACAGCACCTCCGGTCCGCTCCAACTTATCCCGGAACCGGGCCCGCGCGAGCCTGAGGGCATGATGATAGGCACCCGCCTCGTTCAACAATGTCGAAAGCACCATGAGAATATCAGGCTCTCGACTATACCGCTCCGTCAATCTCACCAATTCTCGCGCGGCATCCGAGTCCAGCCCCAACGTCTTCAGCTCGATGGCGCGTCGATAGGCAGGCTGCTGCTCGATTTCTGCCCTGGCAGACACCGAACGTGCGGCCTCACCACCTCCAGCTATGCCGCCGTCTACCGGAACGGTGGTCACGACTGATTCTGCGGTAGGAGAATCCGGCGACGGCATATCGATCCGCTCGCGAGCCAGTTGGCAATAATAGGTATAGACGTATTGTTGGCAGAGCCTCACGTAGACCTCGCGCGCTTGAGGCTGTTGGCTCAGTTCAGCCGCCCGCCCCATCCAATAGAGCGCCTGCGGCTCGAAATCGCCGTCGTGCTGGTCCACGAGCACACGCAACTGGTCGGACGCCTCACGATAGCGCGCCATCCGGTAATACCCCCAGCCCACACGCCACTGCCCCTCGGCCCGCTGAGACGCCGGCTCGCCAGCCTTTGCCACCTGCCGATATCTCGCGATCGCGTCGTCGAAGCGGCCCTGATCTTCCAGCCAAATACCGGCGAAGAGCGTGATCTGGCCTTTCTGCTCTGCGGACAACGACGCGGGCATGGTTCGCGCAAGATCGAGCAATTTGTCGCCCTGACCTTGCCGAAGATAGACGCGTGCGAGCCACACGGAGGCATCGGATGATTCAGCCGCGCCATCTTTCACCAAGGCGCGAAACGTCTCTCGGGCTTGGTCGTACTGCTTCAGCCGAACCTGTGCAATCCCAAGCTTCAGCTTGGCTTCGGTGCGCCGCGGCGACTGTGGATCAGCCGCAAGAAACTTTCGAAGTTCCTCGACCGCCTCGGCATGGAACGCTTGCCCAAGATACACCTGCGCCCGAGCGAGCCGCTCGTTCGGCTGGACGACCCAAGGCTCGCCACCAAGATTCGATGCCAGCAGCGCCTCCGCTTCTTTCGCTTCTCCACTGGCCGCAAACTTGGTCCACAACTGCGTAAGGGTTTCACGACCCTCGGCGATATTATTCTCTCGCAGCTGACATGCGCCTTGCCGAAGCAATGCCTGGGGAGTCTCCAATTCCTTCACGCTCATCGCCACCGCTTTGGCAATCCAGGCCGTCGCTTCGTGACAACTCGAAGCCTGATACCACGCTTCTCCGGCCCGATAGGCGGCCTTCACCAACAACGGCGAATCCGGTGCCGTCAGGAAAATGGTTTCGAACATCGCTGCTGCGGGTTTATCGTCTCCAAGATTCAGCAGCGCCTCTCCAATCCATAGCCGGATATAGTCGTCTAACAGCGGGATGTCTCGCTGTGCCGCGCGGAGAAACTGCATGGCTACGGCAGGATTTCGCTCAAGAAGCAGCACCCCGGACAACAATCCTGCGCGCTTCGCCCAGACCGTGGCAGGAAATCGCTCCATCAGCCGTTGAAGCCGCTCAAGCTTCAGCAACACCACTTGCTCTTTGTTCAGGACCTTACCGAGCCGTTCCTTCGGCAGTGCGGCTGCGTGAAAGCATTCGTCTGCACCCTCACAGACTGCACCGTCACTCAATGCCGGCGGAGGGACAGAGCCGGCCAACACCTGGCCCGAGGGCAGAGCAACCCCACAGAGGCCAATGCTCGTGGCAAGGAATAGACGTCGTATGGTCAATTGATATGTACCGGTGCGCACGCGTGGTCTCCCTCTCGACTCCTATCATATATAACAGCGTCCTTTCCCCGTTGCCAACAGAGCCATCTGAACCCTCTACCTTGTTCCACTTTTTAAGGCTATGGTAGGGTGCCACTATGCAGCATGAGAAACAGGCCCTCCTATCGAGCCCCGCTTCGATCAATCTCTTGTCCCTGACAGAAGAAGGTCTCAGTCGGCTCCTGCAGCCATTCGGATGGCCCCGCTACCGAACCGGTCAAATTCTCCGCTGGCTCTATCAGCGGCGTGCCCGAAGCATCGCCCAGATGACCGATCTCTCCCAGAACGATCGAGAACAACTGGCCGAGGTCGCCACGGTTTCACGCACACAAGACTGCACGGTGCTTAAATCGACCGACCATACGCGCAAGCTTCTACTCACATTGGACGATGCCCTCCGCATCGAAACGGTGCTCATTCCTGACGAGGATCGACTCACCCTCTGCGTCTCGACCCAAGTAGGCTGCATGCTGGATTGTGGTTTCTGCCTAACCGGCACCATGGGACTGAAACGAAACCTCAAGGCACATGAGATCGTCGATCAGGTGCTGACGTCTCAGGACCATTTGACCGGCGCCGAACGCCTGACCAATCTCGTCTTCATGGGCATGGGGGAACCCCTTGCCAATATCGACGCGCTCTCAGCCGCCATCCATTGCCTCACGAACAAGTCATGGGGACTAGGCTGGTCGCCACGCCGCATTACCGTGTCGACTGCAGGACTCGCCGCACGGTTGAAGGATGTGGCCGCGCTCGGGGTGAATCTCGCCATCTCATTGAACGGCACGACGGAAGAGCAACGCCAGCAATTGATGCCGGCGGCCAGCCAAATCGCCTCGCTCAAGACCCTCATGGCCGCCTGCCGGCGCTATCCGCTCGCCCCAACCAGGCGACTGACGTTTGAATATGTGTTGCTCGCCGGCGTGAACGACCGTGACGAGGACGCCCGTCGCCTGGTGAAACTGCTCAAGGGGCTCCGCTGCAAGGTGAATCTGATTCCCTTTAATGAGTTTCCTGGCAATCCCTTCCGTCGACCAGCCGACCGGGACGTGTTCGCATTTCAGGCCATACTCACACATGGCGGCCTCGACGCCTTCATCCGCAAGAGCCGCGGCCGTGATGTGTTGGGCGCCTGCGGACAATTGGGCAATCTTTCACCCGAGTATGCAGGACGCGCCTTGACACAAATTGAACCCCGTTGCTAGCATGCACTGTGCATTCCATCCAACTATGACCTGGCCCTATTCCCGACACATGATGCAACTATCCTGGATGATCGCCGCGAGCAGTCTCCTCTTCGCCCTCACAGCACCCGCTTTCGCCGCAGAACCCCGTGAGTTCATTCTCTCCAATGGGATGAAAGTCCTCCTAGTCGAAGTGCCCAAAGCTCCGGTTGCGACCGTCCAAGTCTGGTACAAAGTCGGCTCACGCAACGAAGTCATGGGCCGTGCAGGCCTCTCTCACATGCTGGAGCATATGATGTTCAAGGGTACCGTCAAATACCCGAAAGGCACCTTCTCCCGGCTCATTCGCAAGAACGGCGGCATGGATAACGCCTTCACAAGCCAGGACTTCACCGCCTACTTCGAAAATCTCGCAGCCGACCGCGTCGAACTGGCCCTGGAGCTTGAGGCTGATCGCATGCAAGGGCTCGTGCTCGAGATGAGCGAGTTGAAAACGGAACGGGAGGTGGTGAAGGAAGAACGGCGTCTTCGCTCGGAGGACGATCCCCAAGGTGCACTCGTCGAAGCGCTCTTTGCCCAGGCCTATCTCAGCCATCCCTACCATTGGCCGGTGATCGGCTGGTTCGGCGATCTGGACGCGATGACGCTGGACGACCTGCAGCGACATTACGACACCTACTACTCACCCAACAATGCGACCCTCGTCGTAGTCGGCGACATCAAGGCCGACAGCCTCCTCCCCATTATCAAACAGCTGTTCGAGCCGATTCCACGAGGACCGGAACCCAAGCCCATCGCCACGATGGAATCGGAGCAAAAAGGTGAACGCCGTTTTCTGCTCAAACGAGAGGCCCAAGTCCCCTTCGTCATGATGGGCTATCGCGTACCGAATTTTACGAGCGAAGACTCCTATGCCCTGGACATTCTCGATTCGATTCTCTCGCATGGAAAAAGCTCACGCCTCTACCAGAGCCTCGTGTACGAACAAAAAACGTCGTTGGCCGTCGGGGCGGAATACAGCCTGCTCCAGGCTGATCCAGGTCTTTTCTATTTTTATGCACTCGTGAGCCCCGGACAGAAGCCTGAGATCGTCGAAGAAGCCCTTCACCGAGAGATCAAACGCCTCCAGACCGATCCCCCGACAGAGCTGGAGCTTCAACGGGCTAAGAACCAGGTTGAAGCCACCCATGTCTTCGAGCAGGACTCTAACTTCCGGCATGCCATGCTACTGGGGCAAGCGGAGTCCGTCGGCGCCGGCTGGCGAAAGATCGACCAATTTGTGGAACGGATCCGGGCCGTGACGGCGAAAGACATCCAACGTGTCGCCCGCCAATACCTGACGGAAGATAATCGAACCGTCGGCACGTTGATTCCGGTGCCGCCCAAACAACCAGAGGCGCCAGCCACCGCCGCACAACAGGGACGCCCCTAAATGATGTCGATGATGAAACAACGGACGGCTGCGCTGTGGCGTCAGACAGCCCTGATTCTTGGGATGGGATGCTGCGCCATATTCTGGGTATCCAGCGCCTCCGTCGCGGCCGAGATCACCCCGACGAAGTTTGTGACCGCCAACGGGATCACCGTGCTGGTTCTGGAACAGCATTTTCTCCCCATCATTGAGATCCATGCATTGATCAAAACCGGTTCTGCGCAGGACCCTCCCGACAAAGCAGGACTCGCAAACCTCGTCGCCAGCCTCCTGGACGAAGGCACGACGACCCGAACGTCAAAACAGCAGGCAGAACAAATCGACTTTGTCGGAGGAGCGCTGGAGGCCAAGGCCTCTGAGGACTTCACGACCGCCTCCGCCCGCGTCCTCAAAAAAGACGTCGACCTCGGCTTTACCCTGCTCGCCGACATGCTGCAACATCCCGCGTTCCATAAACAGGAGTTCGAACGGATTCGCACACAGCTCCTGGGAGAAATGGCCAGCGACAACGACGACCCGGGCCATATCGCCATGAAAGCCTTCAACCAACTGGTCTTCCACGGGCATCCCTATCGCTGGCCCGTCACTGGCACGGAAGAGACGCTCAGCAAAATCACCCTCGCCGACGTACAGAGCTTTTATGGACGGGAATATTCACCCTCCCAAGTCATCTTAACCGTCGTGGGCGACATCACCCTTGAACAAGCCACGACAATGGTCCAGACCCACTTTGGCGCCTGGAAAAAAGTGGCCGTGGCGGCACGAAATACGAAGAAGCCCACCCCGGTCGAACGCAGAACGGTTCAACTCATCGAGAAAGACCTCACCCAATCCACCATCGTACTGGGGCATGGGGGACTTTCGCGCGCTCACCCGGACTTCTATTCTGTGACAGTCATGAATTACATCCTGGGAGCCGGGGGATTCTCCTCCCGCCTGATGGATTCGATTCGCGACAAGCAGGGGCTGGCCTATGGGATCATGAGCCACTTCGACGCCCGACTGATGCCCGGTTCGTTTTGGGTTAACCTTCAAACTAAAACAGAGACGACCAACCAAGCCATTACCGGGGTCTTGTCAGAAATCAAATCGATTCGTGACGCGCCGGTGTCAGACCAGGAGTTGGCTGAAGCCAAATCATTCTTAGTCGGCAGCTTCCCGCTCCGGCTCGATTCCACGGCAAAACTTGCGCAGGTGCTCGCCCAAGTGGAGTTCTACGGCCTGGGATTCGAATATTTTTCGGACTATCCGAAATGGATAGAACGGGTTACGAAGGAAGACGTGCAGCGCGTCGCCAAACAGTATCTGGACCCCAAACGCTACGCCTTAGTCGTGGTGGGGAATCTCGCCAAAGCAAAAGTCAAAAACTAGTCGACCCGGCATCGACTCCAAGGGGCAGGCATCCATGGCGACCGAATCCCTCCAGGGCAAACTCGACAGACTCCGCCAGGTGATCTCGGACATGCAGTCCGTGCTGGTCGCTTACTCCGGCGGGATCGACAGCACCGTCGTCCTGAAAATCGCCCATGAGCAGCTCGGTGCACGCGCACTGGGCATCACCGCTGTCTCACCGACATTTCCCGAGATCGAACTCAAGGGAGCGAGGCAGATGGCCTCAGAGATCGGGGCGCAGCATGAACTCGTCCATACCGATCAACTCGAGATTCCCGCCTTCGTACAGAACGATGCCGCCCGCTGCTTCCATTGCAAAACAGACCTCTATCAATTGATGGATGGGCTGCGTGAACCACGTCAGAGCAAGTGGATTGTGGATGGAACGAATCTCGACGATCTCGGAGATGATCGGCCAGGCATCACAGCCGCCCGCGAGTGGGGAGTTCGCAGCCCGCTGGTCGAGGCATCGTTCTCAAAGGCGGAAGTACGGGCGCTCGCCAAGATTCTGGGACTCTCGAACTGGGATAAACCGGCCGCAGCCTGCCTCTCCTCTCGAATCCCGCGCGGCATCCCGATCACGATCGACAAACTCCGCCGCGTAGAACAGGCGGAAGAGATGTTACAGGCTGAAGGGTTTCGCCATGTACGCGTACGAGAACATGGCGAAGTGGCGCGAATCGAAATCGGCCCGGAGGAATTCTCCAGGCTGAATCAACCGGACCTGCGAGCACGAATCAGCGACAGACTGCGACAGGTTGGATTCCGCTTCGTCTGTGTGGATTTGGACGGATACAGACCGGGCGGGACCAGCCTAGGCTGATCCCGCCTGATCAAAAAGTTACCGCTGGTAGGATTTCGACAGGACCTCAAGCGCTTCGTCTGCAAATTTCCGGTGGTCCGCATCGGTGAGACTGCGCTGCACCACCTTCTCGGCCACCATCAAGGCCAAGTCCGTCGTTTGAGCCCGAATATCCTGAATCGCCTTACGGCGCTCATGATCGATCTCGCGCGTCGCATCGCCCTTGATCCGCTCGGCTTCGGTCGTCAACCGCTGCTCATTTTCTTCCATGAGCCGCTGCGCCCGCTCTTTCGCGGCAGCCAGAATAGTTTCTGCTTCTTTCGCAGCAGTGTTTAGCTTGGCCTCGTACTCTTTGAGCTTCCGTTCGGCCTCTGACCGGTGACGCTCGGCTTGATCGAGACTGTCCTTAATTTTCTTTTCCCGCTCTTCCAGCACGCCCAAGATGCCAGGGAAGGCAAACTTGTAGAGCACAAAAAAGAGAATCCCGAACGACAGGACTTCCCAGAAAATCAAGGAAGAAAAAAAGTGCGATTCAAACTGCGGCATAGTTCAACCCAGACACAAGGCGCGTGGCAAATGGCGAAAGGAACTCACGTCTTTTCCCCGGCCCATTGCCTCAGGCCTTGAGCCTGCTCCTATTTGCGAAGGCCCATGATGATGAACGCGATGACCAGGCCGTACAGCGCGATGGCTTCCACCAGCGCAAACCCGATCCACATATACTTTCCGACGCGGGCTTCCGCTTCCGGCTGGCGCGCCACGGCTTCGATCATCTTCCCGAAGATGTAGCCGATACCCACGCCGGCTCCGGCAAACCCTGCCGCCGCCAACCCCATGCCCAACAATGCTGCTGCTGCTGAATCCATTGTGTCCTACTCCTCCCTTGTCTGAACTCACACGCGCTAGTGCGCGTGCTCATCGTGGCCGTGTAAGTGGAATGCGTCCCCCAAATAGACGCAGGTCAACACGGTAAAAATATAGGCTTGAATGAACGCGATACCGACTTCCAACCCGTTCATCGCGATCGTAAACGCAAAGGGCAACCACCCGATCAACAACCCGCCACTGATGGCCAAGCCGAACAGAACTCCAAGAATCACGTGGCCGGCCGTCATATTCGCAAACAATCGAACAGCCAGCGAAATGGGCCTCGCCAATTGGCTGATCAACTCGATCGGGATCATCAACGGCAGCAACCAGGCCGGCGTGCCGGGCGGAACGAGAATGCCCAGGAACTTCACCCCGTGCAACAGAAATCCCATGACCAGGCTGAGCCCATAGACCAGGCAGGCAAATACGGCAGTCACGACAATCTGACTCGTCACCGTGTAGCTGCCGGGAATCAATCCGATGAGATTACAGAAGAGAATGAAGAGAAAGAGTGTGGCGATGAGGGGAAAGAAGCGCATGCCCTCTTTGCCCATCGTATCCATGATGATGCCGCGGATGAAATCCACCATCATCTCCGCCATGCTCTGCAACTTGCCAGGTACCAGCTTGCGCGCTGATCCCGCCATGACCATGAGCGCCGCCACGAGAGCAACGACCACCCACATGATCACCACGGCTTTATTGATGGAAATATCCAATCCGCCTAGCGAGATCGGTACCCAGTTGTGCAGCTCGAACGGATGAAGCGGACTTTCTTCCATGGCGCTTTCGTACTTTCCTATTACAACGTCGTTATGTCTTCGGCCACTGTTGCGCCGACCGGTACGCATTCCTGATCCCGGCCACGACGCCCAGCACGAGCCCCACGACCATTCCCCAGGGAGTAGAACCGAAGAGGTAGGTGTCAGCCACCCAACCCAACCCTCCCCCGACAATCAGCGACGCGAGCAGATCGGTTCCGATCCGGACCGCTTGGCCAAGCCCTGCGTACAATGGATCTTGTGAAGGGGTCATGTCGTACCCACGGAGGAGAGTTCGTTATGCGATCCATAACGCAAGGACTCTGCCGATGGCGGGCGCGCAATTCAAGCAGAATCATCCCGAATTTGTCAAGCCGACTCTGCGCTGTGACACAGCGGGAACAGTCGGGTATAGTGGGTAGCGCGTCATTTGTAAAGCGATATATCGTCACCCATGACTCGTTTCTCCCAACCATCGTTCCTGATCGGTCCTCCGCAGCCCCTCATCCTCACGCTGGAGAACCATGGAAGGACAGCCTTCGACCTGTATCGATTAATTGCATCGCCCTCACAGCCCTCATTTCTGCTCGATAGCGGAAAAGGGACGGACAGAGAAGGCCACTATTCATTTCTAGGAAGCAACCCCTACTCGATGCTGACCGGTCGACAAGGGCAGGCCACGCTTCGAACCGGCGAGGGACACGAATGTGTATCGAACAACCCATTCAATAGCCTTCGCCAGCTGTTCGATGGCCCCCAGATCGCACCTCCTACAGGGCTGCCTTCATTTCTGGGTGGAGCCGTCGGCTATTTCAGTTACGATCTCGTGCGCGACTTTGAAGCGCTTCCCTCTATGGCCAAAGAGGATCTGCAGATCCCCTACCTACAATTCGGTCTGTACGACCTCGTCACCGCAGTCGATCACCAGACTGCCCGTCTGCACATTATCTTCTGTCCGCCCATGGAACGGTTCTTAGGAGAATCCCGTGAGCAGCTCTATCGCGAGGGTATAGACCGGTTGACCGAATGGGAAGCCCGATTGAGTGGACAGCCCGCTCCTTTTGCGAATCTCCCATCATTCGATCAGATGGCCTTTCATCCTGACCAAACCAGGGACGACTACCTCGATCAAGTTCGGCGCTGCCAAGCATATATTTCCTCAGGAGATATCTACCAGGCCAACCTGTCGCATCGATTTACCCTGCAACCTCCCGGCACCTACAACGATGGCACCGATCGACAGACCTACGAGCAGGAGCTCTATCGACGTCTACAGGCCGTCAACCCCTCGCCGTTCTCAGGGCTCATGCACTTCGATGACGTCACCTTGATCAGCTCCTCGCCCGAACGGCTGGTCCGTCTCCACAACCGGCAGGCGGATACACGTCCGATTGCCGGAACCAGACCGCGCGGACAGGACGACCGTGACGATCAACGCCTCATCGACGAATTACTCGCGAATGAGAAGGAACGGGCGGAACATCTCATGCTCGTCGACCTTGAACGAAACGACCTGGGCCGCGTTTGCCAATTCGGCACGGTACAGGTCGATGAATTCATGGCGATTGAGCAGTACTCGCACGTCAGCCACATCGTATCCAACGTCAGCGGCACCTTGCGGCCTGACGCCACACCCTTCGATCTCATTCAAGCACTGTTCCCTGGAGGCACGATCACGGGCGTACCGAAGATCCGCTGCATGGAGATTATCGAGGAACTGGAACCGGTACGCCGCGGCCCCTATACCGGATCATTCGGGTACATCGGCTGGAACGGCAACCTCGATCTGAACATCGTGATTCGAACTTTGGTATGGTGTGCAGGAAAGGGATACTTGCAGGTCGGCGCCGGGATTGTGGCCGATTCCGATCCGGCCAAAGAATACGAGGAAACGATTCAGAAGGCTCAAGCCTTTTTCAAGGCATTGCAACGGACCTAACCATGTGGATTTACCTGAACGATCGGTTCGTGACAGAACAGGAAGCCGTCGTCTCCGTCTTCGACCATGGCTTCCTCTACGGCGATGGCGTCTATGAAACGATTCGCTCCTACGGGAGCCGGATCTTCATGCGGGACCAACATCTGGCCCGGCTGCGCCGCTCAGCAGACGCGATCGGCCTGACGATTCCGATACCTGAGCAAACATGGCCGGCGCTCCTCCACGAGGCCATGATGAGGAATGACGTCGGACATGAACGCACCGACGCCTATCTTCGCATCACCATCTCACGAGGACCCGGTGATATCGGCTTGGATCCGGCCCTGTGCCCAACCCCTACCGTGGTCATCATGACAAAACCGCTTCACCCTCCTCAGGCAGAACAATACCGAACCGGCGTGAGCCTGATCGTTGCCCAAACGAGGCGAAACTTGCCCAGCGCACTTTCGCCCCAGATCAAAGCCACAAACTTTCTAAACAATATTTTGGCCAAGCGGGAAGCCATCGCGGCCGGTGCCTTCGACAGTATTTTGCTCAATTGGGAGTCACACTTGACGGAATCCACCGTCAGCAATCTCTTTTTCGTCCGAGCAGGTCGGCTCTGCACCCCGGCACTCGACTGTGGCCTACTAGACGGCATTACGCGCGACATCTTGCTCGGCCTCGCCCATGAAGCCAAGATCCCCATTGACGAGGGACATTTTGGAATCGAAGCGCTCACCCAGGCAGACGAATGTTTTCTCACCAACACAACCATGGAAGTGATGCCGGTCACCATGGTGGACAGACATTCGATCGGGAATGGATCCCCAGGACCCCTTACCCAACAACTCCACAGACAATTTATTGCCACTCGAACACGTGGTTTAGAACACTAGCTGTTCCCCCCTCACAGACCCATTGTTTTCCCACACTATTTATTGCAGGCCTCCAGGCACAAGATCTGCAGTTTCTTGACAGCCAGAGGCATACTGATATCGTTGCAACCATGCACAACACATTTTCTATGCACATGACATCACGCCAAAAACAGCATGCAGCCATTGGGCTCATCACAGCGGTCATCGCCACTGTCGGATCATTGGCCTTCTCCGTGCCGACAACCCAGGCGGAAATCTACCAATACGTGAGCCGCGACGGCTCGATCTCGCTCACAAATGTCCCCTCCGATGCGCGCTACAGGAAAATTGAGATCGAATCCAAATCCAACCGCTTCCACGACATCCTGTCCGAACGAGAGCTCGAACCAGTCATCCGCCGCTACTCCTCACAACATCAACTCCATCCCGCGTTGATCCGAGCCGTCATCAAAGCCGAGTCGAATTTTGATCCACGGGCCGTATCTCGTGCCGGGGCCATCGGCCTCATGCAACTGATGCCGCAGACCGCCCTGCGTCTGGATGTGCGGGATATGTATGACCCTGATGATAATGTGGGCGGAGGGACGAAATACTTACGCCAGTTGCTCGACCGATTTCATGGAAATCTACCGCTGGCCCTGGCGGCCTACAATGCAGGAGAACATGCCGTCGAACATTACCAGGCACTGCCCCCGTATGATGAAACCAGGCGATACGTCAGGAAGGTGCTCGGATACTACCGCACATTTCTGGTGCGTGACGGTGTGATCCTGGAACGTCCGGTCAGCCGATACGCCCCCGCAGAGACAATAGCAGCCCCCGCGACTTCTTCTGAAGAGTCTTCCCGCTGACCACCTCCCCGCTGGAGAGGCGACTGTGTTGCTGCCAACCAGCCCGCTTGGCCTCCGGACAATCTGACCGGTAATGGGCCCCGACGCTGTTCTCGCGCCACAGCGCCGCTTCCGCGACGCATTGCGCCACCTGCACCATGTTCTTCACTTCTAACGCGGCTCGGCTGGCAAACGGCTGAGCCACAAGTTGAGCCCACCGCGACAATTGTGCGCAGGCTCGGATGAGCGACTCGCCTGAGCGGATCACACCGACTTGTCCCCACATCGTTCGCCTGAGCGAGCTTCGCAACTTTTCCGCATCATCCAATGTGCCGAATTGGCCCGCTCGGATCGCGGCCTCCTGAGACGAGAGGTGTGGAATATCATGCCTGTCTGCAAAAGCCACGGCTGCCGTAGCCGCGCGCGCACCAAACACCAATCCTTCGAGCAAGGAATTACTCGCAAGACGATTCGCTCCATGCACACCGCTACAGGCCACCTCTCCGGCGGCGAAGAGCCCCGGAACCGTTGTCGCACCGTTCAGATCGGTCCACACCCCGCCCATCATGTAATGCGCGCTGGGAGATACCGGGATCCATTCCTCTGTGATATCGATATCGTAGCGCAGGCAGGTCGCATAGATCGTCGGGAAACGCCGCTTCACGAACTCTGCACCCAAATGGGTGACATCAAGATAGACATGGCGCGCTTTCGTCGAGGCCATCTCCGCCAAGATTGCCCGAGACACGATATCTCTCGGCGCCAATGCCCCCATCGGGTGGTAGCGCTGCATGAATAGAGCACCCTTATTATTGCGAAGCTGCGCGCCCTCGCCGCGCATCGCTTCCGACAGCAGAAATGGCGGACTCGACGGCAGATAGAGGGCCGTAGGATGGAATTGTACGAACTCCATATCTTGCAGCACCGCACCCGCACGCAACGCCATAGCCATGCCATCACCGGTGGCATTGGCAGGATTGGTCGTCCGTGCATAGATCTGCCCGGCCCCGCCGGTGGTCAATACAATGGCACGTGCCGGCAGCACAAACTGACGGCCCGACCCTTCATCCAGCACCACCGCCCCGCAACAACGCCCGGCATCGACCACGAGATCCACGGTAAAGTGATGGTCCAACCGCTGTATCTGTTTCTGCCGATTCACCTCGGCAATCAACACGCGCACCATCTCGTTCCCTGTCGCATCCCCCCGCGCACGCAGGATGCGGCTTCGGCTGTGGGCTGCTTCTCGAGCGAAGGCAAACTTCCCGCCCACTTTATCGAACTTCGCCCCCCACCCGATCAACTCTTGAATCCGCGCAGGCCCTTCTTCGACGAGGACCCGCACCGCTTCTTTTCGGCAGAGCCCATGCCCCGCTTTGAGCGTGTCCGTCAAATGGATGCCCACATCGTCTTCTTCGCTCATCGCCACCGCCACCCCGCCCTGCGCATGGATCGAACTGCTCTGAAGCGGATGGCCCTTTGTCAGCACCATGACACGGCCCGAACGGCTGAGCTCCAACGCCGCGCGGAGACCGGCTACACCGCTCCCGATAACCAGGAAATCAGCCTCCACTGGCGCACGCGATCGACGAGATGCCATAGATTATTTCTTCTTGGGAGTATGAGTGGAATCGGCCGTGGCCTGTCGAGCTTTCATCCCGAAGGGAGAATCGCCTTGAACCCCGCGTAACAGAACCGACTTCGTCCCGACCCACTGCAATCGTGTGTGGCCTCGCTGCCGGAGGCCGGGATCGTCCGCATCTTTTTTCCACAGGCCCTGCCAATGCACGAAGACATCGATGTCGTCGCCTTCAATCATGATGCGCTCGAGCGAGAACTCCAACGTCATGGCACTATACGTCTCGAAATCGCCTCGCGCCTCTTCCTGCAACCGCTCAAGCTGTTCGAGCGGCATCATGACTGCAGCCAGTTCCGACGCATCTTTCTTCACATAGGCTTGACGAAGCGATTCCACCGCCCGGTCGATACGGAGATACCGTTCGTGGTCTTCGGGATATTGGATCGTCTTTCCGCTACAGCCGATGCCAACCAAGACGATTGAACTGATGAAGAGCAAGACGGGGAACAGTGAGAGTTTGTGTGGTGACATCATGCGTGCAGTATAGGAATGGGTATCAGGCAGGTCAAGCGTCCCCTACAGTGCATCCGCCGCGATCATGACCAATTAAATCCGCTCATGGCCTTGCAATTTGAGACGGAAACTTCTACACTCCCCCCTTCGCAGGAGAGAACGCATGTCCAGTGTTTTGAAAAAACGCCGTAAGAAAATGCGCAAGCACAAGTACAAGAAGCTTCGCCGGCGTCAAAAATTCGAACGTCGTAAGAGCTAGGCTCACCCGAGAACGGGGAGGAGGGGTCGGTGCCCGAAGGCAAGAAGGTTCGCATCCGCGTCCGGACTGTGAACTGCGTCTACGTTGGCGACTTCCTCATTCCTCCCATGAGACATCGTGTGTCCGATGCGATCAACGAAGAGCAACGCCTCTTTATCAGCCTCACCGACGTGGTGATCGATGATAAGGATCGCTCGGAGTTCGTAGCCGTCAATAAGAACCTGATTGAGTCGATCGCTCAACTGTAGCGATCGACTCTGCCAGGGGACTTCAGACGTCGCCTCTACCGCTCTTTCGTGAGTGATTCGCAGCCACCCCTCTACCATCGTCCCTCAACATGTCCACCTTCTCACGATTTCTCCCGTTCCTGAAACCCTATCTGTCCCGTATGGCCCTCGCAGGCCTTCTGGTCATGGCGGTCGCCGCGATTAATCTGGCCCTGCTGCGGTTAGCCGGCACGTTATGGGACGTCATTACCGTCCAGCACGACCAGTCCAGAATGACGGAGTTGATCACCCTCTTTCTCGGACTCGTCCTCCTCCAAGGCCTCTGCTCGATGGGCCACAGTTATCTGACCGCCTGGATTTCCCAGCGCATCGTTGCCAATTTCCGCCAGCACCTCTTTAAACATCTGCATACCCTCTCCGTCAGCTTCTTTGCCCGTCGGCGCACAGGAGAACTCCTCTCACGGCTCATGAACGACGTCACGATCATCCAATCCGTTGTCACGGAAACGCCGATCGACAGCGCGAAACAGCTCGTGACCTTCGTCGGAGGGATCACGTTCTTACTGATGATGAATTGGCGGCTGTGCCTGTTGATCCTGGTTCTGCTCCCATTACTCGTCCTCGTGGCGAAATTTTTCGGCCGCAGACTGAAATCCCTCTCGACCTCGATTCAAGACCAGACTGCGGCCTTGAGCACCTTGATCGAAGAAGTGATCTCCGGCATCCGCATCGTAAAGTCTTTCGTACAAACAGAACGAGAAGAAACCAGATTTTCCACACAAGTCGAACAGACCTTGTCATTGACGATGCAACGGGCGAACATCATGGCGGTCTTCGTCCCCGTCATCAGCCTCCTCACCTTCTCCGCCGCCGCCGCAGTCTTGTGGTACGGGGGCATTCAGGTTATCGACGGAACCGTGTCGCCCGGCGACCTCTTCGCCTTCGTCCTCTTTGCCGGCATCCTGATCGGTCCGTTCAGTTCCGCCGCCCGCGTGTTCGCACAAATCAGGGAAGCGCAGGGCGCCACACAACGGGTCTTCGAAATTCTGGACACCCATTCCGAAGTGAGCGACTCCCCCACGGCCACGTCGCTGTCCACCGTCTCGGGACATATCCGGGCGGAGCACATCGGCTTTGCCTACGACCCACGGCAGCCAGTCTTGACGGATATTTCGTTCGAAGCCAAGCCGGGCGAACTCGTCGCTATCGTCGGTCCCACCGGCGCCGGGAAAACAACCGTGATGAACTTGCTCCACCGCTTCTACGATCCCACGGAAGGGCGCATCACGATCGACGGACAGGATCTCCGCCAAGTCACCATGGATAGCTGGTATCGACAGATCGCGCTGGTTCCGCAAGAAACGATCCTATTCGGCGGGACGATTCTCGACAATATTCGTTATGGCAACAGAGAAGCGACGGAGGAGGAGGTCATCGCGGCCAGCCGGTCGGCCCATGCCCACGACTTCATCATGAGCTTCCCGGATCAGTACCAGACCGTCGTGGGGGAAAAAGGCATCAACGTCTCAGGCGGGCAGCGGCAACGCATCGCCATCGCCAGGGCCATTGTGAAAAATCCACGGATCTTGTTGTTAGATGAGGCGACCTCCGCCCTCGACAGTGAATCGGAGCGGCTCGTCCAGGAAGCGCTGGAGCAACTCATGAAAGGCCGAACGACCTTTGTGATCGCCCATCGCTTGACCACTATCCAACGAGCCGACCGCATCCTCGTGCTCAATAAGGGCCGCCTCGTTGAAACCGGCACCCATGCCGAGCTCATCGACCGTAAAGGACTGTACCAATACCTCTACACCCTGCGGCTGACCGAGCTTCCGGCATAACAGGAAGCTGAAAAATGCCTCCAGCGGCGTTCTCGCTTCACGAAGAGGCTCAACGTACCACAAGGGCACGCCTCACCCCTTCGCTCGCTGCGGCCTTGCTGGGCGGCCTTTTTGAGCATCCTGCGGCAAGTGCTCACGCACCCTGCTAAACTTTAAGCTTATATCCCGATCGTTTCGATCACCTGCATGTCTTCTTCTGTCAGGGCGAGCTGCTCAGCCTGGAGATCTTCTTTCATGTGCTGCGGATTCGTGGTGCCGGTCAGTGGGAGCATCCCGACCTGCATCGCAAACCGAAAGACAACCTGGGCCAGCCCAGCCCCTAGCCGTTGGGCGATAGCCCGAATGGCTGGTTCGGCAAAGATGCCTTGATTCGCGGTCAACAACGAAAACCCTTGATAGATGATGCCGTGAGCCCGGCAAATCTCCCGTACCGCTTTATCCCATCCGAGTGCGGCATAACAGCGATTCTGCACCATCATCGGTTTCACGGCCGCTTCGGCACAGAGCTGGGTGAGTTGCTCAGCCGTAACATTGCTGATGCCGATCATTTTGGTTTTCCCTGACCGATAGAGCCCTTCGATGGCAGCCCAGACCTCACGGTCCGCCGCGCCCAAGCCCTGCCGCTGATAGGGCCCATGCAAGACATAGGAATCGAGATAGTCGGTGTGTAGATGGACCAACGAGCTGTCGAAGGACTGCGTCACCTGGGTCGTGAGATCAGCCGAGGCATCATAGGGAGTCCGATGATCCTGACCATTCGTCGAGGTAAACTTGGTCTGGAGAAAGAGCCGGTCTCGCGTAACCCCTTGCTGCGCGAGGACCAACAACGCCTCTCCCACTAGAGCCTCCTGATAATGAATCAGTTGATTCGCCGTGTCGATGGCCGTGAAACCAGCCTCCACGGCAACCTGCACCAACTGCGTCGTCGCCTCTTTTTTCCACGCGGTGCCATACATGAACGAAGGAACCGACACATTATTATAGGCAGTCAAAGACATACGCGATTCTCCATGATGACCAGGCTCCTGATGCCTGCCAGATTTATGATGTCAAGCTTCACGAAGAAGCGGGACGACGAGCTGTCATGAGATCCGACACAGGATACCCCAACTGTCGCGCCCGCTCCACCAGGCCACGATAGGTCGGCTCATCCAGCTGAGGGGTCCGAGACAGGATCCAGAGGTATCGCCGATCAGGTGTCCCCACTATCGCCGTCCGATACTCCACGTCGAGATCAAGAATCCAATAGTTCCCGTCACGAGATGAACCAAACAGCCGCGCGAACCAGTTATCGAATACGACCGTAAGACGAGCATTCGTCTTGGGATCGACCACCCTCGCGACTCCCTCTGCCTGCTCGAACCCGCCGGTATCCGTCACACATTCATTATGCACACCGACTGCCCCATCCGGACGGATGAAATAGACCGCCTTGGAATCTACGCAGTGACGCTGAAACCACATCGGGAGCCGCGCAATTTCATACCACGTGCCGGCGTAACGAGAGAGATCCACCGCCGCGACCGTCTGGAGCGCACCCCTCGAATCCACTCCCGCACAGGCTCCCAGCATGAGACACAGCACCACCATCGCAACGCTGGGCTTCACAGCATCTAAACGATTGCCGCGAGATCCTTGAGAAAATACCTTCTTCGCCATCAGCATCTCTACTGCCTTACGTCCGAATCTTTCATGTGTGCTACGGCCGTTGCGCCGATGCAATAACCCAGCGTAAGAGGATTGGGATACGAGATCAATGGTGTATCTCAGCCTGAAACAGGGAGGGAAAAGGAAGGAGCAGCAGAGGAGAGAAAGACCAACGTCCCTATCAAATCGTGAGAGCCTCCAGCGAGGTCACGCTCTGGGAGACGGCCGTCCAGCCGTCCCCCAGACACAAAGACTGAACTGACTTATCGTCGAGTGGCCTGATCGCGTTTGCAGCTTTCCTCCGCCAACATCTTCTGACCCACGCTGGCATCCTTGGGGATACGCCCCATACAAGCATCTAGAGAATCGCCCGGGGTTCCCGAAGCCGCCCGATCGTTGCTCTTCGCCGTCGCCGCACCGATAATGCTCATTCTGACTGATGAATCCCGCCTGCAGCTTTCTTCTGCAACCTGCTTGGTCCCCGCTGAAGCCGAGGACGAAATTCCTGCCAAACAGACGTCCAACGGGCTGGCCTGCCCGGACGCCCCGGCACCTGTCGACCCCATCGTTCCCTCACTCGCGCAACCGCCAACCAGCATTCCCACTAAGGCGACGAAGCCTAATACGCTCACTGCCCGATCTGCCATGGTGCCACCCCTCCTGTTAATAAGAACAATGGATCCCGGACGAGGGCGATCCTACTCCCGCTGTCGAAGAAGAACAAGCCTGGCTATGCTACCAGAGGGTGGGGAAGGAAGCGATTGGAAATAGGCCCACGAAGGCGACCGTGATTGGACGGGGCATTCACGATCGACCCTTTCTTTACGGAAGGGTCGATCGTGATATCCGGGCTCTGAACGATGGGGGTAACCCTGCCCAGGGTTTTTCTAAGAACCGCTTATCGTTCTAATTCATCGAGAAACTCTGCTGCGCGTGCGCATCGTCAAAAGCCCAGTTCTTTCTCGAGATCGGCCTTCTTATCCTTGAACTTCTTCTGATCCGCTTCGCTCTGTTGCGTGATCGAGCTTTTTAGTTTCTCGCCGGACTTCTCCCCCGCACGCCCCGACGCTTCCATCTTCTTGTCGAGCTGTGCGGCCTTCTCCTTCGCCTTCACAGAGTCCGCGAATTCGTAATACATCCTGGCATGCATCTGGGTGAACATCGGGTCAGGCCGCGCCATGACGGTATCCCCTCGTTGCTCGGCCCTGACCTTGGCCGACTTGTCGCCGTTTGGCAAAAACTTCATCCAGTCGGCGGCCTTCCTCAAATTCTCAAGCGAACCCATGGCCGCCTTCGCAACCTCCGCTGCCCCACCGGACAGGCCCTGGGCATCCTTTTCCTCGGCCTTCATGAGCCGGTCGGCGTTGACCGAAGCAATTTTCTCAAGCTCCTGACGATACGCTGAAGGCAAGACATAGGGTTGTCGCTCGCCCGACTTGGGATCACTGGAACCAGAGCGGCCATTGTCGACATTCCATGCAGCCTTGAATAACGCCATATCGTCCGGTTTGGCCTGCGCGGCTTTCAGCATCACCCGGTTGGCTTCGGTATACTCTCCCATGTCCTCAAAATACCGGAAGGCGGATGTCCGCCCGTCGGCCCGTACCGGCTCACCTGAATACAAGATCCCCTTCCCTTCGGCTGCCTTGGCCAAATCACGACCGAGTTTCGGAAGGTTCGCCTTCGCCCTGACCTGAGCATTCTTATCGTACCGGTCGATACAGTCGTTCCCCGCAATAGCGCGATACGCCACAAACAATTCAGCAGGCGAGCCAGTTTTTTCAACTTTATTCAGGGCGGCGACCTGCGTCTTGGCAGCCTTCTCTTCGACATCGCCCACACAGATATCGTCCGCGCGGACGGAGGGAGCCGTCAGAGCGAGAAGCAGCAATGCACCGCAGAACAGTCTGAGCAGAATCATCGTGCCATCCTCCGTTATCGGCCCAACAGGCCTTTCAGCATCTTGTTCATATCGATCGTCTCTTCATTGTCCGCGCTTTTACTCTTGGCTTTGTCTCGACTCCGTCGTTGGTCTTTCGCCGGCTCCTGCTCCGCGCTCTTCATCATATCGCGCATGTTCGGCATGCCGCCCTGCCCCATCATGGCTCCCATGTCGTTCTTGGTATAGCCGGCGGGAATCTCGAACAGCGCCGGATCCTGCTTCTCGATCTTCAGGTTGGTCAATTCGCTCGCCATCCGAATTTTCTTGTCACCCTCCTTGGACAGGAGATCCATCTTCACCGTGATTCCATCCTTGGTCGTCCAGAAAAATCCGCCGAACTTCGACCCGTCCTTCTTCGTCGCAATGACTTTGGATTTAGTGGTCTTGATCCCGTTGATCGTTTCTTCACCGACGGTCGTCTGTTCCACATCCATGCCGCTGAGATCGGACGCATTCGACTGATCCAGGGGCATCTCCATATACATATCCCCCATCAGCTGCCACATCACCTTCTTATCTTTGCGGATGATGGTGACACTGCCCTCCGCCCCGCCCATCTCCATGCGTTCCTTGCCCGGTGTATGGGAGACGTGAGACTTCAACGTCATCCCCCCGTCCACCTCCATCGTGCTATCGGCTGAATAGTCCACTCGCGGTTCCGGTGGGGGCGCCGCATTGACCGTCAAGGGCATCACCACCATCGATACTGCCATACCGACCGATCGCAAGAGCTTCATATTCATAGTCTCTCTCCTCCTTTAGTAGCGGTCTGGACTGCTGATCAAGAGAACGCTAACGAGTCGCACCAGTTGAGTCAATTGCGGACAAAGTTCAGCCAGAAATGATGGCCTACAGGCCATGGGAAAAGGGCTACTGTGCCCCTGGCACCGATTTGCGATTCGCGGTGCCTTGCAAATCCATATCGAACACGACCGCACCGTCCGGCTTCTTGGAATCGAGCTTGAGCGGCATCTGGTCGACAACCAATTTCACCAAGGGTACCGCAACGATATGCGGCGCCTTCGTCGAAGGATTGGAATACAGCCTGATCCGAATATTCTTCGGCCGCAGACTCGGCGTCAGCTGAGGCTTGAGATCCGCCTCCACAAATCCCACCAGCATCCCGCTACCGTCAGCGAGCTTATGGATCTCGAAGGCATTGGCGGCAGCCGACATCTGCTCCAGCGGAAGATCCGGGCTCTGCGTGACCAACGCCAACCCCAGGAGCCTGGGAATAATAAACCCGTAACTCCCCGTTGGCGCGACGGAGAAACGGCCACCCGGCACAGGACTCGTCAGCTCAGACACTCCGTTTTTGACCCGCATTTGCTGCCGCAACTCCATTTCGCTACCAGTCGTCTCGAGAAAGACCACGGCCGGTGCAGCGGTTTGCACAGGCAAGACCTCCGTCTTCCCTCCTCCTCGAGCCGCATGGAGCGAAGCCGGCAGAAGGCTCATCAGGAAGAGGCCCAACAACGTGCCCGTAAGCACCTGCCGAACAGGCATACGTCGAGTCAATCGTGCAGCGATATGAAACATGGGTGCGAGTCCTCCTGGTACAGCGATACAGCGCGAAGCGTGAGACGATGGAACCCCTATTGTGTATCAAGCTTCCCCTATGCGGTGCAATCTAGGGCCTATGAAACGTAACGGTACGGCGTGAGAGGGTAAACGGAAAAGTCGTAATATGACCCGGCGGAGACAACAAGCCGCTCGTTCCCTGGTTCTTGACTCCACCCTCCAACGAGGAATCGGGCTCTCGCAGACGTCGCAGTACGGTGGACTCAACCACATGTTGAGAGGTCCTGTATGAAGCCCCTCGGACGAACCCTGCTGACCCTGGCCGTCATGGCGTCTCTCGCCGGATGTGTCGGCACCAGCATCGAATACTTCACAGACACGACCTATCCCCCGAAAAGCACGACCGCACCAGTCGATTGGCTCCAAGGGGAGCCCACACGACCCCATATAGAAGTGGCACGGATTACCGTACGAAGCTCAAACTATAGCTTGGAGACACTCCGGCATACGATGCTGGATCGCGCCCGTTCATTGGGAGCCGATGCGATTGTCCCGGATGTGCCGATGGTCCTGATCTCTCAAGTCGGAAGCCCCTACTATGAGCCGGGCTTACTGGGCCCGGCCGGAGCGGCATTCGGTCTCTATGGATACGGATGGTACAGCCCCTACAGCTCCAACCCGTACATCTTGACCCAAGGGGCCACGGATCAGCCGCGCATCGAACAGGCCCTCTCAGGCATCGCCATCCGGTTTGAGAACAGTCCGAACGACCTGCCGTAAGCAGTCCGGATGGTCACAGGCCTTCTCCCAACATGTCCGCAAGCGCCTACCAGGGGAGAGCGCGCCGTGCGCCAGGCAATAAGTAACTGCGCCGATTCCTTCCGACTCCTAGTGGTCATGCCGGTGATGCAGGTCCGACAGGTGCGGATGATCATGCGCGATGGGCACATGTTGGTGCGGATGCGCATGCGACTCCCGAACAGAAGCCTCTCCGTCATGCCGGTGGTCGTGATGATCTTCGTGCCGATGCACATGGTCATGTTCTAACGCCTCATGCCTGTGTGTATGTCCGTGATGCGCCCGGAGGAGCAGTGCAATTCCAAGCAGCATGAGCGCGGTGGCGATCGCGTCTTGGATGGTCCATCGCTCTCCCAGGACCGGCACGGCAACCAATGCGCCGATGAAGGGAGCGGTGGCAAAGAACCCCGCCTCACGCGCCGCGCCGAGCAGCCGGAGTGCGCGCATGTCGATCACCAAACTCACCCCGTAACTGACGAGTCCCAGCAGCAACGCTGCCAGCGTCATCCTGACCGAGGGCCATGGTTGGCTGGTGAGAACCGCCAGGCCGAGCATCCCGAAACCGGCGCCGAGGGTCTTGATCCGCGTGACCACCAGCGGATCGCGCAGGGAGAGACGTTGACTCAGATTGTTATCGACCGCCCAGCAGAGACAGGCACCCAGCACGGCAAGGACGCCAACAACGTCGCCGCGGATCGTGCCAGACTGATACGTGAGTATCCCTGCCGCAACCACGATCGCGAAGATGCCTGCCAGTTCGAGCCGACCCACATGCTCACGGAAAACAAGTACGGCAATCAGCACAGTGAAGGGCGCTTCCAGATTCAAGAGCAATGAGGTCAGGACGCCTGATAGGCGCTCCAGTCCCCACAACATCAGAAAGGGACCCAGCATCCCTCCGGTGAGAATCACCCCCGCCAGCAATCCTGCATCGGGCCGACGGACCGGAGCCTCTTGTCCGTCAGGCTGAAACGGGCGACCGATTATTTCAAAAAAGAGCAAGCCCAAGCCCGCGCCAAGATACAGCAACCCCGCGATTAGCAACGGGCCGCTCTCCGGCAGCAACAGCTTGGCGAAGGGAGGGCTGATGCCGAACAACAGAGCCGCAGCAAGCCCGAAGAACGCTCCTTGCCGTTTCAAAGAATTCATGGCAGTGCAGCTTACCGAGGACACAAGGAAGGTGCAACGGGACTTGACCGACAACTTGACCTAACAAAACTCCACAGGCAATGGGAGAGGCGGGCGGTAGAATGGCGCGCACCGCAAATCTGAATCGGGCCCTGCCCCTTCCATCCCCGATCGTGGATGACACAACGCAGAATCAATTCTGTGTAATCCTTATGAAGTAACAACGTGAAAATATAGAACTGGCGCGAGTGAGAGGAAAAGTTCATAGTCACGTGATCGCGGGCTCTTCCAGGAGCAATGTACTTCTGGTGCCCCCTTAACCCACGTGCCTAGCAAGGAGGATTCATGAACATGGCGAAAAAGAGGACTCTCGTTTTTGCGTTGGGCCTGCTCGCAGTAGGAATCGGTCTCGCACCGGTTTCCGCGTCGGCCAATCCAGATGCCATCGAAACCGGACGTCTGTTGGCCATTCTGTTGGATGCCGGTCGGGGAACGGTCGGCGCCAACCAGCCGCTCATCAATGATGCGGCCAAGGGAGACAAGGGCTTTACGCCGGCCGTATTCGAAACACAGCTGATCGAAAAGTTTAAGGGACGATCTGGTATCGATTTGGCCAATCTCAAGGCGGCGGCTGTGCCGGAAACCGCGAAGAGCCTGTTGCCAGAACTTGTGGCGGCGTCCAAAAAGACGGTGGCGGACAATCAGGCGAGCATCAATAAATCAGGCGTCGGCTATAAAGCGTTCACGCCGGCACATTTCGGCACGCAGGCCGCGGCAGAGTTCAGCACCAAGACGGGGGTGTATCTCAAGCAAACGACGCAAGATAGCCTGTTGCGGAATCCCAAGAACAAGGCAGACGGGTTTGAGGCCGGCATCCTCACGAAACTCGCCGATGCCGCCTATCCCCGACAGGGCGACAAGGCCATGAGCGAAACCGTCGAGGGCGGGAAAGCCGTGCGGGTCATGCTCCCTCTTTATTATGGAAAAGGCTGCATGGGTTGCCACGGTGGACCGAAGGGCGAAACGGATATCTCCGGCTATAAGAAAGAAGGCGCCAACGAAGGGGACCTCGGAGGCGCGATCAGCGTCAAGCTCCCGATCAAGTAATTGTAGAAATCGTGGCAAATTCAGGGGTGTCGAGCATTGAGCTTGGCACCCCTGATTTTATGCGGACGCATTGGGCACCCAAACCACCCGCCTCATTCCATCCTGCCCCAGCTTACAAAAGACGGCCAGTCGACGAAGCAGGACAGAGGACTAGGCGTTGTTCGTCGAGAGCCTTCCGGCACCCACATCACAGACCCGCCGTTCATAGCCCACAGGCCTGCACCGATCGCGTTCATCATTGTTCGGTGAACATTGTAGCCCAAGCCCATCGTATGAGAACGATGACAGCTCAATCGGTGGGATGACGCATGCGGTTGAGCGGCAAAATTTGCCCCTTACGCTCGTCTGCTTGGCCGTTCAGCGACGGCCTGTTCGACGGGAAAGAAAATCTCTGATCCCCACGACGAAGATCATGAAGGGGAAAAGCAGCAGTGCGACATACCAACCTGTCCATACAGCAGGATCATGCATGACGAATCCCTCCATACATCGGCTGTAGAGCAAGGCTCGTACCGATCAAAATCTTGCGCCGCAAGTTCTATATTCAGGGCAGAAGATTGAACGTACTCACAGGATATTGTGGTACGACGATCTGCGCACGAGAGAGATGGCAGAAGAAGTTGTGTCAACATTGACACAGGGACGTGGCATCCGCGAGACAATCATACTGCCGATGAGAAAGCCAACGCCGCAATACCAGACTGGCGACGCGATCTGCTCAGTCATACAAAGGAATCGTGCGAAGAAACTTCCGCATCTCCCAGAATGACGGGTGCGGGTCATTCAATTGAGGATGCTCCAAGTCGACCTGAACGCTATAGAGCGCCGGGTCACCCTCGTTCTTCACTTGGGTCACTTGATACCAACAGTCGTACTTGAGCCCCCAGCGATCCAGATATCGGAGCCGGACATAGCCATTATTGATAGGTTTGGCGCGAACCGGCGCGTCAGGGCCCAAGACGATCGAGGCTACATGTTTCTGATAGCGTGGCCCGCGAGGATAGACTTTCTTCACCGCGAAGCTGCCTTCCCACCCACCCATGTGCAGTAGACAATCGTACGCCAACCCTCCACCCACATTCTCGAGTTCCGGATAAATCGTGAGGACATTCCCTGAACTCATCGCCGACATGTTGGTGATCCGGAGATCCGGCTGCGCCGCACGGAACGCCTCCTGCGTGCGGGTCACAAACCCATACCAATAAAACGCAGCCGTAGCCCCGACAACGAAGAGAGCCACCAAGCCGAGCCACAACAACCAATCCATAGCAACGGGTTCTACCAGTGAGTAATCAAAGGCTGAAGCGAAAACGGAGAGAGGCTACGTTCTAGCGTGGCAAGAGTCAACCGGGAGAAGCAGGAAATGGTGATATTTCAGATTAAGTAACGCCTCACACTGCAACTCACACACAATTACTTCGCCCAAAGGTACCGCACCAACGCCATCCCAAACGCAAAAGAAAACCCATATGAGAATGAATCGAGACGAATTGGCTCCTGGTCACGATTGCGACGCCAGGATCCGATCTTTGCCATGATGAGCCCAGCGATGACCGGAGTCAGAAACAGGTTCACGAGTCGAAGCCACTGTGATTGGATGAAGTGACCATGGAAGAGCCAAAGACTGATGGCACCAAAAATTGCACCCCAAGCAAGGTAGCCGATAGTCGCTTGCCAGGGCATGAGTGGCTTCGGTCGACGAAACGTCTCTCGCATTCCATAGCCGATGATCTCAGCAATCATTTCACCGAAGGTTTGGAGTAATACTTCGCCAAGGACCTGAACAAGGGCCCAAATAGCTTCAAATAGTATTTCGCCGATGAATTCCAACGTAGCGCTTACACACAGTGGGAGGCGGCAAGGTTCTCTTCCTGGAATATATAATGTCTCCGCTTTCTCCGTCCAGTTCATCAGCCAACCACGTACGGGTGTGAGGAGATTTTGACTCTCCCAACTTTGCTCTTAAGGAGGTCGCCGGACTGTCCCTCACTGCGCGCGTCGAACGAGCACATTCTGATCGTGCGCGTTCCGCGAGCAGGAGGACGACCAGGCTACCCTTCCGTCTTTCCGAGGCCGCGCGTTGCGCGAGCACGATGGACTAACCAGAGCACCTCCCCATTCCCCATTATTATGGTACGGTAGAGGCAGTAGGAGTTCACATGACCATCAAGGCGCAATTTCCAGACGAGCAAAGCGGCGAAGGCGCCTTCGCCAGGCAGCCGGACATGTTCAAGAACTGGGTGACCGCGAACGGGAACTCCGGCTATCCAGCTGAGAAAGGCCGTTACCACCTCTATGTCTCCCTAGCCTGCCCCTGGGCCCATCGCACGATCATTGTGCGAAAACTCAAGAAGCTCGAAGACGCGATCGGCATGACGGTCGTGGACCCGATCCGCGACGAGCGGGGCTGGGCCTTCCGAGAAGGGACGGGCCATTCGCTCGATCCCATCAACGGATTCCAGTTCCTCAGCCAGGCCTATAAGGCCACCGATCCCGACTATCGGGGACGATTCACCGTCCCGGTCTTGTGGGATACCGTCACGAAACGCATCGTGACCAATTCCGATGACGACCTCATGCGTATGTTCAACGGCGAGTTCAACCGCTTCACCGAAAACACGATCGATCTCTATCAAGACGGCATCAGGAAAGAGATCGACGACCTCAACACCTTCATCTACGAAAACGTGAACGACGGGGTCTATCGCGCGGGATTCGCCACCTCGCAGCAGGCCTATGAGCGGGCCGTGCTGCGCCTCTTCGACGCCCTCGATCAACTCGAGGCCAGGCTGGTACGCCAACGCTATCTCTTCGGCTCACAGTTCCTCGAAACCGATTGGCGCTTATTCGTCACCCTCATACGCTTCGACGCCGTCTACCACGGCCATTTCAAGTGCAACATTCGGAGAATCATCGACTACCCGAACCTCTTCGGCTATCTCAAAGACCTCTATCAAACCGACGGCATCGCCGACACCGTGAACTTCGACCACATCAAGCGGCATTACTACGTCACCCACGACGACATCAATCCAACCCGTATCGTTCCTCTCGGTCCGGACCAGGATCTCACGACCCCCCATGGCCGCGAACGCCTCCGCTAATGGCGGGCTGTTCCTTTTGTTTCTCTGGTTCGTCTCGTTTATCTGGTTGAACCAAACAAACAAGATGAACCAGACAAACCCTCTTCACCTCACTTCGTCGTAGCATTTCAGGACAGTCCGCTATACACCATTGCCCTATTCTGCCACGGAACCAGTCTGCTGCCTCGAATGCCACTGTCTTAATCCTTCGCTAACCACGCAATGCATCACACATTTACCTGCGCCATTCTGCGTGAGGATGATGGCATTCCCCTTGCTCTATTCAATCATCAATAGGCTCAAACGCAGGATGCTCAAAAAGGCTGCCAGCAAGGCCGCAGCGAGTGAAAACCCGAGGCGTACCCGGAGGGTACGTTGAGGGTCTGAACGATGCGAGAACGACGCTGGCAGGCTTTTTCAGCATCCTGCCTACCCCATGGAGGTTGCCATGCCCGTCCTCAAACGACTCCAAACCTATCTCGACAGCCACAAAATCGCCTATACGGTACTCAGCCATGACAAGGCCTTCAGCGCCAGAAGGACGGCGGAGGTTCTCCATGTGCCAGGCGATCTGTTCGCCAAAGTGGTGGTGGTCAAAGCAGACCAACGATTTGTGACAGTGGTCATCCCCTCCACCTGGCGGGTGGATTTTAGGGGACTCGAAGAGGCGCTGGACAGCAAACATGTGAGGCTGGCAACGGAGCAGGAACTCGCAGAACTCTTTCCGGACTGCGAAGTAGGGACGATGCCTCCGTTCGGCAATCTCTACAACATGGCGGTCTACGTCGATCAGTTGCTCACCAAAGATGAACACATTTTCTTCGACGCCGGGACACATACGGGAGCCATGAAGCTTCGTTACCGCGACTTTGCCGAATTGGTTCACCCGACGGTGGCGCAGTTCCATCGAGAGCCTTCGACGTTGCAGTCCTAGGGCCGAAGAGAAGAGCATATCGCTGATGGCGGGGAACCAGAGCTGGAACTGTCGAAACCAATACTCGACTCTTCTTCCCGACAGACGATGCCTATCCGATGCTATAGGCTATCGGCTCGTAGTCGCGCTTTACGCTTCCAGACGCTCGCACATCTTTCGTCGCATTCCTTGCATGCCCGCCAGGTGCATGTTAGGGTGACAGGTGATCGTAGAAGACCTTCCGTGTTCGGAGGCTGCAGTCCTCCAACGAGACACGAAGTCTGACGCGATCTTTTTTTGTCCGCACGCAGCCGTCCATATCTGCTGAGCATTTCGTCGAAGGCCGACTCATCCCTCGCGTTCATGGCTAGCCCGACAGACTCGTGGGGACCTCACAACATCAAGAGGTGCATCCGTGTTTCATGAATTTTCGTCAACCGTTCGAGCACTCCTCCACGACGCCGCTGGGAGTCTCTATCACATCGTCATCGTCGCCTTGAGTGCGGGCATTGCGCTCTTGCTCCCGGCAGGCGCCAGGCATTTTCTTTCATTTTGGGCACGCGTCGAACAGGACAAACTCTCGCTCATCGCCGTGGAAATGACGCTGACGGTGCTGTTGATCATCGGTCTCAACTACCTCCGTCGCAGCATGCGGGATCGCGCCCTCGCACTAATGGCGACCGGAGCGGGCCTCGTCTCGTTCTTCCCGCGCCGCACGCGGGGAGCGCAACGGCATATCGCAACGCTCCGGGAAGAGCAGGGCACAGGCCGAACCATCTCCGTCATCGGGTCGAGCGGCCACAGCACCTTTGGGGACCAAGTGGGAAGCCTGTCCTCGGTCCTGGACAAATGCCTGGGGGCGAGAATCATGCTGGTGAATCCCTACAGCCAGGACGCGAGTACCCGCATCCAAGCGATCGACCATCCTGAGTTCACGCTGGAACAATTCCGGGCAGAAGTCCGGCAGAGTATCCTGCTACTCAAACGGCTGAAGGCCATGGGAAAGACCGTCAAGCTGAAGCTCTACTCGGATTCTCCGCTGATGAAATTGGTCATCCTAGGAGACTACCTCTGGCTCCAGCATTACCATGCCGACTTGGATGTGAAGACTATGCCGGAATACGTCCTGCGGCATAACAACAAGGAGCACGGTCTCTATACCCTCTACGCCCATTACTTCATGCAGCGCTGGGGGAACGTCGAGATTCCGGAATATGATCTGGAAACGGACGAGCTGATCTATCGCAATAAGACCGGCAGCGAGATTCGAAGAGAGCGGTTCGAACTGGAACCGGCGCCAGAAGAGGTCGGAGCCCTGATGGGACCCTTCGAGCTCGCCACCAAACCGGCCCACATCGAATTGAACCGATCGGGCCGACCAAAAACCGACGGAATGGCGATCGGACTTCTCCCGAGCCTGAGCGACTAGCAGACTATCGATAGACTTGCCTGAAAAAGATAACCTGGCCAGAATCTTCTGCGTGGTGCTGGGATCAGAATCACCGCAGGATGCTAAAAAAGCGGATGGTGAGGGCTAGACGCGAAAGGCGCTGTGCTTGGCGCAGCGCCCGCGTTCCCCAGAAAACGCCAGGCCCCGTCCTCATGAACCAGATAGTGGACTTCGCGAAACCAACTATCCAACGTGATCCGCGTGCCGCCCTCGGCCTCCGTCCCGTACAGGCCGCCGGTGCAGGTGATTTCCGCACGCACCTGAAGCCCTGACCGGAACAGTTTCACCTCCGAAAAGAGATGGGTCGACGACAGGTCACGGTAATGATCGAAGACTTCGCCCCAGATCCGGCGTACATCCGCCGATTTCAAGCCATGGTAGTTGTAGCCCTTGGCGTAGAATTGCAGCAGCGGCGCCAGATCCTCTTTCTGCACGGCGGCTTCGGCACGACCGAACGCCGCCAGAATCTCTTTCACGGTGGGATCTGAGACGACGGATGCATGATCGTGGACAACCCGGCCATCGACCGTGAGTGACACGTCCGGAAGCATCTGCACCACCGCATGGCTCTCCGGCGCGAGCGCCAGCCAGATGACCGCCAAGACGGTGAGACTCCGACGGCGTACCCTGTGCCTGCTCATGACATGAACTCCCAGAAAAAAGTGTCACTCCCGCCGAGTGAAAAAGCAGATCCTCGCCGTTACCCCTCGAAGATGAGCATAAGATAGGCTAAAAACAGCAGCAAGTGCACGGCCCCGAGCAAGACATTCGTTCGTGAGCTGCCGAAGGTCAAGGTGCTGAGCCCCAAGGTCAGCAGCAATAGGGTCATATCGACGGGACCAAGGCCAAGAATGACCGTCTTGCCCGTGAAGACCCCTATGGTCAGAACGGCCGGAATGGTGAGACTGATCGTCGCCAGCACGGATCCCAACAACACATTGACGGACCGCTGTAGCTGGTTCGCCAGCGCTGCGCGCGCCGCGCCGAGCGACTCCGGAGCCAGAATCAGCACGGCGACCAAAAATCCGCCCAATGCCGACGGCGCGCCCCACCTATGAATGGCGAAATTGATCGGCACCGCCATCTGCTTGCTCAACACGACAAGCGGAGCGAGAAACAGCAGCAAGAAGAGGGCATGATACCCGACAGAGCAATGTTCAAAATTTTCACCCTGCCCGTGAGGCGGTCCCGCGGCGGCATCTTCCGACTCAGGAGACACGAAATAGTTACGATGGCGTAAATTCTGGATCGCCAGAAACACACCGTACAACCCGATTGACATGACGATGAGAAACACGGCTTGAAACGGCGAGAGGGTGGGACCGGGAGACGACGTCGTAAAGTTCGGCAGGATGAGACCAAGCACGGCCAACGGCACAATGACCGCCAGAAACGCGTTGGCGCCTTGAAGATTGTAGGTCTGTTCGTGGTACCGCAAGCCGCCCAGCAGGAGCGACAAGCCGACCATGCCGTTCAATACGATCATCACCACGGCAAACATGGCATCGCGGGCCAAGAACGAACCGCCTTCAGCGGTATACATCACTGCCGCAATCATCATGACTTCGATGCCGGTCACGGACAGCGTGAGAACGAGCGTCCCGATGGGCTCACCGAGCTTGACGGCCAGAACCTCCGCATGGCGAACGACCGAGAACGCCGAGAGCAGGACGATGCCGAATAACCACAGCAGGACGACTGCAAACCAAATAGGGTTGGACAGGTCGGCCAGCCACTCTTGACCGAAGGCGAGAAACGCCGCCGCCGTCGCGATGCTGCTCAGAAGCGGCCATTCCCGCTGAGCCACACTCAGAATGCTCAGGCGCGATCCGTTGTGCGGAGGAAATGCAGCAACCAGCTGCGGGTGCGAGGTCTTCATCTAGAGGATTCCAATCAGAGTCTGCATCGGTATGGTGAGCACGGACACAACACGGCGCTGAAGCAACATCCCCTGCGCGCCATTGGCATGCCTGGGCCTATCAGAACCGGATGTAGGCTACTGACTTGCCGGAGTCCTGTCAACGAAGCCGCCGCCTCGATTACGGAACGTACCAGTGCTTCGCCGGACGGGTCGATCAGCAAAAACGGGGATAGCAGGAAAATCATGTTGAACAGATGACCTGCCCTTTTGCGACCTTTCAATGGGGAGCGAATTACTACTAAGATATGGATAGATGAAGCGATGACCACACCGATCACGGCCCCACAGCCTGGCAGATCACTCTTTTTCCCAGAAAGCCTTTTCCCCCATGTCCATCCAATGGTTCCCCGGTCACATGAATGCCGCGCGCAAAGAAGCGGCCAAGACGATGGAGGTGATCGATGTCATCGTCGAGGTGCTGGATGCACGCATACCTGACGCCAGCATCAACCCGCTGATCGAAGAACTGCGCCTGGTCCGCCAGCGTCCCAGCCTGAAAGTCCTCAACAAAGCCGACCTTGCCGATCCCGCCGTCACACAGGCTTGGCTCAATCTGTATAACCGGCAACCGGGCGTCAGCGCCGTGGCCCTCTCATGCCATCATGCGGGCGATGCCGCCAAGATCCCCCAGCTCTGTCAGCCACTCGCCCCCCATCGAAACAGCAGCGTCAAGCCGCTGCGCATGCTGATTATGGGAATCCCCAACGTCGGAAAATCGACCCTGATGAATATGCTCCTCAAACGCCGTATCGCTCGTGTGGGCGACGAACCGGCGGTGACCAAGGTTCAACAGCGTCACAAACTGAACGACCATATGGCCATCACCGACTCACCGGGTTTGTTGTGGGGAACGATCAAAGACCCGAACGTCGGCCTGCTGCTCGCGACGGTCAACGCCGTGGGCCACACGGTCGTCGATGACGAAGCCGTCGCAGAATTTCTCGCGACCATCCTCCTGGCGCGCTATCCGGCCAGGCTGACGGCTCGCTACGGCTTTGCGATAGAGGGACTGACGAGTTCGGACGTCATCGATGCCATCGCCAAAAAACGCGGCTGCCTGCTGACCAGGAGCGGCGGCGGGCTGGACCGTGACAAGGCAGCGAGGATTCTCCTATTGGACTACCGCAACGGCACATTGGGACGTACCAGTCTGGAGACGCCTGACTCGTCGCTGGACGCGCCACTCCAATAACAGCTGTGCGGCCTGAAAACCGGCTCATTGCCTCCGGTCTCTATCGCTCTCGTCAATTTCGTTAAACCAGATCGCCTCTTTCGGCCAGATCCCCTGCGCTACATACCGCAAAACAACGCGTCAACTATTTTCTCATTGTAAGACGTTTTTTTGCTTCCTAGGCCGATGCCAATCGCGTAGAATAGCCCCGTTTCTTGCAAACCCCTATTGAGTTCGAGGATAAAGATCACACGATGAGCATCCTGCATGAATAGACTGTCGTGCAACTCCGTCGGTTCCCTCGATCAGGAAGCGACCGCGAAACAGCTCCAATGGAAGGGCGCAATCCCCTTCCTAACCATCCACCTGATGTGCCTATGGGTCATTCAGACCGGAATCAGCGTGGAGTGGGTGGCGCTGGCCCTGGGGAGCTATTACCTGAGAATGGTCGCCATCACGGCCGGTTATCACCGCTATTTCTCGCACCGCTCGTACAAGACCAGCCGGGTCTTCCAGTTTCTCCTGGCCTTTTTCGCCATGACGTCCGCGCAGAAAGGCGTGCTCTGGTGGGCCTCACACCATCGGCACCACCACAAGCACTCAGACCGGGAAGAAGATCGTCATTCCCCGTTACAACGAGGGTTCTGGTATTCCCATCTCGGATGGCTGCTGTCAAACGAATATGTCGAGACCGACTTTACGGTCGTGAGGGACCTGGCAAAATATCCTGAGCTGCGATTCCTCAACCGCTTTCACGTCATTCCACCCTTGCTGTACGCGATAGCGATGTTTGCACTGTGGGGGGTCCCTGGACTGGTCTGGGGATTCTTCGTGTCCACCACCGTCCTCTATCATTGCACATTCTTCATCAATTCCCTGACGCACATCGTCGGTCGGGTTCGATACAACTCTCGCGATGGGAGCAAAAACAGTTTCATCCTGGCGGTGCTCTGCTGTGGGGAAGGCTGGCACAATAACCACCATTACTACCAATCGTCGGTCAATCAGGGCTGGTTGTGGTGGGAAGTGGACTTCTCCTATTACGTCTTGACGGTCCTCTCCTGGTTCGGGATCGTCTGGGACCTGCGAACGCCGCCGGCCCACATCAAAGCCGCCATCCTCGCGACAGAACATACCTCTATCTTGTAGCAAAACTCCTCGTGGCGACAACACATGTGGTGTCGTCCTTCATTGGAGCTCATACTACGCTCGAGCCGCGATCTGCCAGAATCAACCCACTTGCCTGGCGGGGAAAAGAGGGTTCGCTCTATGAATCCACAGCACGTCGTTCAAGAATTGCTCGAGAAGGCCCAGGTGCAGGTGAATGGATCTCAACCGGGGGATATCCAAGTACACCATGATCGGTTCTACGATCGCATCCTGACCGAAGGCTCTCTGGGACTCGGCGAGTCCTACATGGATGGCTGGTGGGATGCCGATCCGCTCGATGAATTTTTCTTCAAATTCCATCTCGCCGACCTCGACAAGGCCGTCCGCGATAAGCGCCTCATCCTGAACGCCCTCAAAGCTCGTCTGTTCAACATGCAGAATCAGCGGCGCTCAACCAGAGTGGCGCAACAGCACTATGATCTCAGCAACGAGTTCTATGGACAGATGCTTGGCCCCCACATGCAATATACCTGTGCCTACTGGAAAGGGACGAAGAGCCTGGCGGAGGCACAGGAGCACAAGCTAGATCTCATATGCCGGAAGCTGCAGCTCAAGAAAGGTGAACGTGTGTTAGAGCTGGGGTGCGGCTGGGGAGGCTTCGCCCATTTCGCGGCCTCCAACTATGGGTGCTCGGTCGTCGCCTATAACATTTCCGAGCAGCAAGTCGCCTACGCGCGGCGCTGGTGTGCCGGATTGCCCGTCGACATCAGACTCATGGACTACCGTGAAGCGACAGGGGAGTTCGACAAGGTCGCCGCCATCGGGATCTGCGAACATGTGGGATATAAAAATTACCGCGCCCTCATGGAAGTGGCCCATAGGAGCGTCAAACCACATGGTCTGTTTTTGCTCCACAGCATCGGGAACAATGCCTCCGTCACCACCGGCGATCCCTGGTTCGACAAATACATCTTCCCGGGCGGCATGCTCCCCTCCGTCGCGCAGCTGAGCGCGGCGATGGACGGACTCTTCATCATGGAGGACTGGCATAATTTCGGAACGGACTATGACCGCACCCTCCTGGCATGGCAGAGCAATGTCAACGAGCATTGGAGGCATTGGCAATCCACCTTCGATGAGCGCTTCTCCCGCATGTGGCGCTACTATCTGCTCTCCCTCGCGGGGGCCTTCCGCGCCAGAACCATCCACCTCTGGCAAATTGTCATGTCGAAGCGCGGACTGCTAGGCGGCTATGAAACCGTGCGGTAATGGCCATGATCTCGCATGAAGACCATGCCCGCAAACGGGAGTCGTTGATCAAGACCCTTCTTGCGTCGAACAGGACCGGATCCCTCGCCCTCGAAAAATCCACATCAAATCTGTTCCGGCAGCGTACCGCCGAGCCGCGGCACAGACTGGATCTGCGCCACTTCAATCGCGTCATCCACGTTGACGAGAAAGAACGCTACGCAGAAGTCGAAGGCCTGACGACCTACGAGGACCTCGTCCGTGAAACGCTGCCGTTCCAGCTCATGCCCGCCGTCGTCCCCCAACTGAAATCGATTACCATCGGCGGAGCGATGGCCGGAATCGGCATCGAATCCTCCTCGTTCAAGTATGGGTTTGTCCACGAAACGATCCTGGGAATTGACGTCCTCCTGCCAGATGGAACGATCGCGGTGGCCACCAACGATAATGAGCACAGGGATTTGTTCTTCGGCTTTGCCAACTCCTATGGCACGCTGGGCTATGCGCTCAAAGTAAAAATGGCACTCGTGCCTGTCAGAAGATTCGTCAAACTCCAGCACGAGCGCTACTCGGACCTCGACCTCTATTTCCAGGCGCTAGGGAAGGTTTGCCAGGACCGGCAGGTAGATTTCATCGACGGCACGCTGTTCGATGAGCAAGAGCTGTATCTCACGACCGGTACGTTCGTCGACCAGGCCGAGTGGCTCAGCGATTACACCGATCGGCACATCTACTATCGATCGATCCCGTGCAACACAATCGACTACCTCACGACGTACGACTATCTCTGGCGCTGGGACACCGATTGGTTCTGGTGTTCAAAACATTTCCTCGCACAGCATCCGCTCGTGCGCTGGTTATGGGGAAAGAAGCATCTGAACTCCACGACCTATTGGAGGCTGCGCAAGAGATTCAATCATTCACGCATCGCACAGCTGGTCGCCAGAATGCTAGGCGGGCGGCAAGAAGCCGTGATTCAGGACGTGGAGATCCCGATCGAGCATGCAGCGGCCTTCGCACGCTTCTTCAATCAGGAGATCGGGATCAAACCGGTGTGGGTCTGTCCAGTCGCAACGTACAATCCGGAAGTCTCCTATCCGTTGTACCCAATGAATCCTCAAACCCTATACGTCAACTTCGGGTTCTGGGACGCAGTCAGAAGCGATCACGAGGAGGGCTATTTCAATAAGAAAATAGAAGCGAAGGTTCAGGAGCTGGGAGGCAAAAAGTCTCTGTACTCGAATTCATTCTATTCGCGCGAAGCATTCTGGCAGTTGTACGACGAACCGACCTACCGCCAACTCAAGGCTCGCTACGATCCAACCGGCAACCTGAAGGATCTCTACGAAAAATGCGTCCTCACAGAGTGACGCGTCGAACCCCTCGAATTGATGCCTCCTGGTTCGCCCGTTCTCGCTTCATGAATGGGGGCTGATCGATCTTCCACTGCGCGAACACAGTCGACCATCAGGCTCCATCACATTCAAACCCTGACGAAGTCGATATAACCCCGTTCGACGTCCGTGCTGATGAGTTCCACCCGTAGCCTGTCACCGACGTCGAGCCCTCTCGTACCCTTCACCACTCGCCCTTCGACCGGCGGATCGAACACCCTGGCCCACGTGCCTCGGTCTGAGGCGCCCGTCACAATGGCGTCGAAGCGCTGCCCGATGCGCGATTCAAGCAAGAGGGCGGCTGCGGATTTGCGGAGCCGACGCTCAACTTTTTCTGCATCGACTTCTTTCTCGGTGCAGTGTTCGGCCAGATACTTCAATTCTTCTGGCTTATAGGGCGTTGCAATTCCGGCCAGCGACGCTTTGACCAGCCGCTGGGTGATGAGATCGGGAAATCGCCGATTGGGGGCCGTGGAATGAGTGTAGCCCTGCACCGCCAGCCCGAAATGTTCCGCAGATCCCTCCCTCGACTGGTCCAGCACATATTCGCCCCTGCCGATCAACTTCACGATGGTCAGGGACAGGTCGGGAAAGGTGAGGGGGTCAATATGCTGCCGCTTCACGAGGAACTCTTCGAGCGCATGCGCGTCCGCCTCTGATGGTAACTGCTCGTCCAAGCGTGCGGCCACATCTCGAATCCGCTGCCAGCGTTCAGGAGAGCGGAGGATGCGGCTGAAGGACGGGATGCCCTTTCCCTTGAGGTAGGACACCGTCGCCTGATTCGCGGCAATCATAAAGTCTTCGATCAGTTCCTTGGCGCGATTCTTCTGCTCGACCTGGAGATCGGTCAGCACCTCACCATCGAACAGAGGGCGGGGCTCAATCGTTTCAAGACTCAGGGCTCCCTGCTCATGTCGCCGCGCCTTGAGCCGCTGCGCGACCTGATCCTGGAGCCGAAGTTGCGCATCGAGACCGGAAACAGCCGTGACCCGCTCAGGCGCCGGCGCCTCCCCCGCGAGCCAGGCTGCGACGCTGTTATAGGCCAGCTTCGCCTGGTTGCGGACCAGGGCTCGAAAAATTGTCGACCTGAGAACCGCCCCACCCTCTGTCACCACCATCTCCACGACGACGGCAAGTCGGTCCTGCCCTTCGCCGAGCGAGGTGAGATCAGTCGACAACTTTTCCGGCAGCATGGGGAACATGTCGCCGGCTGTATAGACTGAGGTCGTATTGTGTTTGGCATGACCGTCCAGGGCGGAGTCCTTCTTGACCAGCGCATCCACGTCGGCAATCGCAACCAGGATCTTCACAGACTGATCCGGACACGGCTCGGCTACGGTCAGTTGGTCGAGATCCCGGGAGTCGTCGTTGTCAATCGAGGCCCAGAGCAGCCCCGTTAAGTCACGCAGATTCTCAAGCGGCTCAGTGGCGGCAGCCTGTATGCCCGCAAGCTCGCTGATCGCCGCAGCAGAAAAATCAGGCAAGAGGTCTCGCTCGATCATGGCGCGGCGGGCAATACTCCTGAGATCTGTCCGATGTTTTTTCATGTGTTTATTCCATCAATCTGGGATAACACCCGATGGGACCTTAGCTAGGAAAGAATTGGCTGGAAACCGTGACGCAAGACGGATGGTTGGCTTCTCCCCCTCCCCTCCAAACTCGCTCGTCATCTCTTCAGGGATGGGGGCTGATTGATCTTCCACTGCGCGCGTGATCCCGACTCACTCATTTCATTTTTAAGGGCAGCCTGGTCGATCCTCGATTGCGCGCGTCCAACGAGCACATTCTGATCGTGCGCGTTCCGCGAGCAGGAGGACGACCAGGCTGCCCTTCCCCCTACTTCTTCTTTTTTGTCCCCTCTGCCTTCGTCGTGGCCACCATGACGACCACCGGAGTCTGAGGTGAGAACGCCTCCTCGATGCGCTTCTTTCCATTGCTGGTGAGAATCACGATTCCGGTGTGGTTCTCGATACGCAGGAGGAGATGGGCTGTCTCCGCGCTCGCATATCGGTCATGGGCATCTTTGACCGTGGTGCGTGCCCCAAACAGCGCGTCCGCCTCATCGAAAAAGAGGATCGAGCCACTCGCGGCGGCTTTATCAAAAACATTGTTCAGATTCTTCTCAGTCTCGCCGATATACTTGCTCACCACCGCCGACAGATCCACCCGGAACAAATCGACCTTGAGGGTTTCGGCCAAAGTCTCGGCTGCCTTCCTCCGGCGGAGCGGCGTGGAGCCGGACAAAATCAGAACCGCAGAAGATGCCGCCTTGGACTTCTTCGCCCGTCGAACCGGCGTGGCCTTCTTCTTTCCCACTGCCTTCTTCACTGCGGTCTTCGGTTTCTTCTTTCGTATGATCTTGGCTGCCATTTTTTTCATGCTCCTCTTCGTACATTACACCGAGTGGTGACTCTGGTCTGTTGAGTTTGTCTCGTGTATTAAATTGGACCGGATAAAACCAGATGAGCCTGACAAACCGCCCACGAACCCTCCTGAGTATCCGGCGACGGCTTGCGGATCATATCTGCAATTGATCACAATGGCTAGCGGCTTCCCCTGCACATCGGAAAGACCTAGCAGGATGACGACCACGAAACTGATTGAACGGGAACTTGCGGCGGCCGAGGCTGCACAACGGGACAGCAACGACGGAAAAGCGCGCGTCTGCGCCAGACGTGCCGTAGCCCTCGCCACCGACGCCTGGCTCGCCCGACTTCCTCGTCCACAATGGCGCGGGGATGCGATGGCACATCTCCGCCATATTCAGCAGGACGAATCCTTCCCGCTTCCCATTCGCCAGGCAGCCGAACGGCTCAGCACCTCCGTAACCCGTCAACACCAAGCCCCCTTCACGGCAGACCCCATCGCCGACGCCAGACTCATCATCGCTCACCTCAGCAACACCTCAGAGAACGCGGCCCAGGAACCGTAACACGTGAGGGGTGAAGCGATCGTTAACTGAGGAACTGCGGCCGTCGAGCGAGGCCTGCCTATTTCCCCCAAACATTCCCTAAAGGAAGCAGCCAGACTGTTGTTCCCTGCGCGCGTCGAACGATACCCATGTTCCCTCCAAGCTTGCTCGCTTCTCTCTAGGGATGGGGGCTGACTGATCTTCCACTGCGCGCGTCCAACGAGGGCCTTCTGAGGCCGCGCGTTGCGCGAGCACAGAAGATCATCAGGCTCCATCCCCTCCGCTGTTCTGCGAGCAAGGAGGGCACCCGGCCACTCCCTTCCCCTACCAACCCAACGCCCACCGATGCCCATTCTTCTCCAACAGCGCATCCGCTTCCTTCGGGCCCCAGCTACCGGCGCTATAGAAGTAGACGGATTTTTCGCCGGTCAACAGCGGGTCATACAGACGCCAAGCCGTCTCGGTGAAGTCCGCGCTGACAAAGAGGGTTTGATCGCCGATCATCACGTCGCGGAGCAGCGTCTCGTAGGCTTCAGGAAGCTCGCCAAACGCCTGCTCATAGTCGAACTGCAACGCATGCTCGCTCAATTGGAACGGCCTCCCGGGACTCTTCACGGAAAAACAGAGCGAGAACCCTTCACTGGGTTGGAGCGTGATCAGTAGCTTGTTGGATGGAATACTGACAGGATCGAGGGAGCGAAACATTTGGGTAGGGGCCTCACGAAAGGTCACCGCGATCTGGGTCATTTTGCGCGGGAAACGTTTGCCCGTCCTCAGATAGAAGGGCACGCCCTTCCAGCGCCAATTGTGAATCTCCGCTTTCAGCGCAACATAGGTCTCCGTGGTCGAATCCTTCGGCACATCACGTTCTTCGCGATAGCCAGGAATCGTCTGATCGGCGACCTGCCAGGACGTGTATTGGCCAAAGACGACATCCTGCTGCGTGATGGGCGCAATGGAATGGAGGACTTTCAATTTTTCACTCTGGATGGCAGGGGCATCGAAGGAGCCCGGCACTTCCATCGCGACGACGGTCAGGAGTTGGGTCAGATGATTCTGCACCATGTCGCGGAGCGCCCCGGCCTGCTGGTAGTAGGCCCCGCGATGTTCGACGCCGAGATCTTCGGCCACGGTAATCTGCACGTTCTCAATCATGTCGCGCTTCCAGAGCGATTCAAATATCGGGTTCGCGAAGCGGAACGCCAGAAGATTCTGCACCGTCTCTTTACCGAGGTAATGATCGATGCGGTAGATCTGGGATTCCTCGATATATTGATGCAGGGTCGTATTCAGACGCCGCGCTGATTGGAAGTCGTGGCCAAACGGCTTTTCGAACACGACGCGGACCCACCCGTGGCTCTTGAGCAGTCCCGCCTGATCCAGCCGTTCCATCGCCATGGGTACGGCGTCCGGTGGCAACGCCAGATAGAAGACCCGGTTCTCCGGCATCTTATGCGTGAGTTCCAACCGGCGGATGTACCGGGCCAAGGCCTCATAATCCTCCGTTCCCCCCTCATGCAAGGTCTGGTAATGCAGACATTCCTCGCACCAGAGGCGCAACTCCGTTTCATTGCGCCAACCGGCATGCTGCAGACCTTCGAACGCCCAGAGCCGAAACCCCTCTTCGCCCAGCTCCGGCAAGGCGGCGCCGACGATCAGCGTGTTGCGAGTCTCCAGGACTCCCTGGTCCCGCAAGTAATACAGGGCTGGCAGGAGCTTCCGGCGCGTCAGATCGCCCGTCGCACCGATGATGATAAAGACATGGGGCTCAACCTGATGTTTCGGCATCGACAACATTCTCCATGTACAGGGTCATGTTACAGGATTTGAGGAAAGACTCCTATTTGACCGGGGTCAGACTGCTGCAGGGGGGGACCTGTGACAGACCACGGCGCCGCACGATTCCGATCACACAGGTGGCGGCTCCGCATTCTTCGCGTTCCAGCGCAACCAACCTTGCCGGATACACCACTTCTCAATCTCCACCGTGATGAATACGATCGACGAGAGCGCCAGACACAACAGCAGTTCGTCGAGATCAAGCGGCTCGGTCTTGAAGATCGGATTCAACGCCGGGATATAGATCGTGCACATCTGCAACACAAAGGTGAGAAGTACCGCGCCTAACAAGGGAAGGTTCGTCAACGGCCCCAGAGTAAAGAAGGACTCGCGCTCGGACCGGAGCGCGAGCACGTTACCCATCTGCGACAACGCCAGAACGGTGAAGACCATCGTTTGCCAATGGGCATGTCCCGTGCGGTAGGCCCAGGCCTGGGTGACGAGCGTCACGCCTCCCATGAGCAGGCCGATCCAGAGAATACCCTGCCACATGCCGCCTGCGAAGATGCTCTCGCCCGGCGGTCTGGGCGGTCGTTCCATGAGGCCCTTTTCTTCCGGCTCAACCGCCAGTGCCAGCCCCGGCAACCCATCGGTGACGAGGTTGATCCACAAAATGTGAATCGGCAACAAGGGAATCGGCAATCCCAGGAAGGGCGCCAAAAAGATCGTCCAGACCTCCGCGGTATTACACGACAGCGCGTACTTGATGAACTTACGGATATTATCGAAGATCCGCCGCCCTTCCTTCACCGCCGTCACGATCGTGGCAAAATTGTCATCCAGCAGGATCATATGCGCCGCTTCGCGCGCCACATCCGTCCCGGCCAGCCCCATTGCGATGCCAATGTCGGCGCGCTGAAGCGCCGGGGCATCGTTCACGCCATCGCCGGTCATCGCGACGAATTCGCCTTGATCTTGTAGGCCCTTCACGATCGTAATCTTCTGCTCCGGCGATACACGCGCATAGACCCTGATCCCCTCCACCTTCGCCTCGTATTCATCCCGCGGCAACTTCGCCAGTTCCTGCCCGGTCATCACCGCTCCGCCGTCCTCGATAATGCCGAGGCGCAGGGCAATGGCGCGGGCCGTCGCAGGATGATCGCCGGTAATCATCACCGGCGTGATGCCTGCCGATTTACAGAGGGACACCGCCTCCCTCGCTTCTTCCCTCGGCGGATCCATCAAGCCGACCAGACCGAGAAACGTCAGCCCGCGCTCGATGCAGTCAGGGGTCAGTTCCGCCGGGAGATCCGGCCAGGTCCGATAGGCCAGGGCCAAGACGCGCAACCCGCTCGCCGCCATCCGGTCGGCTTGCTCTAACAGCGCCGCCGAATCGAGTGAGGTTCTGGCATCGCCGGTTAACTGCCCATCGCACAGGGCCACAACCTGCTCAGGCGCCCCCTTGGTGAAGGCCACGACCTCCGAACCCTCCCGGTGCAGGGTCGTCATACATTTGCGATCTGAATCGAACGGTAATTCCGCCACCCGAGGCGCCTGCTCCAGCCATTCAGCCTTCCCGTATCCCCTCTCTTCTGCCCCCTGAAAGAGCGCGACTTCCGTCGGATCGCCGATCATGTGGCCATCCTCGTGCCTGATCGCGTCGTTGCTAAGCGCCATGGCCTTCATCAATCGACGCCACGACTCCTCCTCGCTCGTGGATCCATTCTCCAGTTGGCCGTTCACAATGAGTTGCTCCACTCGCATCTTGTTCTGTGTGAGCGTGCCCGTCTTGTCCGAACAGATGTAGGTGACAGACCCCAGCGTCTCCACCGCCGGCAATCGGCGGATCAGCGCCCGTTTCTTCACCATCCGGCGAGCCCCTAAGGCCAGAGACACGGTTACCACGGCAGGGAGCGCTTCGGGGATCGCCGCGACGGCCAGACTCACCGCCGTCAAAAACATCAACACAACCGATTCACCACGCAATACACCGATGGCAAACACAATGGCGCAAATCGCCAATGCCGCTAGAGCCAGCCGCCGCCCGAACAGCGCGAGCCGCTTTTGGAGCGGCGTCTTCACGGCCTCTTCATTCCCCAGCATTGCAGCGATTCTGCCCAATTCAGTCTGCATGCCGGTTGCAACCACCAGACCGCTGCCGCGACCATAGGTCACGCTGGTTCCCTTGTACGCGAGGTTCACCCGGTCGCCGAGCGGTGCCTCAGGCTCGTGCAACGGGTCCGTGCGCTTCTCAACCGGGACCGACTCACCGGTCAGCGGTGACTCATCCACTTTCAGCTGAACGCTGTCGATCAGACGTAGATCCGCCGGTATCGTATTACCGGCCTCCAGCAGCACGACATCGCCAGGCACCAGCTGCAGAGCGGAGAGCTCTGTCGTACGGCCACCACGCCGGACCCGCGCCGTGGAGGCTGCGAGCAATTTCAGGGCAGCGACGGCTCGCTCAGCCCGATACTCCTGGACAAAGCCGATCACCCCGTTGAGCAGGACGATCACGACGATGGCAATCGCATCGGGCGGTTCGCCGACGATCCCGGAAACGATCGCCGCCCCGATCAAGACAAGGATCATGAAGTCGGTGAATTGATCGAGGAACATGCGCCAGAGCGGGCGTGGGGGTCGTTCACGGATTTCATTCAGACCGTAGCGAACGATCCGCCGCGAGACTTCCTCTCCGCTTAAGCCCGCCTGTGGATCAACCGTCAGCCGTTGCGCCACATCCGACAGGGGCAGCACATGCCACGCCGGCGCGTCAGGATGAAACGGCTTCGAAGGAATGGGAGGGAAACTTGAGATCATTGCCATAGTGAAACCAGCCGCAACACCATGACGGTGCTCGTCACGGTTGCGGGGCAACTCTATCACGACTCTCGTCTGAGCGGAGCACTCCGCGAAAAGCCGTTCGCATGTATACATATTCCCCGTTGACTCAGCCAGGATCGAATGATAATAATGTATTGCTGTATCAGCAGGAGAGACAATGGAGTCTCTCCATAATACCTAGGACAATGAAGTCCTTACCTGGGAAACGGGTGAGGACTTTTTTATTGAGATGAATCGCCGGGGGCAATGAGGCCTCCCCGTCGGGGCTCACTCCCTGACTTCTGGACAAGGACGTCCTCAGACCCATCGCGGTCGGGGACGTTTTTTTCTTTGAGGAGGAGCATATGAATCGCATCACAACCTCAGGCTTCAGACAACTTATTGCTATGCTGCTTGGATTCGTTGTGCTTCCAGGCTGTGCCATGACCTCACATTCCCGGTCAATGTCCACCGTCACGGCTGCCTTGTCCTACGAAATGCCTACGAAGGATGACATACAAACCATCGTGAACCTTCTCGAAAAGTCGTCGAGGCACGTACTGGGGAAACCTGTGACCCCTGACGAAAGGACCGTACCGCCCCTCACAGCGGATGCCTCGAGCCCCGTCATTCTCCAAGAACAAGTCCTCTCGCTTGAAGGGCTGGGAGAGACCGTGATCCCGTCGATCATCTGTCCCCGCGCCTTGGCATCCATGCATACACTGATACCGGGCACAGCAGGCCTTCGGCTTGTGGCAAGTTGCATCGTCGCGAGCGACACCGTCACTCGGATCTACCTGACCGACGTGACGACAGGCGAGCCGGCGCAGGCCACGCTCTCTCACGAGAGCGAAACCACGTCATTCATTTCGCGGATCGGTGAAGCTCTGAGGGATGGGCTAGAGGACCTCCGACCCGTTTCCGCACCGAGTATCCCCATCCACAGAGTTGCGTACCACTCCCCTGACACCAAGACTCACAACGGGGAAAGATCCGATCCCACGGGAGAGTCTGCGAGGGCAGACAGTCCCGACATGGTGGCTCATGCCCTGCCGAACTTGTGCTTTACTCCAAAAACCAAAGGGATTGCGGTACGGGGTCATATGGGAAGTAGCGAGGTCATTGGGAGACTGGACTCGGAATTGATCGTGCAAGAGGACGATCCTGGCAGGAATGCATTCCTGCACGTGATGACACGGGACGGTCAACCAGGGTGGGTGAAGCGAGGCGACGTGCGATGGGCCTCCTGTCCCATTGCCTAAGCCAAAAAATGCATGTAAGAGAATATCAAACAAGGAAAATTAGAATGTTGGTTCCTGATCTATCATCAGAAAAGGAGGTTCACAATGCGCACGAGCATGGCACTGTTCATCGGTCTCTTCCTGGGCGTTGCGGGAACGTGGTTCCTATTGCCGGGGCATGACACCAGTTCGCAGGCGACATCATCGGCCTGGGCACAGACGGATACCAAGGGCGCGCAAGACAAGCCCTGGACGCCAGCCGAATTAGAGGAAATCGCGAACTTCTATGACACCACGGCGGAGAACGTGGAAGATGAGGCGCTGCAATATGAGCGGGCGGCAGCCGCCATAACACCACTGACGGACACGAAAGGATTCCGTCGATCCTCCCTGAATATTGCCGCCCAATCGAAGTGGAAACAATCATCGGATCTGCGCCTCCTCGCTTCGGAACACAGAGAGAAGGCCAAGCGTATGTATGCGAAAGAGCGAAAGCAATAACAACAGTATTCTAACGGGTCTATCGCATTGTGCCGCCTCGTACAAAGGGGGCACCACGGTCTCCGTGGTGCCCCCTTTGACTGACCGACAGACTCGCTCCAAATATCTTCAGTCAGGATTCTTCTTTCCGTACATCGTTTGAGCTTTTTCGTAATGGACTGCGTAGAGTTCCTCCAGCTGATTCGCCTCACCACGTTTTTCCTGAACCGCAATCCTCAGCCCTGCACGCCGGAAGCCCTTGAGGTCCTCGTAGGGTCCGATTTTCAACGCCGCCGTTTCATAGCGGTCCGCTTCTGCGGCCAATTGCTGTGCCTTCGCCTGATAGAGCATCGACGCCGCCATGTGGTCGTCGGCGCCTGCATTGGGCCCGAGCGTACTCTCCACCTGCGTCGCAAATACACCGGTGCACCCGATGAGCCCGAGCAGGGCCGCCAACGGGACGGCTGCCAGTAAACTATATGAAGACTTCTGTACCATCATCGTTCGTCCTCCTTGTTCAGGCTTTCCGGGTAAGCCTCTACGATATGTCTGGTTATAGATTTCGCACATATTCCGCTCAGCCGGTATCGGGGGAACCCTGATACCGAGGAGGAAAACACCTGAGGAATGGGCGGGGCTAGAGGACCCGACCGGGAAAGGACCTGATATTCAGGACAATGGGGACAAAAGAAGAGAGAAGCAGATGACGGAACAGACAGCCTGGTGGTCGGGAAAAAGGAGAGCCCTCTGCGAAGAACCTGCATAGGTAGGGAGCAGGACCGGTCGGCTAACCGCCCAAGGTGACGAGCCCCTTCTTAATCGCATAGCGCACCAGGCCTGCCACATCATGGATGTCGAGCCGACGCATCAGTTCGCTCCGGTGGGTTTCGACAGTCTTGATGCTCA